>JADHRU010000072.1 GCA_016777265.1 Synechococcus sp. BS30m-G31
AGGGGAAAAGTCACCCCGGAATAGACGGTCTCACCCCAGCCAAAGCCGAACCCCTCCACCAACATTCGAGTCACCTTCGCCACATTCGAGTTGGCATCTGGGTCGGAGGATCCGCGCCCAACAACAACAAGCAATGTTTCGGAGATGGGGATGTCGTCGGATGCTCGGTCCAAAGCTTCTTGGACCCGGGCCCCTGCGGCAGCCACCATCAATCGATCGACGCCCAATTCACGGCCGTAGTCGATGGGCAGGCCAGTTTCCGCTGTGTAGGTATTCAGAACGGAGGGAATGTCGTTCTTGGCGTGCCCTGCCGCAAACAACATGGCAGGGATGGCCAGCACTTTGGTGACCCCCTGTTGGCGGAGTGAATCCAAACCCTCCCTCAAAATTGGTTGGGCGAATTCCAAGTAGCCATGCTCCACAGGCATGGGAGCAAGCTTGGGTCGAAGTTTTTCGACCATTTGTGCGAATTCTTCAACGGCAAGACGGTTGCGGCTGCCGTGGCCACAGATCAGCACCCCAAGGCGTTCAACTGCTGGTTCTGCTTGGAAGTCGGCCAAGGCGCTCGTTTCGCTATACGAATGGCTAGACCCTATTCGGCGTGCAGCAATGGATCAGGCACTCCTCGATCTATTCAATGCGCAGGCACAAGATGCTGGACCTATGGGGGTCTTGCGTCCGTCTCCATTTGAATTGTCCGATTTGCTGAAAACCTGGTCCGGGCCGAGGCCTTTGCGGGTCTGCAGTGGTGGGACAAGTTCGTTGGCAGCAGCCCAGAACCAATGGACACTTGATCTGCGACCGCAACTGAATCGGATCGTCTGGCAGAGCACTGATCACGCGGTCTGGGTCGGTGGTGGTTGTCGGATGCGGGATGTGCTTCAAGCCTTGCTCCCCTACGGCCAATCGATCCCAACCGGTTTGTCTGGGATGCCAGGACTCGGTTATGTCTTGACCGGCGGTATGGGACCCCGTAGTCGTGCGCTGGGTTTGGCTATCGACCACCTCCTCGACATCCGGGGAGTGTGGGGAAATGGGGAGGAATTCTGGCTTCAGCGCCATCGCGATGGCGATTCAGCTGAGTGGCGTGGCCTTTGTGGTGCTGCACCATTTTTGGCTGTTGTGAGTGAGGTGCGTCTGCTCACCCATCCCCGCATACCGCTATGGGTCGAGCAGTGCCGTCTTCCATCAGATGCTCTTCCCGACTGGATGCAAGAGGCTGAAGCCTCTGATCCATCCATCTGCCTTCAGTGGCATTGGGGGGATGCTGATCGGTTGGATATCTTGCGGGTGTACGCACAAGATCCTGGCTCTAGCAAGATCGGGCGCATTGACGGTTTGGATCAATTGCCTGCCTTAGTGGTACCAAGGCCAGGTGCAGGTCGTGTGCACTCCGAGGTGGTGGGACTGTTGGGGCCGGCAGGAGCCGCTGGCTGGAAAGAGCGCATGCCCCTTCTTCGGGATTGCATGGATCGTCGTCCCCACTCTTCATGCAGCCTGTCGGGTCAGCAATTAGGGGGTGCAACCTCACTTGTGCCGAGTGATCACACGTCGTTCCACCACCGTGACGCTGTTTGGAAGCCTTGGATTACGGCGGGTTGGGTCGCAGGTGATTTAGCGATGCGTCAACGCAGCCTGCAGTGGCTCGAGGAGCTTTGGTCTGTTTTGCAACCGCTCTGCCCTGGCGTTCATCTGGCTCAGCTTCATGACCATCTTCCGTTTCATCAACGCGAGCTTGAGCAAGCTTTTGGTGGATGGCTGCCTGGCTTGAAAGCCCTAAAGCAGAAGGTCGACCCCGCTGGCAACCTGCCGCCGCTCTGATCTACGGTCGCGGCAGCCTACGGCGTTGGTCATGGCCAAGCGATCCAGTTCCACTTTGGTGAATCAGTGGTTCTCCAATCCCGGCAAAGACCTGCTTTCAGGCTTGGTCGTCGCCTTCGCGATGATTCCAGAGGCGATTGCGTTCTCCGGAATTGCTGGGGTTGATCCCAAGGTCGGGCTTTTTGGAGCCTTTTGTCTGTCCTTAACGATTGCGGTCGTTGGCGGACGGATGGCGATGATTACGTCTGCGACAGGATCGACAGCTTTGTTGATGACTGGCCTTGTGGCCAGTGGTGAGGGGATCGGCCCTGGCTTAGGGGTGAAATATTTGTTGGTGGCTGGTCTTGTGACCGGGGTGCTCCAGATTCTCTGGGGCTACATGCGATTAGCCGATCAGATGCGCTTTGTTCCCCAAGGGGTGCTCAGCGGATTTGTGAATGCCTTGGCTTTGTTGATCTTCCAAGCGCAGCTTCCCCAACTTGGTTTTGGCGGTGGTCATGGTGAGGGAGGTGATCATGCGGCGGGTCTGTTGTTGCCCCATGGCGGCCAGGTCCCGGTGGTGTGGGCTTTGGTGGTTTTAGGGCTCGTGATCATTTATGGATTGCCACGCTTGACGCGGGTTGTCCCTTCACAGCTGGTGGCGATCGTTGTGCTGACGGCCATCAGCATCGGGTTCCATTTCGATATTCCGACGGTCAGCAGCCTGGGCAATCTTCCGGATGGCTTACCCAGCCTTGGCATTCCTTTCGGTCAAGGCAATGGAGGTGTGCCGTTCAACCTCGAAACCCTTGGCTTGGTCTTGCCCACCGCTTTGGCTATCTCGTTAGTGGGCTTGATGGAAAGCTTTCTGACCCAAGACATCCTTGACGACAAAACCGACTCAACCTCCAACAAAAACGTAGAAGCCCGCGGCCAAGGCATCGCCAATATCGTCTCATCGTTATTTGGCGGCATGGCTGGCTGCGCCTTGGTTGGTCAATCCGTGATGAACATCGACAACGGCGGCAGAACGCGCCTTTCAACATTCTTCTCAGGAGTCAGTTTGCTGGCCATGATCCTGTTGGCGGGCTCCTGGTTGAAGCAGATTCCCATGGCTGCTTTGGTGGCCGTGATGATCAGCATTGCGGTGAGTACTGCCGATATCAATGGCCTGCGCAATCTGCGACGGATTCCAAAGAGCGACACCTCGGTGATGCTGATGACGTTTGCGGTCACCATGCTCACGACTCCGCACAACTTGGCACTTGGGGTGTTGGCCGGTGTTGCCCTTGCGGGCATCTTGTTCAGCCGCAAAGTTGCCAAGGTGATTCGGGTGGAATCAGAAGTGATCAGTGCTCAAGAACGCCACTACCGGGTCATTGGTCAGTTGTTTTTTGTCAGCACCATCTATTTCGTTCAAGGTTTTGATTTGCATGATCATCCTGAGCGGATCAGTATCGATCTCTCTCAGGCCCATATCTGGGATCAAAGTGGTGTAACAGCCCTTGATCAAGTGATCCGAAAGTTACGTCTTGGTGGGTCAGAGGTCACCGTGGTGGGCATGAATCAAGAAACCCTTGATTTGTTTGAACGAATCGGAGGGCAAGAGTCTGCCCATGCTTAGGGTTTAAATGCTGTTTTCTGCAAAATGCTTAGGCATCTATCGAGGTCGTTATTCATCTCTACTAAACGTTGATTGATCTGTTGATTGTTCGGTGCAACATTCACGTAACTCGTGGTGACGTCTTTGCCAATGCTGAGGAGTAGGCAAAGTGTCTCAATGTCACCACGAGCTTGTGCACGTTCTTTGGCGCCTTCCAGCAACACACCAAGAAGGGCCATTTTGTTGTTGTAGTTGCTTCGATCGCCCTGCTCCCACGCGCCGGCTGCCGTTGTCAAGCTCAGCCCGATAAATCCAGTCAACAGCCAGCAGACAACTTTCATATCCAGGGCTGATGGCCCCCAGAACGTACCGATGTTTTTGTTGGTTGCACGAGGATCTGGGACAATCCGATCCGATTCGTCCCATTGTCAATGTCCAGACCCATTTCTTGTCGTCTGATTGGTGCCGTCGGCGGCTTGATTGGTCTGCTCAGTGGATGCGCCACCCTGGGCGATGGCACTGGTTCCCGGTTGGACTTGGTGCAGGAGAGGGGTGAACTTTTTTGTGGCGTGAGTGGCAAGATCCCGGGCTTCAGTTTCTTGAGTCCTGATGGTCGCTATGCCGGGTTAGATGTGGATCTCTGCAAGGCCATGGCCGCGGCCTTTGTCGGCGATAGCTCCAAGGTTCAGTACCGACCCCTTACGGCACCAGAGCGATTCACGGCACTGCGGTCTGGAGAAATTGACCTGCTGTCGCGCAACACGACTCACACCCTGAGCCGTGATGCAGCTGGGGGCAATGGATTGAGCTTTGCTCCCACGGTGTTTCACGATGGGCAGGGATTAATGGTGTCTGTAGGGAGTGGCGTTCGTTCGATGGCTGATCTGAGTGGCAAAGCCATTTGCGTTGGATCCGGAACCACGACCGAGCAGAATTTGAACGATGCGTTCGCCGCGCAGGGTCTTCCCTACACGCCGATCAAATACCAAGACCTAAACCAGGTGGTGGGTGGCTATCTGCAAGGTCGTTGCGCCGCGATGACCTCCGATCGTTCGCAGCTGGCATCGGCCCGTTCTGGATTTAAAGACCCTCAACAGCATGTGATTCTGGCGGACCGGTTGAGTAAAGAACCCTTGGCTCCAGCCGTTGTTGGGGGTGATCAACGGATGGCGGATGCCACCAATTGGGTGGTGTATGCGTTGATCGAAGCGGAGGAACGTGGCATCACCCAAGCCAACCTTGACGATGTTCTTGAGCAGGCTGTCGCGGATCCATCGCAGGCCGCGCTGCGTCGTTTCTTGGGTGTTGATGGAGGCCTTGGAGCGAAGCTTGGTCTCCCTGACGACTTTGTGGTTCAGGTCATTCGGGCGACGGGAAATTATGGCGAGATCTATAACCGTCATCTCGGCCCCGGGAGTGCCGTCACCATTCCGAGAGGCCCCAATCGTTTGGGTGGGGAAGGCGGTTTGATGATTGCTCCGCCGTTCACCTGATGCCTCAGATGTTTCGTCGAGGACGTTTCTGGATTCAGCTTGGCGTTGTTGTTGCGTTGATGGCTTTTGGCGGCCTGTTGATCAACAACATCACTGTGAATTTGATTCGTACAGGACTGGGACTGGATTTCGGTTGGCTATGGCGTCCGGCCGGTTTCGCCCTCGCGGAGACAGCGCTGCCCTATGCCCCAACCGATAGCTACGCCTGGGCCCTCGTCATTGGTTGGATGAACAGCCTCAAGGTGATCTTGGTGGGGTTGTTGCTGGCCACCATGCTTGGGGTAGCAGCTGGAGCTGCCCGTAGCAGTCGTAATGGGCTGTTGCGCAGCCTGTCAGGCGGCTATGTGGCCTTAATTCGCCAAGTGCCCCTATTGCTGCAGTTGCTCTTTTGGTATTTCGTGGCCTTCTTGGGGTTGCCAGATACTCCCGTGGGTGGATTGATCCACGTCTCCAACCAGGGCATACGCCTTCTGGGGCTGAATCTCAGCGTGGAGTTTTGCTCGGTGCTTACGGGGTTGGTGGTGTTCACAGGGGCCTCGATCGCCGAAATCGTTCGAGGCGGAATTAATGCTGTGTCCCGTGGCCAGTGGGAAGCCTTTCGAAGTCTTGGTTTGTCGGAGGGTCTAGGACTGCGCCGAATCGTTTTGCCCCAGGCTTTGCCAGCGATTTTGCCGGCCCTTACAAGTCAATATCTCAACCTTGCGAAGAACAGCACGCTTGCCATTGCGGTGGGCTTTGCCGATCTCTACGCGGTGAGTGATACGACCATCACGCAAACGGGCCGTGCGATTGAGGGTTTTCTGTTGTTGTTGCTGAGTTTTTTATTGCTGAACCTACTAATTAGTGGCGGCATGGCCCTGATGAATCGAGCCGTGCTGGGTCGTCTGCAGAGGAGTCGTTGATGAACCGTTGGTTGGATCGATGGCTCACGTTGATGCTTTTGGCTTTGCTCGGCTGGGCGGGTTGGTCTTGCCTGCACTGGTTGTGGCATGGGGCCGACTGGACGGTTGTGGTGACCAATTTGCCCCTCTATGCAGTGGGCAGTTATCCGGACGCTGAGCGTTGGCGGCCCTTGCTGTGCATCGTCGCTGTTGTCGTTCTGATTGTGATCACCCTGCTCGGACCGCGGCATGGCGGATGGCGTCGATCCCTGCCCCTGCTTTGGAGTGCCATGGCTCCCCTTGGGATTTGGCTTCTTGCAGGGGGACTGGGCCTCTCTCCTGTGGGAACGCAGAGTTGGGGTGGATTCAGCCTCACCTTGCTGCTCACTGCTGGAAGTGGCCTGCTGGCATTGCCGCTCGGGGTTTTATTAGCGCTGGGTCGTCGCAGTGACCTACCCGTCCTGAGGGGTGGCAGTACGGCTTACATCGAGCTGATGCGGGCTATTCCCCTCATTGCCGTGTTGTTCTTTGGACAGCTATTGATTCCTCTGTTCCTCCCGCCCGGAGTTGAAATCAACAGGGTGCTGAGGGCTGTGGTGGCCTTTGCCCTGTTTGCAGCCGCTTATATCGCTGAGGATGTGCGCGGCGGTCTTCAAGCGATTCCACCCACCCAGCGGGAGGCGGCAGCGGTGCTGGGTCTCTCGCCTTGGCAATCGCTGCAGTTGGTGGTGCTCCCCCAGGCGCTGCGGGTTGCGCTTCCGTCGCTAACCAATCAAGCGGTGGGCTTACTGCAAAACACAAGCCTGATGGCCATTTTAGGACTTGTAGAACTGTTGGGGATTAGCCGCAGCCTGTTGGCGAATCCAGCCTTCATTGGTCGCTATCTCGAGGTGTACATCTGGCTCGCTGCGGTTTACTGGCTGGCGTGCACGGCAATGGCTCTGCTGGCCCGTCACCTTGAGATCCAGCTCGACCCCGTCCGTTCTGCCCGATGACGATCGCTATTCGTGCCACCGATCTGGTGAAGAGTTATTCGCCGGGCCTGAACGCTCTTGATGGCGTCAGCTTGGAGGTGACTACTGGCGAGGTGTTGGTGGTGATGGGCCCTTCGGGCTCGGGCAAGAGCACCTTGATTCGCACCTTCAACGGCTTAGAAACCCTGGACTCAGGCTCGCTCGATGTGCTCGGCGTGCGCTTGGATGCCGCCCACGAAGAACGCCAAGTACGGGCGATTCGCGAGCGGGTGGGGATGGTGTTTCAACAATTCAACCTGTTCCCCCACCTCTCGATTCTCGACAACATTTCCCTGGCGCCGATCAAGGTGCAGAAGCGTGCCAAGGCCGCGGCGGAACAGCTTGCGATCGAGTTGCTGGATCAAATGGGGATTCGCGAGCAGGCCCACAAATATCCAGCCCAACTCAGTGGAGGCCAGCAGCAACGGGTGGCCATTGCGAGGGCTCTTGCCCTCGATCCAGAGGTGATGCTGTTTGACGAACCCACGAGTGCCCTAGACCCAGAGCGGGTGAAGGAGGTGCTGGATGCGATGCGTCAGTTGGCGAAAGGCGGGATGACGATGGTGGTGGTGACCCACGAGCTTGGCTTTGCGCGCGATGTGGCCGACCGAGTGATGTTTATGGACCAGGGCCGCGTGATTGAAACCTCCGATCCCCAATCCTTCTTCAGCAATGCCAAGGAGGAGCGCAGCCG
>JADHRU010000073.1 GCA_016777265.1 Synechococcus sp. BS30m-G31
TGAATGAGGGTTGTGCTTACTCCGAGACCAGTGAGAAGGCTATTCACTCCAGAATCATTTTTCCCGTCATAATTGTAATCCGTTAACGAATAAAAACTAAAGTCATCATTTAGCCGGTAATCGTATCTAAATCCTGCTGATCCTTTTTGAGTTTTGATGTCCAAGGGTTCACCCTTGTCTTGGCTTTGGTTGGTGTTGAGTCCGGCCTTGAACACAAGGATATTCTTGTTGTTCTTATATTTACTTTCGGCATTCAGGCTTGTCGACAATGAAGAATCACCATCTTTTTCGTTGCCAATTAACCCAGCGGTAATGGATGTGCTCCATGCAGGTGGGTCTAATGTTGGCTTCAGTGAGCTTGCAGGAATGGTGAGTCGTCCAAGCTGCGGGTGATCCAAGATCTTTTCTTGATCATCGCTGAGCTCTTCGATAATTGTTCCTGTGATGCTGTCGCCATTTAGCAGTTCAAGGGTGACAGTTTCAGCTTGAGTGATTCCCGCTGTGAAAAGCAGTGAAAATAGTAAGAGATGCTGTTTCACGACAACTATTAATTAAAGAATCCCTTTGATTGCAGCCATACTCCAACTGCGAGCAGTGGACCTAAACCAGCGACAAGCAGTGTAATTTTTAATCGAAGTGGTGAAACCTGTTGACGGTTTTCGCGAAGGGACATAGAGAAAACGACCAGAGCTGGCTGACCTTAAGGGACCGGGTCAACAGTTTCGTGGGTCTTTGCTGCGTTTAAAGCTCGTAGTCCTCCTCAAAATTTTTGATGAGCCCTTGGTAGAGGGCCAGAAGACCCTCGGTTTCTTCGCAAAATCCATCGGTCGTGTATTTGGCGATCAGGCTCACCACGGCTGATCGAATTTGTGTGAAGGCTCCGAGGTACTCGCCTTGGATGTCCTCATCGCGGATGTCATTGATGAGGGCACCGATCAACTCGATTTTTCGTTTTGCTGCGGCCATATCCGCTTCCATCTCCTTGCTGAGCTTGCGGCGCTTTTTCGGCATCATCCGTCCCTTGCATCCGTGAGATTACGGGAGCCGCCCCCCCTAGCCTTAGACCCGGCGCATCCTTCGGTATGAATTCAACAGTTCGAGGCATTGTTTACGTCTCTGTCTGTGTGGTGATCTGGGGAATGGTGGCCTCACTCATGGATTGGATGCTGTTGGTGGAAGAGGTTTACACCGAGGGAACGTCGGGCCAGCTGTTTACATTCATCGCCTATGGGGCCGCCACGGTTGTGTTGGCAACGCGCTTCTCGAGCCGGTTCTTGGGAGACATCAATGCAGAATCAGATCAGAAGGCCTCGGGCGAGGAGTGAAAAGCCCATGATGAGGGCCAAGATTTCGAAGGCTTGTTTCACGACCTTGTCGCCCTGTTTGATCGACCAATGCGCTCCGATATAGCCGCCGATCAGTGAGCCAATGATGAGGGCTGGGAGCCACTGCCAGTGGATGTCACCTTTTAGCCCAAGGGTGAGGGCGCCCATACCGTTCCAACCCAGTCCGACGAGAATCAACGTGTGGGCGACAGCTCGGGTGTAACTCAATCCGAACCATCGCACCAACCAAAGCGTCACGAATAGGCCCGTTCCTGACGTCAGAGATCCGTTGATAATCCCAATCGTGAAAAGTCCAAAGGCACCTACCCAGAGTGTTGTGCCAGTGAACGCTCGACGATGTTCATCGTTGCCGAGCCGTAGTCGACGCGAGGAATACAGGCCCAAGCCAAGGGTGAGAAAAGCGAGGCAAATCGTCGCTGTGTTGTCGGGTATCGCCAGAACCAGGTTGGCTCCGATAACAACCCCTGGAAGCCCTGCGCAAAGCACGAGAGCCGATAAGCGTCGATCCAAGCTACTGGCTCGCCAGTGGCGACCAGCGGCCCCGACTCCGAGGGCCACACTCGCCACTTTATGGGTGGCCAATGCCGTCGAAAAGTCCAGTCCCAGCAGAATTAATGCTGGAAGCTGAACCAAGCCAGCACCACCACCAGCAAACGCCGATAGACCATTGGAGATCAACGCCACCACAGCGAGGGCGAGTTGCACCGGCAGGTCTTCCGTGATCATTCGCTTGGATTGGTCAGGAAGGCGATTGGTACCGAAAACGTGACGATCCGATGGGGTTCTCCTTGAAGAATCGCGACGCAGGCCACTTCCCGATCAGCGTGGGCTTCCTTTGATTTCAAGACGAATGCCGTTGCATCTTCGACACTCCACATCGGTGCCTCGCCATTGCGTCGTTCCTCCCGATAAGCCTCCCAAACCTCGTTGAATGCCTCGGCTTGCGCCCCTTGCTTCATCTCGGTAAGGGCTTCCTCGACGCCCTCCTCTTCAAAACGAGCGAAGAACTGCAGCATTAACGGATGGCCGATCGTGGCTGATGCTCGCAATGTTGAGTTAATCGTCCCCACAGACGTCACCACCAGCTTTGGAGCATCACGTCTTGCATCGATGACTCCAATGGGCAAACTCAAGTCCCAACTCGATTTTCCACTCACAGCACAGGCCAGATCAAACAGACCTAATGCGCATTTCTTGATCAGAGCCTGAATAAGTTGTTTCTCCATCACGGTTCTATTGAGGACGGTGCCGAACGTCGATTGTGGAAAATTCTTGCCAGAGTTGCCGGGCTCTTCTGCTTTGGCGATGTCGCTCGTAAAAATTTATCTGGATGCTGTGACCCACCAAGTGATCACGAGCGAGGAATTAGCTTATTTGGCTGGGAACCAAGATTGTTTCGATGGATCTGAGCTCAAACTGTCTGCTCGACTTGAGAGTTTGATCAGTTCTGGGACCATCAGCGTTGGTTCACGCTGAACTGCGACTCGTACCAAACAACAATTTTTGAACGTTTTTAATCACCCAACGCATTGATTTCGACCTCAGGGTTTGACGACGAAAAATATCTCGCTCCATCATCATTCCTACCCTTAGATAGCCACCTGATAGTCAGATTTTTAATGTTCGTCAACCTTTTATGGCAGTGCTACAACACCAGACCAGCTTTGTAGGACGTCTGGTCCCCCCTGGATGAGCGACGCCATTGTTGTGAAGGAACCAATTCCCACACCCAAGACGAGGCCCATCGCGAAGAGGATGGCTCCCGTGAGTGCGATTCGATCAGTAAAGGGCATGGTTTAAAAGCTCGCCATCGAACTCTCCATGGGATTCATCGTTTTGACGATGAATGTGTCACAGCTCGTGATCTATTCCGATTGATCTTTGAGGTGATGTGTTCCTTTAGCCATAAAGGTAGAAATACTTAGTTAGTATTGGAGTGTGCTGCCGCTAAAAAAATTAGTCGACTTAAAGGTGAAGCTTGGCCGATAAAAACAACGGATAAAATATCCAAAAGGTTAAAAACGAATTTCCGCAGGCTGTGTCCGAACACAATGATGGAAAGGTTCGGCTAAAAAGAAGAGCCGCAGTGGCTTCTCGCTAAAATCAATAAATTATCCAGCGACTCTCGCGACCCCCTTTTACGAGCTGTTTTGTGAGCAAAACATCGATGAGCCTTTGTGGCTCGTTGATGACGACTGAATCAGAAAGTGATCTTCTAACTTTTGAGGAGTTGGGGTTGAGACATGTCACGGGTTGTCGCCGTTAGCGGTGCTTCAGGAAAAACCGGATATCGGATTGCAGAGGAGTTGTTGGCCGCAGGGGTTCAACCGCGTCTATTGCTGCGTCGTGAATCTGCTGTTCCACCATCCTTGTCGAATTGCGAGCAGGTGCGCCTGAGTATCGAGAATGATTGTGCGCTCGATCAAGCGTTGCTTGGGGTTGAGGCGCTGATCATTGCCACCGGTGCACGACCATCGATTGATCTCAGCGGCCCGATGCGTGTCGATGCATGGGGCGTGAAGCGCCAAATTGCAAGTTGCCAACGGGTCAACGTCAACCGCGTCGTGTTGGTGAGTTCGCTCTGTGCAGGATGCTGGCGGCATCCACTCAATCTTTTCGGACTGATTCTTGTGTGGAAAAGGATCGGTGAACGAGCGTTAGAGCGAAGTGGGTTGAATTGGACTGTTGTTCGTCCTGGGGGTTTATCTGAACGGGAGTCTGGTCTCGAGCAGGAGGGTATTCGTTTGACTGGCCCGGATCAGCAGGACAAGAATTCCATTCCACGACGCCTTGTTGCTCAATGCTGTGTCGATGCACTTGAGACCCCCGGCTCGATCGGACGGATCTTGGAAATCACCAGTGACAAGAACGTTCCCCGGGTTGCCTTGGCCGAAGCCCTGCTCTCAGCAGTCCTCTGAGTAAAAATACTTATTTCGCACCAATAATGCCGAGCTGCTCGCACGGCTTCACGAAAGTTTTTTAAGTTATGTGGATATTGCCTTGGGTCATGATCCGCGCTGTTCTCACCCGCCCTCTGTTTGCCGACCTGGGCTTGCTCGTTCTTCGGGTTTTGACCGGTGCGCTACTCATTCATCACGGATACGAAAAATTAGCCAATATCGAAAACTTCGCTGACGCGTTTGTTCGTCCGCTGCACCTTCCGTTTCCGATCGTTCTTTCGTACGTCGCCGCGTTCTCTGAGGTGATTGGCAGCTGGTTGTTGATCACCGGCTTGCTAACCCGGGTTGGCGCCGCAGCAATTGCAGGAACAATCACAGTGGCGATCTACCACGCCATCGTTACTGCGGGTTTCAACATTTACTTGCTCGAATTGCTGGGCCTTTATTTGGCGGCGGCAGGAACAGTTTTGGCTTGCGGTCCAGGACTTTTCTCGATTGACGAATTAATTTCTCGTCTTGTCGAGCCGAATATTGAAATTGATTCGACCTCAGAATCTCTCGACGAACCCGCAGTCGTTTTAAGTGAGGCAACAGCAACTCGCTGAGTTTTTCAACTCAGTCGTAGGTGGTTTCTCCAACCCTTTTGGTATCCAAGCCGGTAGAAGCGAAAGCCACCCTCGTGTTCGCCCATGGAGCAGGCAGTTGCATGAGGGACCCAATGTTGAATTCCCTCTCAGACGGTTTAACTCATCAAGGCTGGAGAGTTGTCCGCTTTGAGTTTCCCTATATGGCTCGGCAATCCTTAACAGGCCGCAGGACGTTCCCAGACAAGTTGTCGGTTTTGCTGGACGCCTACCGATCTGTTGTTGAAGCTGTGAATAAGGAGATTCAGCAACCACTCCTCATTGGTGGAAAATCAATGGGTGGGCGAATTGCGTCGTTAGTTGCCAATTCCTTGTACAACGATGATTTGATCCAAGGAGTTGTCTGCCTTGGTTATCCTTTCCATCCTTTAAAAAGGCCCGATCAATTAAGAACCGAACACCTCGGATCCTTCTCAGCTCCAATGTTGATCGTTCAAGGGGAGCGTGATCCGATGGGTGGACGAGAAGAAGTTGATAACTATGTGCTGTCCGATCAAATTCAGATTCGTTGGATTGCCGATGGAGATCACAGTTTGTCGCCAAGAAAGCGCTCTGGCTTCACTGTGAAGCAAAATCTCGATCAAGCCATTCGCTGCGTTGACGTTTTCATGAACGATGTTTGCAATCGTTGATAGACCAACTGCACCGCATGACGACAATGCTTGCGTCCACACGGCACAATTAGGGGGCACGTCCTATTCGCATGAAAGAAGTCAGTCTGCTGGAAATGATCGGCCGATCTTTTGCCAAGGTGGCGGCCGGCGCTGGAGTTGCAGCGCTCTTGATTTGGCTCACCTACGTGATGCTCGATATCGGAAATATGCAATCCGGCTTCACGTTGCCTCAGTCCACCTACTAACCAGTCATGGACTGGAGTTCTCCCACGCCCAGCTTGCTCACCACCGCGGGATTGTGTTGTCTCGTGCAGATTGTATGGATCGGTTTCCTGTTACGCCGTAATCGACGTCAAAGAGGAGCTTTCCCGCTTAGTCGTGATGAGTTTCGTCGAGACCTCGACCGAATCCTTAGCCAAGATCTTTGACTGTTGGAGAGAAATGTTTTCTGAGCATCGACCAAGGCCAAACTTTCGACGTCTCTGCCAGGTCTGACTGATGCGTCAGCTCCCAGGACGGATGAAGCCGCAATGGTTGCGAACGCTTGCGACGGTTGCCATCAGTGCGGTGGCAACCATTTGGTTGTTGGCCCTGCTCCCATGGCTGTTGCTCATGGCCTTACTGCTCGGTCTTGCCCTGATACCTGTGTTGAGGCGTCTACGAAAGGAGATGGATGCCACTGCATTTGATCTTGAGAAGCCCGTGGTTGACGTCACGCCCTGGCATCAGCAGGTGCGTAATGCTTGGCAACAACCTTTAGGCCGTCCTTGGGGCTCGGGCTGGGGATCAGCTGGAGATCGAGATCCTGATCGCCGGCAAGGCTGAGTTGAACACGTTTCAGAAGTCCCACCACCATGAGGCGGATTTCAAGTTCAGCAAGCGCTTTCCCCAAGCAAACACGCTCACCGCCTCCAAAAGGCAACAGTGTTGGTTTGTTGGATCCATCAAGATGGCGTTGAGGACGAAATTCGTTTAATTCGCTGCTTCCAGCACGATTGGAGGAAGCCAAAGCGACTTGCACCACATGACCTTTTGGAATGAGAATATTGGCGAGCTCAATCGGGCGGCAGGTGCGGCGAAAAAATCCCCCGACAGGTGGCGTCATGCGCATCACTTCAGTCACGACGGCTTGAAGTCTGGGAGCGCGGTTCCCATCAAATGCAGTGGTTGCATCACCCTGAGGTGGCCACTCCAGGCCATCCAGTTCCTCACGCAGCCATGGCTCAACATGAGGCTCGATTAGACAAGCCCGCATCAAACAGCTCAATGACGACGCAGTTGTTTCATAACCAGCGAAGAGCAATAGAAGTAGTTGTTCGACGATGTCGTCTGCTGTGAGTGGTTGTCCTGCCTCATCGAGACCACCAGCGAGTAAATCCAGTCCGCCACGGTTTTGATCCGCTTGCTCAAGAACGTCTCGAAGCCTGTCGAGTAGGCGACGTCTTGCCGCTAAGGCATTCGCAAAGGGCGTTCCTGGAATGGCGATGGGCACAGAGAACAAAGCTTGTGTCCAAATCTCAAAATCATGAAAGAGGGCATCACGGTCTGAACCCTCTAACCCCAGAACTGTCGTTGCAATCACGCGAAAGGCGAATCGCCGCATGCGATCAGCAAGCCGTATCGGCTTTGTTTCTTCAAGCAACTCTTGGCTGAGCTCATCCACCAAGCCAATCATTCCAGGGGTGTAGCGCTTCAGTGCTGCACTGGAAAACAATTGACCCACGACTCTCCGACGCGCTTTGTGGTCGGAGCCGTTTCGGTTCGCAAGGGATTGGCTGCCAAGGAGTTGGCGAACACTCTCGGGCCACCAACCTTCAACGGCGTCACCTTGCGCCAGAAGATCGGCAATGGCTTTGTCTCCTCGGATGAAGACGAGT
>JADHRU010000074.1 GCA_016777265.1 Synechococcus sp. BS30m-G31
CGTCTGCTGGGAGACTTGCGTCAATCCGGTCTCGTACAGATTGACCGCAAGAAAATCACCGTTCTCGATCCGATCGCCTTGGCCAAACGGTTCAGCTGATCGCATCCGCAGCCGAGGGCTCTTGCCATGAGTGGCTGGCTGCTGATTCTGTCCCTCCTAATCCTCGGGGGGATTTTGTCCACCCTCGGCGATCGCCTTGGCAGTCGAGTGGGGAAGGCTCGTTTGAGCTTGTTCAATATGCGACCACGGCGCACTGCTGTGGTGATCACGGTGCTGACCGGCAGCCTGATTAGTGCCCTCTCTCTTGGCTTGATGCTTTTGGTGAGTCGGCAACTGCGGGTTGGGCTGTTCGAACTCGATACCCTCCAAGCGCGGCTGAAAGACAGTCGTGAACAACTGGATACCGCCGAACGCGAGCGCGTCGAAACACGTCGGGCAACCGTACGGATCGAAGCAGAGCTCAAAGCAGCTGAACAACGAGCCAATACCCTTCGGCAAGAGTTGGCTCCTTTACAGAAGCAACGTCAAACCCTCGAGGCCGACAGAGATCGTCTCAGTCGCGATATCGCTGCCCGAGATCTCGATATCCAAGAAACCGAGGCCGAACTGAACACGGTGCGCAACCGCATCACCCTGGGGGAAAAGGAGCTGAAGGATCTTGAACGCAATCTTGTTGCCCTTCGCCGCGGCGCTGTTGTCCTGAGCAGTGGCCAAATGCTTGCAACCGCCACCGTTCGGATGGAATCAGCCGATCAGGCCAAACAGGTGGTGGATCGCCTGCTGCAAGAAGCCAATTTCAATGCCTACGGCAAGGTCTTGCCAGGAGACGCCCCGGATCAACAAATCATTCGTGTTCCTCGTAGCGACGTGAAGCGCTTACAGGGAATTATCAGTAAGCCTGGCACTTGGGTGATCTCGCTGCGATCCGCCACCAACGTTCTTCGTGGCGAAACGGTGGTTTACGCCTTCCCGGAGGTTCATCCAAACCGACTCGTAACCCAAAAAGGCGATGTCCTCGCCTCCGTCAGGCTTGACCCCAGCGAACGCAGTAACGCGGCCATACGCACCCAACTCAATTTGTTGCTTGCCTCGGCCTACGCAGAGGCCAAACGACGCGGCTCACTCACCGCCGGGCTGCAATTCGATGGACAAGCTATTGCGCAACTTGGCCAAACCTTGATGGACCGATCCGAGCAGGGAGTCACCTTGCAGGCCATCTCCAGCCGCGACAGCAACAGTGCTGAACCAATCTTCATCACTGTGGAGTCCAACCCTTGAGCCGTCTGGCCGCCCTCGATCCAGGACGAAGCAAATGCGGATTGGTGCTGATCGACAGCCAACAGAATCGCGTTCTAGCGGGCGAGGTGGTGCCACCCGAAGCCGTAATGGCATGGGTGAACCATTGGCATGAACAGCAAAATCTGGATCAAATCATCGTTGGTAATGGCACGGGCAGTACCCAGTGGATGCAAGCCTTCGACGGATTGACCAACGTTCATATCGTCAATGAGCGCGGCACAACCTTGCGGGCCCGCGAGCGGTATTGGGATTTATGGCCAGCCAAAGGTTGGCAACGTCTTCTCCCAAGAGGATTAAGGCTTCCCCCAAGCGAACTGGATGCCATTGCCGCCCTCGTCATGGCAGAAGATCACCTCAAGCGACGCTGTTCTTGGCTGGGAGCAACTCCCGACTTCTCGCTTAAAACTTGGCCCGAACAGTGAAGCTGTAATCACCACCGGGCTCGAGGCGGTAATCCGTGCGCACCAGAAAACGGAACAGGGCATCTTGAATCAAGGCTCTCCCCAATGAAGGTTCCACAGTGAGTTCTCCGCGATCAAACGCCCAATAGAACTGCCACTGAAAACCGCCAGCAGCCACTTCGCCCTCCACGCACTGATCTTGAAAGCACTGACGTAAGACGCGGAGATGGGCCGTTGTAGCAGGAAGGGCTGCCATCAAGTCGCTGAAGGGGATTCATACCGGAATCCATTAATCCATGTACCAGCCCGTTCCATGCCCTGCTTTTTCAGGCGATCTAAACCATCCAAAACTGCATCCAGCACTGCATCAACACAGGGCTGTTCGGCTCGACTGAAGGGACCAAGAACATGGGACACCGTGCGAGCGCGTCGTTCAGCTGGATTCTCCGCGGGCGCACCGATTCCGATTCGTAACCGAGGGAAGACGGGAGTTCCAAGATGCTGAATCGTGCTGCGGAGACCGTTATGTCCTCCGGCACTCCCCTGCGCTCGCAGCCGCAACCGTCCGAGAGGGAGGTCCATATCGTCCACTAACACCACGATGTCTTCTGGCTGAAAGCCATACCAATCGAGGGCTGCTCGCACAGATCGACCACTGTCGTTCATGAACGTTTGAGGCATGAGCAGGCGCAACCGCTGATCCCCAAAACCTGTATCAGCCGCCAAGCCATGCAATTTGGCCTGTTGCCGAAAACTGAAACCCTCCTTCCGCGCTAGACGCTCAAGGGCCATGAAACCAATGTTGTGTCGCGTGCCGTCGTACTTCGACCCAGGGTTACCCAAACCAACCACAAGGCTGAGCTGATGGGCCATCACTGCGAATCAGGCCCCGGGAGGAATCTCGTCGTTGGACTGTTGTTCTGCTGAAGGCAAAACCTCAGGCTCAGCCATTGCTTTATTGATTTCACGCTCAAATTCTTTGGAGGCAGATTGAAACCCCTTCAGGGTTTTACCGAGCGTTTTACCGAGCTCAGGCAATCTCTTAGGACCAAAAACCAATAAGGCCACGGCGCCGATCACCGCCATCTCGGGAAGGCCGACGCCGAACACATTCATGGTGTCTGGTTAACCCAAGCCATTCCAGTTGACATTGATGCCTTCGAGGATCAATGACTTGTTGTACAGCTGAAGGATCACGAGGAGAAAAACGAGGAAGAGCACCATAAAGATGCCCATCACTGGCGTGGTACCCCAACCCGGAACGACCTTGCCGTACTCGGAGTTCAGAGGGCGGAGGAGGTCTCCCAGACGGGTGCGTTGGGCCATGGCGACGCTTGGGTCTCGGGTTAATGGAAGTGCGGATACTGTAGGGGCCAGCTCCGGTTCGGGGCTGGTCCTGCCCAAAGATTGTGATGGAAACGTCGTCCCCTGCCCTATCTGTTGCCCTTGGCGTCATGGCCGTTGTGCTTAGTCTCACCGGCTTTGGCGTCTACCAAGCCTTCGGTCCACCGTCTAAAGAATTGGATGATCCCTTTGACGATCACGAAGACTGACGCAGCTGCAGTGCCACCAGTTCTCCTGGTGCAAGCACCACTTCGTCAGCGAATGGGACATCCGCCTTACGCCGAATCAGCCAAGGTTGTCCCGGTCGCCAAGAGCAACGGGCAGGACCAGCGTTAAGAACGCGACAACAAACCCCACCCGCATCTTTCTGGAGTGAGATTGGTGTGATGGACACGGGCAAGGCGGGAAACCATTGCTTTGCCACACTTGGTTGTGGCCTCCACCAGCCAGGCTCCCGAAATGCAACAGCCGCCTGAGTAACACCTTCGGCGTTCCAGGAGCCGGCAATCGGCATCAACGCCATCCGTTGGCGATGCCAACCGCGATCCGCGCCTGGGTCAGGCCAGGTCGGCCCTCGCAACAACGACACACCCAAACGACCAGGATCCCAATCGACGCCTTGCGGTCCATCGAGCAAAACCGCCAGGCCTCCGCCAGGCGCTGCCGCCTGTGACGCCATCCATGAGATCACTGGCAACTCCCAACGGGCAGCTTCTCTTGCAGTATTTGCTGATGCCGGGCGTTCAATAACGCCGCCACTGGTATCAGCAGCCACGCGTACAGCCGGACGAGCCAAGGGCATGTTCAACCGCAACAGTTCATGGCGTTGAGACCAGTGGGTACTGCAGATCAGCTCCAACCAAGGTCGATTGGCCTGCAATCGCACATCGATCCGCAAAGAACTGGTACCAAACCGTCTCCTGAGAACCAGATGTGCCACCAATGGGCCTTGCTCAACCCACTGCATCCCATCCAGCACTTCAACGCCTAATGACTGCTCGCCGTAATTAGCAGCGAGATCCCAGGCATCCCAAAACTCACCTCGATCCTGATAACGCTCCAACCGCAGTGGAGCAGACAGTTGCTCACACCCATGTCGATCTCGGAGTTGAAGGACGCCCTCAGAAGAACAATCCAGTTCAATCAAGCCATTGCCCATTCGCCAAACACCCGCAGCCAACTCCTGAATCACCACAGGGCCGCTGGGCAGGGGAGGTGGCAGGGGTTGGGGCGGCCGTCGCTGGAGTGACACAGAGCTGATGCCCCGCTGAAGCGGTAACTGCACCCAAGTTCCCCCCACTGCAGACGCCTGCTGAGGAAGGCGCTTGCCATTCACACTCCAGCACCCCTTGGGCAGGCGGACCATGGGCGACCAAGACGCCAAAGGTTGGAGTGCACACCAAGACCATTGCTGCCCGGACAACTCGTCATTAGGGACGTCGAGAAGTTTTGCCACGCTCAGATCACGCTGTTGTCTTGCCTTCCGGCGTGCATCCCGCCACAGCGGCTCGGCCTGATCGAAGACTTCTGGAATCGATGTACCGGGGAGGATGTCGTGAAATTGTTGGAACAACAAAGGCCGCCAATCGCTCCACGGCGCCTCCTGACCAGTGAGGGCGAGCAAGGCAGAGGCACTATCCGTCTCACGCAACAACCTCTCCAGAGTTCTGTTGTGACGCTTTTGATCAGGACGACTTGTTGCACAGCCCCGGTGAAGCTCGAGATAAAGCTCGTCGCGCCAAACCGGCAAATGCTCTGTAGCCGGTTCAAGATCCGCCAAAAATTCTCGAACCGTGCCACTGCGCATGGGCACAGCTGCTGGATTTGATCTCCACAGCTGCATCTGTTCCAGCATTTCTTCCGTTGGACCGCCACCGTGATCTCCCACACCTGGGATCCAGAGCGCTGAATCGCGGCCGGTTTGATCCCGCCAACTGCGCTGCTCTTCGAGCATGTCCACCGGATCACCGCGCCGACCAATCGGAGGAAGCATCAGGCTGTTCACCTCATAGTTCCCACGGCTGCGCCAGCGAAACAACCTGTGAGGGAAAGGGTTGACCGCATTCCAAGCCAATTTGTGAGTACAGAACCAGCGCACCCCAGTTGCCGCAGCAACGGCCGGCAACCCTGCTCCAAATCCAAAGCTGTCGGGCAACCAAGCAAGGTGATGCGTCCAATTGGGAAAGCTGTCGTAGCTGTACTGCTGACCAAGCGAAAATTGCTGCCACAGCGATGCAGTACTCACCAGCACGCAGTCGCTCTCGACCCATGGACCGTTGATCGGCTCCCATCGCCCCGCCTGACTCGCAGCTTGGATCTCAGCAAATAGGGCCGGACGATGGTGCTGCATCCAGGCATATAAAGCCGGGGTGGAATGGGCAAAACGAAGTTCTGGCCACCGCCTCATCAAATCGAGGACAGAACGAAATGTGCGTTCTGCGGCTTGCCAGGTGTCAGCGACTGGCCAAAGCCAAGCCAGGTCGAGATGAGCGTGAGAAATCCAAAGGATTTCACCCTGGGTGGGCTCGGCGGCTCTGAGCTTTTCATCCACAGCCTGTAAAGCCGCTGGACCACTGGGCTGCAGCCCATGCCATTGGGCCGGCAAGTCTCCCCCTGCAGCCAAGTGCAACATCAGGGCCTGAGGAGCCAAGCTGAAATCCGTATCCAGATTTGCCGCATCTGGCTCGAGATCTAAATCCGTACTGATCAAGGCCCCGTCGTCATGGAGAGGGCTGCACAGTTCGAGCTGGAGGTGAAGGGTGTCCCCAAAACGACAAGACTCCGGCACACGCCAGCGACAAGCCGTATCGAACAGGTCGCCTTCATGGACGAGGACACCATCCACCCAAAAGCGCATCTGTTCCGCCCACCAACTCATGCCCAAACGGGCATGACTGGCTTGCACTTGTTTCCAAGCCCCCGGCCAAGCCAAATGTTGCTCCAAACGCAGCCATTGACGACCGCGGGGCCAGATCAGCAGACCCCGAGAAAACCAGTCAGGGCGGTGTTTTTGCCCCCATGGCTCCTCAAGAAATGGTCGGGAATTTGCCGGGCTGGAACGGCGCCACTGAGAGCGCAAGTCGCGATGCGTGCGACTGCGAAACGTTTCAATCCACTCCGATCGTCCTACCGACATGGGGTAGTTCCCGGTTGCGACCCTGTTATTCCTCATAGGATGATCGCTGTCTCAGACGCCGGTCGGTCTCCATGCTCGCCCTCAAGATCTCCGTTTACTCGGTCGTCTTCTTTTTTCTCGGCATTTTCGTCTTTGGCTTCCTGGCAAGTGACCCAAGCCGCACGCCAAGTCGCAAAGACCTCGAGGATTAAAACGATCCGGATCAGACCGCGCCAAGCACTGGTCTGATCATCAATCATTCTTTGGCCCTGAGCTGTCACACTCGCTGGCCACTGCATAATTTCTTTGTCGGCTTCCCGCCTCGCTATCGCCCTAGCGGGACTTTTGGCAGCAGGGGTGTGCTCGACAGATTTGTCGAACCCTGCGGCAGCCGATGAAAGTCTTATGGGAAGCCCAGTCAATGAGGCGGGCGAGTCCCCAGAGGTGGAGACTCCCCTTGTCCCTGAGCAGCTCAAGCTCAAGGCCGACCGCCAGTTTTACGACAGCAAACGCAATATCACCATTGCGGAAGGCAATGTGACAGCTCGGCTGGGTGAGGCCCAAATCCAAGCCGATCGAATTGAATTCGACACTGGATTTCGCACACTTTTTGCACGCGGTTCTGTTCGACTACAGCGCGGAAACCAGTTTTTTCAAGCCTCGGTCCTTCGCTACAACCTTGTCCAAAACGAAGGCGAGCTCGATGATGTCTATGGCGTGATCGACCTCGAGGGCACTCCCACAACCCCTCAAGAGGCTGCAAAAAAGCCAAAGGTCGACCCCTCTTCAACGGAACAAACAAGCCAATTAAGCCACGCCGAGCCTGACAGCAGCATGGCCTGCACTCCGTTCTTGCCTCCGGTACCCGATTGGCATCCGCAGCCCTGGGCCGTCACAGCCTGGGGTGGTCAGATGATCGATGCTGCTTTTGGCGACACATTTCTGTTCAACGGCAGGATGCGCCCGGAAGCCGTGATGGGCGTTGGATTGCAAAAACGGATTGCGCGAGCTGGCCCCATTGCCTTGGAACTTGAAGCTGATTTGTTTAGTCATGTAGCCAAACAACAGCGGGGCGGCGAATACAACCAAGACACTCCCTACGCCGACTTACCCGCCCAAAGCTTTGGAGAAGGCGTGCTTGGCATCGGTGCCCGTCTTTGGGTTCAGCCCTGGCTGAGCTTCAGCCTGATGGAAGGCGTCAGCTACAACACCGATC
>JADHRU010000075.1 GCA_016777265.1 Synechococcus sp. BS30m-G31
TTTCTTCAGGGCACGCCTCAAGATCAATAGCAGCAATGCCAGTAGGGAAAAGAACAAAAGAGAGAACTTTTAACGGTTCAGAAAATTTTGTCTCCCTAAGCGTGGCAATTGCTTGTGTGAGTGTCACCAAGACCTGTTCTTTTCGTCCCATCGCCCCACGCTTGCCTTGTCCTTGACGCAGTCTCTACTCGGTCTTCTTTCCTCCATGGCTGGGTGATTGGGTCCTCCGATTAGGACAGTATTTTCAGGATCTGCTTAAGCGAGGCTCGCCGTCAGGCACAAACACATAGCCATAGCCCCATACGGTTTGCACATAGCGGGGGCGTGTTGGATCGGGCTCCACGAGCTTTCGCACCCTTGAAACTTGAACATCCATGCTGCGGCTATCGGTTTCGCAACTCGGACCACGGGCTAACTCAATCAAACGTTCGCGGGACAGAGGCCGGTGGGGATGCTGAACGAATGCAGCCAACAGACTGAATTCCCCAGTGGTGATCACCGTGGGGGTGTTGTCACGCCAAAGGGTTCGGGCTGATAAATCGAGCACATTGTCGCCAAAGCTGATGCGTCCACCATCAGCGACGGGCGTGCCTGCGGGAATTTTGCTTCGGCGACGCAAGACCGCCTCAATCCTGGCTGAGAGTTCCCGCGGCAGAAACGGTTTGGCGAGGTAGTCATCAGCTCCCTGCTCCAGTCCAATGATTCGATCAACGCCGTCTGCCCGAGCCGTCAACATCACAACCGGTAGGTCATCGCCTGCATCCCGTAGGCGTCGGAGTGCGGTGAGACCGTCATCTCCTGGCAGCATCAAATCGAGAACAACGAGATCGGGGCGTTGACATTCAAGACGTGCCTCCAGTTGCTTGACATCGCAGAGGCCTCTGACGTCATAGCCCTGATCGAGCAGGTATGTGCTCACCATCTTTCGAAGTTCCGGATCATCATCAACAACCCAAATCATCGAGGTGAGTGCACCATTCATCGATCGATCCATTGTTCCGTTAGTTCTACTTCCGTCACCCGTTGGTTCATGCGTCTGATCTGTTGGCTGGGTGTGACGAAGTACGTATGAGATTTGCTCGCTCTACCTGACATCGCCCTCGATTGAAGGGTGGTGGGTCGGTCTCACAGGGATGAATCTTGTCATCTCTGCTGCTCAATGGGTCATATTTCAGACATCGTCGACGGGAGATTTTCTCCATAGTCTGTTGTGATGATTGTGTTCACTGCATCCCGAGCCCTTTTGCCCGCTCTGGTTGTTGTGTTGGTGGCTATGCCTGCCACGGGAGCCCCACAATCGCCACCCATGCGTGCGTACAGCATGCGGATGGAAAGCCTGTTTCATCGACTCGATGGGAACCAAAACGGCCGACTGGAGTTGCATGAACTTCAAGGACAACGGGCGCTGGAGCGCCGGTTGAAACGTCAGAACAATCGCTCTTATCTCCTCTTAGACGATTTGCGCAGTAGGGGTGCATCGCCCAGCGGTCCACGCCTGCAACGTCATTTTCAACAGGCCGACCGTAATCGTGATCAACGGTTGAATCGGCAGGAAGCCCAGGCGATTCCCTGGATTGCTCGTCATTTCAAACGTTTGGATGAGAATCGTGATGGCACGGTCACGCTGGCAGAGCTTTGGCGGATGCAGCGATCGTTAGCGCCCCCTCAACGTCGTCCTTGAGGGTTCCGCTTCAGCAGCATGCGCACAAGTCGTATGAGCCGCCAAACACCGCCAAAGCTGAGAACGCACGCGAGAACCACCAATGAGGCGATCACCACGATGGCGGCAAGACCCAGCATGGCCTCCAGCAATTGCTGAATCCCACGAATCAAGTCGGCGATGGCTTCGCTCACCAGCAGCACAACGTCAACTTGTTGAGGCAATTGCTGGAGCAACACGGCAATGCCCAGACCAGCCGCCAACATCAGAAGTCCCGCGACGAGTTGCCGGAACACAACCAAGTACGGAAAAGGCCGTTTTGGGCGGAAGACCCGCCGCTCGGATCCTTGGGACTTTCGAGCTCGTCTGTTCATGACTCGAGGGTGTGGCCTGCCACACGCATCCAGCGTGAAAATTCAATCACCACCAGTTCGTTTGGACAGTTGATCAGGGTGAGACATCCCACCGTGCAATCGCCGTACCCACTGTGATGAAGGGTGAGGTGATAGTCCAATCCACTGAGCCCACAAACCTCTGGATCGCTGCGGACCACCACGTCGAGCGACGCTCCAATTCGGGCAACACGTCGTCTCAAGTCCGACCAGCTGTCACCCATGCTCTGGAACTGTTGTTCGAATTCAGTCGATTCTGAAGGCTGAATGACCGTCGTCAACGTTCGGCATCGGGTTGGGCTGTTTCAAGTCCCGGGGTCAAGGGTTTTGCTGACTCCTCTCCGATCGGGGGTAACGGTTGGAGCAGAGCCACGGCCACCGTTGCAGCGAGAGCAAATCCGCCAAGAACCGGAGCCGCTAGTCGGCGCTGCAGGGGAATGCGATCGACTAACTCATGGCGTTTCAGCGCTTGATCGGTAGGGATCGTCCAGGTCAGCTTCACGCGTTCGTCCAAGCGGAGGCGATCCAGGCAGCGGACCAGGTCAGCCAGGTCGGCATCGTCGAGCTTGATCTGAAGCGGCTCGACCCCTTCACGACTGCTGCGAAGTTCCAGCTGATGCCCACTGCCCGAGTCCATGGGGCCAATGGAGACGAAGCCACCGTCGGCACCAAAGCGAAGGCCAACTCCTGATAGCTGGTGCCGCGCATAGGGCATCACAGCACTCATTAATGACTCGAGATGATCTCGGGTCCCTTCGAGTTCTGGCGTTCCGATGAGCTGCAGACGCCAAGCGGACAAAATCCCAATGGCTTCGTTGCCGTGGCCGGCCGATAAATCTGGGTACCCCTCCACGAGCAGAAGAGCGGCCGTTTGTTCGTAGCGGTACGTGTTTTTTTGCATGGCGGAGTTCAGGGTGTGGGGTCGAGCAACGTGGCGCGGAGTCTGTCGATCCCACCGGGGCCAGCACAGAGGGCCAGGGTGTTGATCAGTTGGCGGTGAAGGGGCCCCTCACTGTCGTGATCCAGAAGATTCATCACAGCGCCCCTCCGAAGATTCATCCGTTCCTCGATCAGGTCTCCCAGGCGCTCTTTGAGCAACATCCATCGCTCTTGGGTGAGTTGCTCCGGTTCACGGCTGGAGAGTAATTGGTGGAGCATCGGGTACAGCCTCTCCGCCATTGCACACACCAAGCAAATCAGGGATTCGGCATCGACTGGATTGAGTTGCTCCCTGCGCGTGGTGCGGCGAAGGGGGTTGTGGCACCGCCGCTTCCAGAGTTCAACACGATTGGGAAATTGGGCCTGAAGCCCCATCTGGTGGCTTGTCCACAGCATTGCTTCTCCACCGTTGAGGTCGAGGGCCTCAATCGTGAGGAGTAGGAGGTCGAGACGCTCCACACCTCGACGGCTGAGGCGGGCACCAGACTGCACAGAGACTTCTGTCATGGCTGCGATGATGCCAGGGGTTATGCCTTCTCGTCACCTGGCTTTGGATCTTCAATCGCATATCCGGACGATTCCAGATTTTCCCAAGCCTGGGATTCTGTTTCGAGACATCAATCCCATGCTGCGTTCCCCCGAAGCTGTCGCGGAGGTCATCCACCAGCTTTCCCTGGTGTGCGAGAGCACGCGTCCGGATTTGGTTGTGGGGATCGAATCCCGGGGTTTCATCGTTGGAGCTCCCCTCGCTCATCAGTGTGGTCTTGGTTTTGTGCCGGTCCGTAAGCCCGGCAAGTTGCCTGGTGATGTCGTTGGGATTGATTATTCGCTTGAGTACGGCAGCGACCGTTTGGAGATTCAGGCCGATGCGTTAGCAGGCCAACCAAGGATTTTGGTGGTGGACGATCTACTCGCCACGGGCGGTACCGCTGCTGCCACCGCTCAGTTGGTGAGCCTGGCCGGTGGGCAATTGGTGGGATTTGCGTTCGTGATCGAGCTCAAGAGTCTTGGCGGCAGAGCAGTTTTGCCCCAGGACCAACCCGTTGCATCTTTGCTGGCCTACGACTGAGAATCCTGCCAATCGAGCACCGTTTGGAGTTGCTCAAGGTTGAGCAGACCGAAGCTCCACAGAACAATGGGTAGAGGGGCTTGCTCTAGCTCCGCCTGTCGCAAGCCCAGCTGCAAAGCGTTAAGACTTAATCCAATACGGCGCAATAAAAATTGCTCTAACTCCGCCGGGGCAGACGGCTGCGGATGACTGCAGATCACCATGGCAACCACGCGTCGGATTTCAGTCTGGCAATGCTCGCGCGATCCGCATTGGGCCGTCGGTCATCGCCCTGAGGCTGAGTTGCCGCAAACGATGGCTGCTCTTGAGCAGCTGCAAGGCGATCTGCCTTAAACCGACGAGCAAGCTGTTTTTGTTTGAGAAAAACCGCACCAGTAAGTCCGTGGCAGCACCAACCAAGATCAGGTCGATCCAACGTTGACGTCCGTAACGGGCTGCGATCCGCTTGGCGGAGCCGCCTTTCTGAACCGATGTCACCAACACATCCACATCTCGCCAACAGAGATTTAAGCCCTGTCCACCCACCGGATGGCAGCGGTGCCCAGCTTCTCCAACCAAAACACCGCGGCCTCGGCTGAGACGACGCGCCAACATCCATTGCTGCGGGAAAGCTCTGGGCTGATCTAGAAGCAGATCTGGATCGATGCCTTGGGGCAAAATCCCAGCGAGCTGGTCCAGAAATTCACTTGGGGGCAACGCGCTGCGGTCTTGGCAGCGCTGCATCGGTGCGCTCCAAACCACTTGGAATTGGTCGTTGCCAAGCGGTAAGACGGCAAGAGGGCCTTCAGGCCGAAATAATTCGCAGGCCTGATTGGCTTGGACACCGCGAAGAATCACCTTGGCTGTCAGACATCCCTGGCGATAGCGGTGCTGCCAACAATGGATGCCCCAGCTTTCTCGGGTCGGCGACGACGGTCCATCGGCAGCGATCACCAGGCTGTCGAGGCTCGGTATGGGAGCGGCACTGCCACCGAGATGCAAGTGCACATGGGGCGAATCTTGAAGTCTGCGGAGAAGAACAGTCATCAAAGGCCGGTGATCAAGGATCCATCCGATCCCGCTGTGACCGCGATTTTTCAAGGCCAAATCATCAGCCAGGAACAACACCTGACGACCCGCCGCAAGATCGCGAAGGTCGAGTTGTTCGAAGGCCACCAAATCATTCAGGAGCTCATCCCAAAGGCCCAAGCGCTGCATGAGCCTGCGGCTGGAATGGGTAATGGCGTAGGCACGGCTACGAGCCGTCAACGCGTCTGAAGCTTGAGGGTCAAACACAACCACGCGCTGGTTGAGTTGCGCCAATGCCAGAGCCGTCATGCATCCGGTCGGACCGGCTCCCATGACATGGGTTTCAAATAAAAAACTCGCCATCACAGCAGTGTGGCGAGTCATACAGGGTCACTGTGACGATCAGCCGAGGCCGAGCAAGCCGTGGGTGAAGGCTTCGCCTCCCATGGCGATCTCAGTTGCGAGCAATGCGATGAAGCCGAGCATGGCCATGCGTCCGTTCAGCTTTTCGGCGCGCTCGTGGAAGCCCCAACCCTGTGTTGCTTCCACAACTTCCATGCGGGGTTCTGCTGCAAAGGCGTTGAGACGTCCGCCATCTTCAGTTGTGACGGTGGCACCACGGATCACGGGTGATGAAGGAGTGGATTGAGTCATGGACATCCGAAGGCGTCTTTGCAAAGAAGTGTAAACCAACTTTGCGGAATCGTTACAAACTGCTCAATTTCTGCCGCCACGAGATAAGCGCAGGCGACAAAGCTCTTCAAGTGCCGGTCTTAAGAGGTATGGATAGTCTCCTACCCACATCCGTAATTCCGGAAGCCATGCATCACTGAGTGCTCCGATCCGCGAAAAATCTTTCCGTTCGCTGAAAACCAGGCAGCGAATCAGGGTGCCCTCACGAATCACCTTGTGATTCTTTTCCATCGGAAAAGCCACCCGGCCGAGGTAGCCCTCGGCGTCTTCGAGTTCCAACAACATCCAAGTGCGTCGGTTTTCGATCAGCTCCAGTTTTCCGCGACTGTCGGCCTGCTCATGCTGGTTTTCGACGCGCTCACGCGTTCTTACGTTCGCTACCACCCCTTCAAACAAGGCAGCAGAGGGGTAGCGGCGCAGCGTGGCATTCCGTTGCCCTGCCTGAACAATTGGTCCCCAGAGGATGAATAGGAAAAAAACGACGCTGGTGACGAGCCAGAAGGGGCCCCAACGGCTTCCCATTTGGGCTTGGTTGTACACCAAGAAGGTGATCACCCCACCAATCGTGGCAACCATCACCCGCTGCAGAATCACTTGG
This sequence comes from Synechococcus sp. BS30m-G31, assembly GCA_016777265.1. GTDB lineage: Bacteria > Cyanobacteriota > Cyanobacteriia > PCC-6307 > Cyanobiaceae > Parasynechococcus. The sequence continues at coordinate 6,360 of JADHRU010000075.1, forward strand.
GGTGAGCCAAGGCAAAAACGAAATTGACCTGCTGTGGCGACTGCTGGAATCAGCCGCTGCAGTTCACCGGGACGGAGTGGAATCAGCATCAGTGTTGTCTCAAATCAGCCTTTCCAGGCCGTAGACCAATTGTTGGAGAGAGCCAACTTTTCGCACGGTGAGCAAAACACCGGGCATGTATGCCGAGCGATCAATGGTGTCGTGGCGAAGGGTGTAGGTCTCGCCTGGGGCGCCAAACATCACCTCCTGGTGGGCGACCAAACCCGGCAAGCGCAGGGAGTGCAGACGTAGTCCGCTGTCCCGTAGTCCTCCCCGTGAGCCTTGCAGCGATTCATGCTCATCCACTTCGGATGGATTGAAGTTTTGTTTGAGCTCTTCCATCAATTCGGCCGTTTTGATGCAAGTGCCACTGGGGGCATCAGCCTTGCGGTTGTGGTGAAGCTCGGTGAGTTCGGCGTGGTCGTAAAAACGGGCAGCAGCAGCGGCGGCCTGTTGCAAGAGCACCATCCCGACGGAGAAATTTGGAATCACCGCCCCTCCGATCGAAGCTTTTGCCGAGAACTCAGTGAGGTCGTTGAGTTGTACAGGGCTGAGACCGGTCGTGCCGATGACGGGATGAACGCCGTAGGCAATCGCCGCTCTTGTGTGCTCAAAGACCACCGATGGATGGGTGAAATCCACCAGCACTGCATTGAGATCGGAATTGCGCACCGATTGGCTCACGGCACAAAGACAGCCTTCGAAATCCGCTGTGACGGCCACCTCTAGTTCTTTGAGCCCCAGCTCTAGCCCCACATCAGCCCCCTCTTTCCCAGGGGTGTTGTCGATCGCACCAACCAAATGGCAGTCCTCAGCGTTCACGACGGCATTGATGACTTCTGCGCCCATTCGGCCGAGGGCTCCCGCAACAACAACTGGAATTTGAGGGGACATCGAAGCGGCGCGAACACTTCAAAGCCTATGGG
>JADHRU010000006.1 GCA_016777265.1 Synechococcus sp. BS30m-G31
TCGGTGAATTGATCGATGCAATGGATGCACTGCACCCCTTTGATGTAGCTCGGTTCGGCGCGATCGCTCGGTGAAAGCGGAAGACCGCAGGCATGGCAAAGGCTGTGCACTCCGAGTTCCAATTGATGGTTGAGTGCCACCCGCTGATCGAAGACAAAGCACTCCCCCTGCCAGCGGCTCTCGGCTTCCGGCACTTGCTCCAGGTATTTGAGGATGCCGCCGCGCAGGTGGTGCACCTCGCCAAAGCCCTTTTGCTGCAAGTAGCTGCTGGCCTTCTCACAACGGATGCCACCGGTGCAGAACATGGCGATGCGCTTGGGTGGTTGGTCGTTGACGAGGGGGCGCAAGCGGGCCTCTGCCCATTCGGGGAAGTCTCGAAAGCTTTCGGTGCCCGGATCAAGGGAGCCTTCAAAACTGCCGATGGCAGTTTCATAGCTGTTGCGGGTGTCGATCACCAGGGTGTCGGGATCATCAACGAGGGCGTTCCAATCCTTGGGATCCACATAGGTGCCAACGCTTTGCCTTGGGTTCACGCTCGTCACCCCCATCGTGACGATCTCTTTTTTGCGTCTGGCTTTAAACCGACGGAACACGGTTTGATCAGCCCAGCTGCGTTTCACCTCCAGCCGCTCAAAATGCTCGCAACCCAAGGCAAGCGACGTACGCAGGCTCTGCAACAACGCTTCAACCCCCGATTCAGGGCCACTAATCGTGCCGTTCACCCCTTCATGGGCCACCAGGATTGAACCCAAAACATGGTGTGTGTTCGCCATGTCTGGCAGGTCGCTGAGAAGCGACGCACGCTGCTGCTCATTCAGCGGCGTGAAGGCATAAAAGGCAGCTACCTGCAGCCGATTCATGCTGCTGTTCAACAGGGTCTTGGGCAACTTAAAGCACGTTGTCTAGGCACTTTGATCAGGTTGATGCGGGGGCCTGGTTCACCAAGGAACTGGCGTTGTTCTGCCAGTTGGCTTGCACTCCGGCGTCAGCCAGCAATTGACGATCGGCTTCGACATCGGGATTTCCAGTGGTGAGCAACAGGTCTCCATAGAAAATTGAATCGGCTCCCGCTTGCAAACAGAGAATTTGCGCTTCGCGACTCAATTGCTCTCGCCCAGCACTCAAACGCACACGGGCGTGGGGCATCAAAATTCGAGCGGTGGCCACCATCCGAACCAATTCGAGTGGTTCAAAGGGTTGTTGTCCCTCTAGGGGTGTTCCTTCCACCGCCACAAGTCCGTTCACCGGAACACTTTCAGGATGGGGGTTCATGCTCGCCAACACCTGCAGCATCGAGGCTCGATCCCGGAGGGTTTCTCCGATGCCGATGATTCCACCGCTGCAGAGCGTGACACCCGCCTTACGAACCCTTTGCAGCGTCTCTAAACGGTCTTCATAGGTTCGAGTCGAAATGATCTTGTCGTAGTGCTCGGGGCTTGTGTCGAGGTTGTGGTTGTAGGCGGTGAGGCCCGCGTCGGCGAGCCGTTCGGCTTGATCGTCGGTGAGCATTCCTGCGGTGACGCAGGCTTCCATTCCCATGCCTTTCACACCGCGGACCATCTCCAACATCGCCTCAAACTGCTTTCCGTCGCGAATTTCCCGCCAAGCCCATCCCATACAGAACCGATCGGCTCCAGCCTCCTTGGCAGCCCTGGCCCGCTCTAAAACCGGCTCCACCCGCATTTGGGCTTCAAAGCCTGAAACATCGCTGCTGTTGTGGATCGACTGCGAGCAGTAGGAACAATCCTCTTCGCACCCACCGGTCTTCACGCTTAGGAGGGAGGCGAGTTGAACGCGGTAGCCAGGGTTTGCTTCCCGATGAACAGTTTGGGCTTGCCACAACAAATCCATCAGCGGCAATTCCAGCAGCGTTTGGATCTCTTCGGTGGTCCAGTCGTGACGTGTCGGGATGGTCATGGTGTGATCGGATCAAGCCCACCGAAGCGGCGGTTGCGGCCTTGGTAATCCAGTAGAGCTTGTTTCAGGACATCTGCGTTGAAATCGGGCCAAAACACATCAGTGACGTGGATCTCGGCGTAAGCCAATTGCCAAAGCAAGAAGTTGCTAATTCTGTATTCACCGCTGGTGCGAATCAGAAGATCAGGGTCTTGATCCCCTGCGGTGAACAGCTCCCTCGCAAAGCTATTTTCGTCGATCGCCTCTGGATCAATCATTCCCGTGGCTACTTGTTTGGCGAGGCGTTGCGCCGCGCGAACCAGTTCGCGACGGCCTCCGTAATTGGTACAAACGTTGAAATGAATCCCGCTGTTCTTCGCAGTTCGCTCCGTGGCGTCGTCGATCAGGTCTTGCAATTTTTCTGGAAGCCCATCGAGATCACCAAGGAAGCGAATCCTCACCTGTTCTTCTTCCAATGACTGCAATTCTTTCTGCAAGACCCGTTCGAACAGGGTCATTAGAAAATTCACCTCATCACCAGGGCGGGACCAATTTTCTGTTGAGAAGGCATAGGCGGTGAGCGCTCCGATGCCCCAATCACTGCACCGCCGCAGGGTGGATTTCAGCGCCTCAACCCCGGCTCGATGTCCAACAACCCTTGGTAATCCTCTGGCTTTTGCCCAACGTCCGTTGCCGTCCATAATCACAGCAACATGGGCTGGAAGCCGAGTCGGATCAAGCTCTGGCGGGCAGAGCGTTGAAGCTGTGAGATCGGTGCTCGTGGCCGGGGTTCGGCTCATCAAGACAGCGAATCGGATGAAGGGGTTCCCACGCTACGCCTTGCAGGCTGCCGAGCCTCAGTGTTGCTGAACAAATCCCGAAGCAGGGTCTCCAAACGGCTACTGGTGATCGGCCGTTCCAACTTCCCTTGATTGGCCAAGGAGAGCGTGCCTGTTTCCTCTGAAACAACGATGCAAATACAACGGTCGAAGCGTTCGGTAATGCCTAGAGCTGCCAGGTGTCTTGTCCCGTACCGACTCACGCTGTGACGCGATAGAGGCAGGATCACGCCGGCCGATTCAATGCGATTGCCGCGGACCAGGACGGCTCCGTCATGCAGTGGCGTATCTGCGGCAAACACGTTCAGCAACAGTTCTCGACTGAGTTGGGCCCCAATGGTGACGCCAGGGTTCAGGAAATCTTCGGGTCGCAGGTCGCTGCCCAGATCGACAACGATCAAAGCCCCGCGTCGCTGCTGAGAAAGGCGACCAGCTGCTTCGGTGAGCTGAGCAATTGTGCCTTCTGCTGCTTTAAATTCCTTTTGAGGATTCCCAAGAAGGACCGCCAGCCGCCCCGTACCGAGCAGTTCCATCAAGCGGCGCAACTCTCCCTGCCAAAGGATCGCGAGAGATAAGGAACAAGCCAGCACCAACGCATCCACCAATTGGGTGGTAAGTGGAAGGTTGGCGAACCGTTTGACAAACCAGGCTGTCGCAACAAGAAAAAGGTATCCCCTTAGCAACCAAAGGGTTCGTGCCTCACGAACCCTGGACAGCATTAAAAAACCGATGGCAGAGGCGAACAAAACGTCGAGGACGATGCGCAGGTTCTCAACTGCGAAAACGTCCAACCCCTCAAAACCCCTTTCCCTTTAACGTACCCCGTTAAACCGTTGCGGCAGCACGTCGTAGCGCAGCAAATCATCCGGCTGCTCTCGTTTTTGCACCAGCTCTGCAGCTCCGTCGTGGACGAGCACGGCCGCCGGTCGTGGAATGCGGTTGTAGTTCGAGCTCATCGAGGCGTTGTAGGCGCCGGTGGCGAAAACAGCGATCACATCTCCGCTGCGGGTGCTGGGAAGGGGTAGGTCTTTCAGCAACACATCGCCTGATTCGCAATGTTTACCGACGAGATTCACCGTTTCATCCGCTTCGGCTAGTGGGCGATCGGCGACGCAGCAGGTGTAGAGCGATTGATAGGTAATGGGCCGTGGGTTGTCACTCATGCCGCCATCAACAGCCACGTAGGTGCGAATGCCGGGAATCGTTTTCCTAGAGCCGACGCTGTACAAGGTCACCCCTGCGGTGGCAACTAAGGATCGGCCTGGTTCACACATCAGTCGGGGCAAGTCGAGGCTTCGTTCTTTGCACGCGGCAATCACTGCTTCGGATACCACTTGAACCCAACGGTCGATGCTTGGCGGATCGTCGGAGTGCACATAGCGAATGCCGAGTCCGCCCCCCACATTGAGGTCTTCGACGGGATGCCCGAGGTCGCGGGCCAGCTTGAGGGCATCGGCCATCACCGCAGCGAGGTCGCGGTGGGGTTCGAGTTCAAAAATTTGTGAGCCGATGTGGGCATGCAAGCCCGTCAATCTGGCCCAGGACTGACCCACCAAACCGCGCAGGACGGGTTCCACCTGGTCGGGATCAAAACCAAACTTGCTGTCGAGATGGCCTGTGCGGATGTAGTCATGCGTGTGGCATTCGATGCCGGGGGTGAAGCGCAACATCAACCGAACGGGGTCGCCTTTCTTTGGAATGAGAGCTGAGAGGCGGTCGAGGTCGTGCTGGTTGTCCACCACCACCGTCACGTTGTTGGTGTAAGCAAGCAGTAGCTCTTCATCAGACTTGTTGTTGCCGTGCAACACCATGCGATCGCCAGGCATTCCGCCGCGTAGCGCGGTGAGCAACTCTCCGGCGGACACCGCATCCAAGCCGAGTCCTTCGGATGCCACCAAACTGCTCATCACGAGTGAGCTGTTGGCTTTCGAGGCATAGATCGGTAAAGACGGTCCGGGATAGTGACGCTTCAAAGCGTCCCGGTAGGCACGGCAAGTGCCGCGCAGGGTTTGTTCATCGAGCACATACAGCGGAGTGCCATAGCGCTGGGCGAGATCACTCAGCAGACAGCCGCCCACGACGAGACGATCGTTCGCATCTAATGCAGTGGTTAAGGGTGTGAGATTTCGGTTGGGACTGTCCGGATCCAGATCCGCCTCGTAGGGCTTTGCATTGGTGATGGTCTGGGTCACGGATGTTTCGCAGAGGAAGGCAATGTAGGGATTGATCCCGAACCGGTTGGTTCTGGTATGGCTGTCATCACAATTGATCCATCGTGGTTGGCTGAATGCTTGGCCCTCGATCGTTGTGCTCTTCAGGGTCTTTGGACCGAAGAGCAATGGCGCCGCGAATTGGAGGATCCAAGACGTTTATGTCTTGGCTGGACCGATGCCAAGCGGTTGTTGGGCGTCGCCTGTGGCTGGCTCATCGCTGATGAATTGCATATCACAGTGATTGCTGTTGATCCCTCCGTAAGGCAGCGAGGCCACGGCAAGCGATTGTTGTCGGCTCTGTTGCAACAGGCACGGCAACAAGGTGCCATTCACGCCACTCTGGAAGTAGCGAGCAACAACCTTGCTGCCATAGCGCTCTACTCAGATGCTGGATTTCAATCCGCTGGTACTCGACTGAAGTACTACAGCGATGGAAGCGATGCCCTGATTCAGTGGTGTCGGATCTGATCGTTGGAGTAGCTACATATCATCCATATTTGTTGTTCGGTTTACCGGCTTCGACAGTCAAAGAAACCGTCAATTGTTTCGGGTTCGTTGATACTTATGTGCGGGTAGAACCCAGTCGTGGACAAGCAGGTTGATGATTGGAGTGATTCCTCACAGGTGACACCAAGTCCTGATAGATTGGTGTCATCTTCACATCGGCCTAGCGATGTTCGAACGGTTTACCGAAAAGGCCATCAAGGTGATCATGCTTGCCCAAGAGGAAGCTCGACGGCTTGGTCACAACTTTGTGGGTACTGAGCAAATTTTGCTCGGTTTAATTGGAGAAGGCACTGGCGTAGCGGCCAAGGTTTTGAAGTCGATGGGCGTCAACCTCAAAGATGCTCGAGTCGAAGTTGAAAAAATTATCGGGCGCGGCTCTGGTTTTGTAGCGGTTGAAATTCCCTTCACCCCCCGCGCCAAGCGCGTGTTGGAGCTGTCGTTAGAAGAAGCTCGTCAGCTTGGTCATAACTACATCGGTACTGAGCACCTGTTGCTTGGTCTGATCCGAGAAGGTGAAGGGGTCGCAGCCCGTGTCCTTGAAAATCTTGGCGTCGACCTGGCAAAGGTCCGCACCCAAGTGATTCGCATGCTCGGCGAAACCGCCGAAGTCAGCTCTGGTGGTGGCGGTGGTGCGAAGGGCTCCACCAAAACACCAACCTTGGATGAGTTCGGCAACAATCTCACCCAGCTGGCCACTGAGTCGAAGCTCGATCCAGTGGTGGGTCGCCAGAACGAAATCGATCGTGTGATCCAAATTCTTGGTCGCCGCACCAAAAACAATCCAGTTCTCATTGGTGAACCTGGAGTTGGTAAAACAGCTATTGCAGAGGGCTTAGCTCAACGCATCCAACAGGGAGACATCCCAGACATCCTTGAAGACAAGCGGGTCTTGACCCTTGACCTCGGATTGTTGGTTGCGGGTACGAAGTACCGAGGTGAATTTGAGGAGCGCCTCAAAAAGATCATGGAGGAAATCAAATCTGCCGGAAATGTGATTCTGGTGATCGACGAGGTGCACACATTGATTGGTGCAGGTGCCGCGGAAGGTGCCATCGATGCCGCCAATATTCTTAAGCCAGCACTCGCCCGAGGCGAGTTGCAATGCATCGGAGCCACAACCCTCGATGAATACAGAAAGCACATTGAGCGTGATGCCGCTTTAGAGCGACGTTTTCAGCCCGTCACCGTTGGTGAGCCCTCCATCGATGAAACCATCGAAATTCTTCGGGGCTTGCGTGAGCGTTATGAGCAACACCATCGCCTCAAGATCACTGATGACGCTTTAGTTGCTGCAGCAACACTTGGTGATCGTTATATCTCCGACCGCTTCCTTCCTGATAAAGCGATTGATTTGATAGATGAAGCTGGCTCCAGAGTTCGCTTAATGAATTCAAAACTTCCTCCCGAAGCGAAGGAAGTTGATAAGGAATTGCGGGTCGTCCAAAAGGATAAAGAAGACGCTGTACGCGATCAAGATTTTGCCAAGGCGGGTGAATTACGAGAGAAGGAGGTGGAACTTCGCGAAAAAATTCGTGCTCTTCTGCAAAACTCCCGATCAACGGCTGAAGCAACTTCTGCAGAAGGAGATTCTTCAGAAGCAGTTTCTTCTGAAGGCACTGTGGCAACCATCCCAGCCGTTATTGACACCTCTCCGATGGTGAATGAAGAGGATATTGCTCATATTGTGGCTTCATGGACCGGCGTTCCTGTTCAGAAACTTACGGAAAGTGAGTCGGTTAAGTTGCTCAATATGGAGGAAACACTTCATCAGCGATTGATTGGTCAAGATGAAGCCGTTAAGGCTGTTTCGAAAGCCATTCGTCGTGCTCGGGTTGGTTTGAAGAATCCAAATCGCCCGATTGCTAGTTTCATCTTCTCGGGTCCAACAGGTGTCGGTAAAACAGAGCTCACGAAAGCTTTAGCTGCCTATTTCTTCGGCAGTGAGGAGTCGATGATCCGCCTGGACATGTCTGAATTCATGGAGCGTCACACCGTCAGCAAACTGATAGGTTCACCTCCGGGATATGTAGGCTTCAACGAAGGTGGTCAACTCACTGAGGCTGTACGCCGTCGTCCTTACACTGTTGTGTTGTTCGATGAAATTGAAAAAGCGCACCCCGATGTATTCAATCTCTTGCTCCAACTTCTTGAAGATGGTCGCCTGACCGACTCAAAAGGTCGCACGGTCGATTTCAAGAATACGTTGGTCATCATGACCTCGAACATTGGTTCGAAGGTGATTGAAAAAGGTGGCGGTGGACTCGGCTTTGAATTCTCTGGTGAAAGTGCTGAAGATTCTCAATACACAAGAATTCGTTCCCTTGTAAATGAAGAGCTCAAGCAATACTTCCGCCCTGAGTTCCTCAACCGTCTCGACGAAATCATTGTCTTCCGCCAACTCAATCGTGAGGAAGTTAAAGAGATCGCCGAGATCATGCTCAAGGAAGTGTTCGGCCGCATGGGAGAGAAGGGCATCACCCTCAGCGTTTCGGAAGCTTTCAAAGAACGCTTGGTGGAAGAGGGTTACAACCCTGCCTACGGCGCACGTCCACTCCGTCGTGCCGTGATGCGTCTGTTGGAAGACTCCCTCGCCGAGGAGTTCCTCACTGGTCGTCTCAAAGATGGTGATAAAGCCGAGGTCGATATTGACGAGAACAAAAAGGTTGTCGTCCGCCATCAAGGCCGTGTTGAAGCCCAACCCGAGTTGGCAGGTGCGGCTGTCTGATGGTGTCGTCCATTTCAACCCAAGCGATCGCCCCAGCAACCTTGTTGCGGGGGCAGGGCGCTTGGGGTGAAGCCCTTACTCGCCTGCCCCAGTTGTGTCAGCGCCCCTTCTTGTTGGGTCGTTCAATCTCCACGCAACCACTGCGAGATCAGCTATGCATTGATCTCGCGTCTCTTGGCCTTTCCGTTACGACGGCGAATCTTCAGTTTGATTGCTGCGAGATTGATCTCCAGCGTCTTGCTGGTGAAGCTCAAGCTTGCGACGCCATCTTGGCTGCCGGGGGTGGAAAAGTTCTTGATGCAGGCAAACTTCTTGCCCATCGATTGAATCTTCCCTGCATCACAGTTCCGTTGAGTGCTGCGACGTGCGCTGGCTGGACAGCATTGGCCAATCTCTACTCACCCGATGGTGCATTTGAGAGCGATGTTGTTTTAGATCGTTGTCCAGATCTATTGATCTTTGATCACGCTTTTGTACGACAAGCACCCCCTCGAACGTTGGCCAGCGGCATTGGAGATGCACTTGCCAAGTGGTACGAAGCGTCGGTGAGCAGTGCAGACAGCAGCGATGGATTGGTTCAGCAAGCGGTGCAAATGGCTCGGGTACTTCGCGATCAGTTGTTGATCGATAGTCCTCTTGCTGTTGAAGATCCCACAAGTGCTGCTTGGGAGCGCACCGCTGAAGCTTGTGGCTTAACTGCAGGGGTGATGGGAGGCCTCGGCGGCGCTCGCTGCCGCACCGTTGCAGCCCATGCCGTGCACAACGGCCTAACCCAACTCCCTGCCTGCCATCACGTTCTGCATGGAGAAAAGGTGGGATTTGGAATTCTTGTGCAGCTTCGTCTAGAAGAGCGTCTCGGCAACAATCGTCTTGCCGCTCAGGCCCATCGTCAGCTCAAGGGTGTTCTTGAGAACCTCGGACTTCCCGTTTGTCTCGAAGATTTGGGACTTGCTGATGCCAGCTCCAGCGATCTTCTAACGGTGTGTGAGTTTGCCTGCCAAGACGGGTCCGATCTCCACCATCTGCCTTTTACGGTCACCCCCGCCGCGCTGCTTGATGCTTTGGTTGGACTCCCTGAACGCAGCCCAGTTCCCTCTTGAAACGTCTTCTAGATACGCTTCGCCCAGGCTTGTTGGATCCCCAAGCCGGTGCCCTTACCGATGCCGTGGAATGGTGGTCGCTTCCTTCTTTGGGAGTTGAAGATCCTTTCCCTGTGGCGGTACTGGGACAAGGCGCTCCACTGCTTCTTCTGCATGGTTTCGACAGCAGCTTTTTGGAGTACAGGCGGCTGGCGCCGTTGTTATCCGAACGCTTTCAATTGATCATTCCAGATTTATTTGGCTTTGGTTTTTCCCCGCGACCCTTAACCGCCACCTACGGCACTGAGCCGGTCCTGCTGCATTTAGAGGCTTTGTTGAACAAGTTGCAGTCATCGTCGCCTGTATCGGTGATTGGTGCATCGATGGGTGGCTCGGTCGCCGTGGAGTTGGCCCGTCGTTGCCCCCAGCGTGTGCAATCGCTCCTCCTCCTCGCCCCCGCCGGATTGTCTGGTCGGCGCATGCCTGTACCGCCTCTTCTCGATCGTTTTGGAGCTTGGTTCTTGAGTCGGCCAGGGGTGCGGCGTGGGCTGTGTCGACAGGCCTTCGCTGATCCAGAGTCTTCAGTGGGAGCTCCAGAAGAGCAAATTGCGTCACTGCATCTGCAATGCCCCGGCTGGGCAGAAGCTTTGGCAGCTTTTGCCCGCAGCGGTGGATTCGCAGGGAGTGGTTCACCACTTCCCTCTCAACCACTTCATGTGATCTGGGGGGCGCAAGACAGAATCTTGCGGGAACCCCAAAAACGTGCGGCTCTCGAGATTTTGGCTGAGCCCGTGGAAACGTTTGAAGCCTGTGGGCATTTGCCGCACCTTGATCACCCCCAACGGGTCGCCGAGCGCTGTTTCTCCTTGTTTGACCATGGCTGACCCTTTGATGACCCTCCTTGCCGGAGCTCTGAAGCTTTGGATCCGGAGTCGTTGCGATCGGCTTGGCAGTTTGGAACTCACCCTGCATGGATCGGCATTCACGTTGATGCGAGGTCAACTTCAAGGGGTCACCTTGATGGCGCGTGATGTGGGGTTTAAAGGCTTACCGCTTCAGCACGTTCAACTGCGCAGTGGTTCGATCACTGTTGATCTGAATGTTCTGAGCCCGGGCCAAATGCTGTCTCTCCAGCACCCTTTTCAGATAGAGGGTGAGGTGTCGATCAGTGGCAGTGCTTTGAATGACGCCTTGCTGGCGGAGCCATGGCGTTGGCTTGGTGATTGGCTTGCTGAACAGCTCATGGGGCTCACAACTCTGGGTGGTTTGAGCATCCAGAACGATGTGATGGCGCTTCAATCTTCAGTGGTGGCCCATCGGGAACCGGTGAGCCGTTGCTTCAGGATCGATGCCTTAGGCAACACCCTGCGGTTTCGATCTCAAGATTCGGCTGATGACGCATCAATCCTGTTGCCCATGGATCCTGGCATCAAGATCACCGATGCTTCCCTTCAGGGGGGGCAACTGCACATCCAAGGTTGTGCTGATGTCACGCCCTAATCCTTGCGCTGTACAGCCGGTATTTAGCGAACCAGTACGGGCTGAATCAGCGCGACGACGTAATACACCACTGCTGGGGTGAATAGATAGCTATCAATGCGATCAAGGATTCCGCCATGGCCGGGCAAAACGTCACCGGAATCTTTAATTCCAGCGTCGCGTTTCATCATTGATTCGGTGAGGTCGCCGACCATGGCGATGAGGGCCACGAGGGCGCCAAGCAGGAGTCCGGGTAAACCGAGGAAAGGCCAGCCCATCACAAGGGCGCAAACTTCCCCCATGGCCATGGCACAAAGGCATCCGCCTAGGGCACCTTCCACTGTTTTCCCAGGGGAGATTGGCGACAGGGGGCGTCGACCCCAGCGACGACCAAAGGCCCAAGAGCCGATATCGCTGCACACAATCATCAGACAAGCCGACAACGTGATCGCGAGTCCACTTGTACAGAGTTCTGATGTGCCTGGTGCGAGTTGCGTCACTGTGAGATTCCGCAACGACAGCCAGTGGCTCGGTAGAAATCCCAGGTAAAACAAGCCAAAAATTGATGCGGCCACATCGGCGATGGAGCCCGTCACTGGCTGCAGCAGCAACCATGCACAAATGGCTGCTCCAGATAACGGCAAAATCGCTGATGAGAGTTCTCCTGGCAACCCTCCAGAAACGGCCGCCCATTGGGTGCTGAAAAGCAGCAGCTGACAGGCCACCAGGGTGGTTTTCGTGGCCGGTCGCATGCCCTTGAATTGGGCCATCCGGAAAAATTCCAAGAGGCCGAGATGCACAAGAATCCCCACGGCGGCCGTGAACCACCATCCACCGAGAAAGACAACAACGAGGCCAAATCCACCGGCGGCTAATCCGCTTAACAGTCGCTTGCGTGAGGATTCTGTCGATCTTGGTTGATCAACTGATGGATAGACCTCGATGATCACCCAGACCCATGTTGACCATCAGCCTATCAACCGTTCCCCGTGGCTCATATCTTCATCACCTTGATTGCATTTGGTAGTACATCGCTCCAAAGCAGGCTTTGTTTTGCGAGCCAAACTGCTCGAGCATGATCGACTCTTTCTCCCGGGATGAGCAGTGGGATCCCGGGTGGGTAAGGGCAGGCGAGTTCACTGGCAACCTCTCCTTCTGATTGCTCAAAAGTCACGACTCTGTTGGGTGCATTCCAGGCCGTCGTTAGTTTGACTTCTGGGCTCGCAACGAGCGGCAAAGGCGGTGCTTCAAAGTCTGTTTGAGCGGATTGATTCTGGTTGGCTTGTTTTAACTTATTCCAGGCTTTTGTTAGCTTTGAATGTAAATCCCGATGCTTCGATAATCCAAGGCAAAATGTTAATGTACCTGGCTCAGGTAATTCGGCGATTAGTCCATTCTTGATAAACCACTCATCTGCATCAACTCCGCTAATTCCTGCCGAACCAGTGTGTAGAACGATTCGAAGCGGATCTTGTGTGTCGATGAGAGGTACCCCTGATTGAATCAGGCGTGATTTCAATAGGCGAGCCTCGTTGATTCGATTGGCTAAATCTCTTCTACCTCGAGGACTAGCCAGTTGTTGAAGTGCTGATTCGCATGAGGCGAGTAGCAAAGCGCTCGGACTCGTTGTTTGAATCCAGCCCAGGCAGCGTTCGACTCGTTCTGGGTCAACCCGCTGCCCCTGGTGCCATAACACTGCTGTTTGAGCAAGCCCTGCCGCAGATTTATGCAGTGAGTGAACAACAAGATCGGCTCCACAATGGAGTGAAGATGGTGGAAGATCAGGATCAATTGCTGCGGCTAAATGGCTTCCATGGGCCTCATCAACAAGCACGGATAATCCTTGTTCTTGCAGAGTTGCGATGATTTCTGTTGGATCATTGGCGTAGCCCTGATACGTCGGGTGAACCAACACTGCCGCCTTGATTTCACCTCGATTGCCGGGTAGTTCCGCTAGGACTTTTTGTATCCAGGCGTGATTTGGAGGTACTGAATGCCCCTGTTTTGTTTGGTAAGGAACGTTGTAGAGAAGAGGTTTGATATCGCCGAGTACACAGGCCTGAATCAAGCTTTTGTGCACGTTCCGTGGCATGAGAACGGCTTCACCCGGCTGAGCCACGGCCAGCAAGGCTGCCTGCAGCAAGCCCGTTGCACCGTTGACGCCATACCAGCAGTGGTCAGCGTTCATGGCGGATGCCGAGTCTCGTTGACTTTGTCCGACAGCCCCCTCTGTTTCGAGTGGTCCGCCAATCTCCGCCAATTCCGGTAGGTCCCACACTCCAGCCCGCTGCCTCAAAAGAGTTTTGAACTCTTCCGGTAGTGCTCGTCCTCTGCCGTGTGCTGGCAAAAACAAGCTCATGCCAAGCCGCTTTTTTAACAGTGGCAAAAGTGCCATTGCCCGCAGTCATTGTCCTTAGAGTCTGCTGCAGTGAATGAGCGCCTCGATGCAATACAACTCAGGGCGCGATTTTTGGTGGTTGTTGTTGCGTCCATGGATCGCAATACCGCGATTGATTCAAGTGCTTTGGACCCTCGGCGGGTTAGTGATTGTTTTGCTGTTGCGTGGTTCGAGCTCCAATGCGGACGTTCAGCGCGGTTTGGCTCGTCGCATCCTTAACACCCTCACAGGTCTTGGACCCTGTTTTATCAAGCTCGGCCAGGCCCTTTCGACCCGGCCGGATCTGGTTCGACGCGATTGGCTTGAGGAGCTCACCCGTTTGCAGGACGACCTTCCCGCTTTTCCGCATTCGATCGCTTTAGCCCGCATCGAGAAGGAGCTTGGCGCTCCAGCGGATCAACTCTTTGAGGAATTCCCCTCAGCACCGATTGCTGCCGCCAGTCTGGGACAGGTTTATAAAGCGCGACTTGAAGGTCAAGCCTGGGTAGCGGTCAAGGTTCAGCGGCCCAATCTCACCTTTATTCTGCGTCGTGATCTTGTCTTGATCAGAGCCCTTGGGGTGCTCACCGCGCCGTTTCTTCCCCTCAACCTTGGCTTTGGTTTGGGAAGCATTATTGATGAGTTTGGTCGGAGCTTGTTTGAAGAAATTGATTATGAACAGGAAGCCGATAATGCTGAACGCTTCGCAAGCCTTTTTGTTGATAATCCAGCGGTCTATGTGCCCCGCGTCGAGCGCATGCTCAGCTCAACCCGTGTTCTAACGACCACGTGGATTGAGGGCTCGAAAATGAGAGATAGTCAGGAGTTGATTGAGCAACGCTTAGATCCGGCTGCTTTGATCCGTACTGGTGTGATCTGCGGATTACAGCAACTACTTGAATTTGGCTATTTCCATGCTGATCCCCATCCGGGCAACCTTTTTGCTCTGCAGGGTCGCAGCGGCGACATGGGTCACGTGGGATATGTGGACTTTGGAATGATGGATACGATTAGCGATAGCGATCGGCTAACGCTCACCGGTGCAGTTGTTCATTTGATCAATCGCGATTTCGCCGGACTGGCTGAAGACTTCCAAAACCTCGGCTTTTTAAGTCCAACAGCAGATCTAACTTCGATCATTCCTGCCCTTGAAGAAGTACTCGGTGGAAGCCTCGGTGAGACTGTCGGTTCGTTCAACTTCAAAGCCATCACAGACCGCTTTTCTGAGTTGATGTTTGATTATCCCTTCCGTGTTCCAGCGCGATTTGCATTAATCATTCGTGCGGTTGTGAGTCAAGAAGGACTCGCCCTCCGCCTCGACCCAGAATTTAAAATTATTTCCGTTGCCTATCCCTATGTGGCAAAGCGCTTGCTCGCTGGGGACACCCGCGAAATGAGGGAGAAGTTGTTGGAAGTGATCTTTGATGAGTCAGGTCGCCTGCGCCTCGAACGTTTGGAAAGTCTTTTGGAGGTTGTTGGTCAAGGCGCACCGTCTCCGGGAGTGGAACTATTACCCGTTGCAGGCGCCGGTCTTCGTCTCCTCTTCAGCCGGGATGGTGCTGATCTTCGTAAGCGTCTTTTGCTTACCTTGATCCGTGACGATCGCCTCCACATTGAAGATGTGCGTGCTCTGGCAGGTTTGATTGGCAGAACGTTTGGTCCGGGTCGAATCGCAGGAGGCTTTTTGCAACGGCTCAATCCCCTTGTTGCAGCCTGATCAATCCACTAGGGTCGATGACTCATTCCGAGAATTGCGTCAATGCTTGAGGAGATCACCGCTGAGGAGATTGAGCAGTATTTGATGATGGCGGTTCTCCCCCAGCCGCCCTACTTGATGGCAGGTATCGGCCTGTTGATGAGTGTTCTTTGTGGATTGACCTTTGGTCGTCTTGTGCAGAACAAGCTGGATGGTTGGAAGGAGGATCGCTTACCTCTTTTGCCTTTAGCCACTGCTGAGATCGTGTTGAGTTTCTCTGGAACCTTGATCGGTGTAACACTGTTCATCGGCTGCTGTTTGCAGATTTTTGGGTTTGCTGCCGGTGCTGCCCTCCTCGTTGCTTTCGTGATGTCTCTGCTAACAGGTGGAGCCTTGTTCGCTCAACTGGAACGTTTGATGCAACAAGTTGAGGATGGCAATTTCAAAGCTGTCGATTTTGACAATTTTGATGAATTCTTCTAAATCATCATTTCAATAAATAGATTGAGTGTTCTGCTGTCTTAATCGTCCAGCAGATGTTTAGTTCCTGAAAAGTTCTTTGCGAGATCGTGCTGCTATTGGACCTATTGATTATGAATGGCTTGACTAATTGATTCCATTTGTATTTGATGTCTCAGTCGCTTATGCGCTGCTTGGTTTCTCTTTTCGGGGTTCTTCTTCTCCTCTTCTGATTTAAGTGCCTCCGTTGATGATCAATTATGTGGATTATTAGTCTCGTGTCGTTCTTAAATTTTTAGGGGCACTGATTTTCATTCCTGTGAATCCCTTGCCGTTTGCAAGATGTTTGTCTTGTAAATTCAAAATGGAGATCTGAAACTTACTCCCGGTTTGATTTCGTAGCGTGACCCGTCAGAGGCTTCAAAAATTGATCGCTGCTGCCGGACTCTGTTCCCGTCGTCGCGGAGAAGAGTGGCTTGAAGATGGTCGCGTGACAGTGGATGGGCGTGTCGCGACCCTTGGGGATCAAGCCGATCCCGACCATCAGCTGATTGAGGTGGATGGCGTTCCGCTCACCTCAGCCCAAGAACCACGGGTGTTGTTACTCAACAAGCCAGTGGGAGTGATTTGTAGTTGTCGTGATCCCCAGGGCCGGGCCACGGTGTTGGATTGTCTGCCCCCATCAGAACGGCCAGGACTGCACCCTGTTGGGCGATTGGATGCGGATAGTCGTGGTGCTCTGCTGCTCACCGATCAAGGTGAACTCACGCTGAAGTTGACCCATCCCCGTTACAGCCATGCCAAGACCTATCGCGTCTTGGTGAGGGGGATTCCCAGTTCAAAAGCTTTGCGTTATTGGCGTGACGGTCTGGAGTTAGACGGACGTGTCACCCGAGCAGCTCGTGTGCGTTGTCTTCAGTCGCGAAGTGCATCGTCTCTTTTAGAAGTGGAGCTAAAGGAGGGGCGGAATCGCCAAATTCGAAGGGTTGCTGAGTTGCTTGGTCATCCTGTGATCGATTTGCAGCGCGTTGCCATTGACGACATTCAGCTCGATGATTTGGCAGAAGGCTCATGGCGCCGTCTTGATACGCCAGAGTGGGCGCACATTGTTGATGACAGCGTCAGTCGATCCGTAGGCCAATCATGAATCTGCGATTGCGATTCCCAAGGCGTTGGTGGACGCGATCTGGACTTGCTTTGAAAGGGGCTGATCGTGATTCGGTGAGTCGTGAAGACCAAGCTCGGATTCTTGGGGCCATGATTCGCGAGCATCGCGAGTTATTGGGATTAACACTGAGAGATCTGGCGACTCAGATCAGGATTACAACGCCAGTTCTTGAAGCCTTAGAGCGTGGCTGGATCGATCGTTTGCCCGAGCGAGCCTATTTAGCTTCCATGCTTCCTCAGATCGAGAGGCGCCTCGAGCTTCCGTCCGGTTGTTTGGATCCGGTTCTTCCTGTTGCCGTGTCCCATTCACGACGGAAACCCGTTCGCGGTTTTGGTCGATTCACACCTGGAAGTATTGATGTTTTTACGACCTGGCAAGGGAGTGTCGTCTATGGCGCAGTCATGCTTTTTAGCCTTGTGGCGATTAATCGCCAGCAGCAAACGCTCGCCCGTCAAAACAGTCTTGCCTTAGAACCCGTGCGAGCCAATATTCAGGCCATCCCATCTGCATCAAATCCTTCAGCCTCTGATGCTGGGTTCGCATTGGAAAGTTTGCGTCCCCTCGAACAGGCTCGCCAGCGCTTGCCTCAGGACTGGCTGAAAGGCGTTGCGTCGTCTGTCAGTCCAAACGATGGAGTGTTGCAACTGTTGTTAAACAAGCCGAGTCAGCTGAAGATCGACAGCGAGGGTGGTGATCGTGTGCAGCTTGAGGCCGGAAAAGGCCAGCTCACCTTGCAGCTGAGGGCACCCATCAACCTGACGATCACACCACCCCCTGAAGAGAACAAACAGGTGATGTGGAATGGCGTTCCCTTACAACAAGTTGCCAAGCGTGCTGGGGTGTATCGGGTGGAAAAATCGTCGCTTTGAGCTTTTGAAGTGCTCTCACTATCTGACAGGTACGGCCCATAAAAAGGCGACCTTTGAGTGAGGTCGCTGCTGGTGCATTCCCTTGATCGAATTCATGGCTGGTCCCGCTGCCTTGGTATCGGCCTAATTACTCAGCTTCCCCTAGATCCTTCGATGCCAGAAAGACCTGATGGATTTGGTTGTCGATGATGATCGATATTTCGTTTTTATGCGCTTCTAATTCCCAATCCTTGGGTCGATCTTTTTGCTTCTAACGATTGCTCTGGGCTCCCATTTTCTTGGCTGAAGGTATTGCGTTCGATCCAGTTACAGCGAGTCTGAACATTATCAGCTTGTGCTGCTCTCAAGCTTGATCCAACAGTGCTGTAGCGCTCTCTCGGTTGCGTCCCCAAATCTTGGCCCGTTCTCCAAAGCCCCTCAGAGAACCCTCTAGGTTGTGGTCAAACTGATTGAGGCGCCAATTCCAATTTCCCGAGGATGTTCCAGGAGTATTGAATCGCGCCCGATCATCGAGATGCATTAAGTCTTGGAGCGGAGCCACGACAAGTGTGGCGGGTGTTGCAAATGCCATATCGAATAAATGCCAGGCGGGTGCTGATACTTCGCCGTTTATGCGGTTCGTAATTCGCTCCCGGCTGCTGCTATCGAGACGTTGCCACCAGCCAAGGGTTGTTGGGTTGTCATGGGTGCCTGTGTAGACCACCCAGCGGGTGCCATTGATGTTTTCTGGAAGATAGGGATTGTCGCTCTGGCCATCAAAAGCGAACTGAAGCACTTTCATTCCCGGTAAGGAGAATCGATCACGCAGTTCTTCTACATCCGGCGTAATTACACCAAGATCCTCGGCAATTAAAGGCAAATCACCTCCCGCGTCTTTTTGCAATTTGGCGAGCAAGGCGTGGCCAGGAGATGATTGCCATTGGCCGTTTTGCGCGGTGGTATCACCCCCTGGCACGGCCCAAAAAGCGGCGAGAGCACGAAAATGATCCAATCGCAGCAGATCGACTAGATCGCGTTGGCGGCTAATGCGTTTGCGCCACCACTGAAAGCGTGTGATGCGGTGTCGTCCCCAGCGATAGACGGGGGACCCCCAGAGTTGCCCCGTTTCGGAGAAGTAATCCGGAGGCACACCGCTCTGGAGTGTGAGTTCTCCTGATTCCTTCACGGTGAACAGCCTGCGATGGCTCCAAACATCAGCGCTATCGGTGCTGACGTAGAAGGGCAAATCGCCAAATAACACAATGCCGAGGTCGCGGGCGAGTCGTCTGATCTCCTGCCATTGGCGATCAAGCTGCCACTGCATCAGGCGCTCTTTCAGCAGCAACGCTTGATTGTCAGCTGCCCAGGCTTGCAGCGCTCCCCGTTGATGCTGGGCCAGTGGCTTTGGCCAAGTCCACCAGGCGTTGTTGTGTTGGGCATGCAAAACACTGAACAACACGTGGTCTTCCAGCCAGGATTGTTGGCTGCACCAGTGTTGGAAGGCATCTTGGCGTTCTGAGGCCTGTTGCGGCCAAGCGGCGAGGAGCGCATCGGCAAGGGCCTCGCTGCGCTGGTTGGCGAGTTGGAAATCAACAAGCGTTGCCCCGGCCATGCCTAGGGATGCTCCAGGCAGTCCATTCAGGGCGTCTTGGCTGATGAATTGTTCATTCGCCAGATCTGAGGCGTCGAGGAACCAGGCGTTGATGGCAAAGCAGGAGGGGGAGCTGTAGGGGGACCCAGTTGGATCTGGCGGTGCAAGCGGCAACATTTGCCAAACACCGATTCCGCCGTTGGCCAGCTCGTGCAGCCAGCGTCGACTGGGCTCGCCAAAGGTTCCGCAGACTGGACTGTCCGGCAGTGCTGTGGGATGGAGCAACACACCGCTCGTACGTGCCCGCTGGGCGGCTGCCTTGGTCATTAACGGTGTTGCTTCCTCTCTCGCTGCAGGATGGCGGCTTCAGAACACGCTGGCATCCCCAAGGTCTTGACCTGCCATTCCGTCGCGCACCACCCGCTCGAAGAACTGCTCCAAGGTGTCTTGGCCATAGGACGGGGTGGCATCGGCGTCGTATCGCTCCTTTTGCGCATCCCAAACCAGCATCGATTCGCTGGCGTAGTAGCGGCCAATCCGCCCGAATTCAGCGGTGTCTTGAAGGCCTGGGAAGAGCTTCGATAACCCCTCCAAAAGCGCAATCGGACCGTCCATAAGGGCGATTGGCACTGAAAGCATGCGTTGTTGGCGTCCGAGGGCACGAAACAGCATTTCACCCTGCTCACGGGCACTCATGGCTGGACCCGGGCCGCCAATGGGAAGAACCTGATTGCGCTTGTCGGGATCCGTAATGCAGTCGGCCATGAACCGAGCCAGATCTGCCTCGCTGATGGGCTTACAGCTGGCGAGTGTTCCGCCGCCGAACATCACATAAGGACCCCCTTTGCGGCAGCTTTCCACCTGTCCGCCCAGGCTTTTAAAAAAAGCAGTGGGGCGGACGATGGAATAACTCATCTCCCCGTCGGCCTGCAGCTCTGTTTCGAAGGCCAACTTGGCTTTTTGAAATTCAAGAAGTGGCCTCTGCACACAGATGGCTGAGAGCAAAACGTAGTGGGCAACCCCAGCCTTCCGGCCTTCCCTGTAGGTGTTCAAGGTGGCCTGATGGTCAATCGCCCAGGAGTCTTGTCGTCCTCCAGTGCGAGAGGCGAGGCAGCTCACAACAACATCAACCGGCTGCTGGAAAGCGCTTCGGCGCAGGGAGTCCACGTCTGTGACATCACCAAAGCGCACCACCGCTCCAGGAAAGTCCGCCACCACTTGATCTTGGCTCTGACGTCCGGCAACGCCACTGCGTTCACGACAAAAAGCCACCACCTGATAGCCCCGCTTGACCAGTTCCTTCACCACGAACCGGCCGATGTAGCCCGTAGCACCAAACACCACGACGCGAACGTCTGCGGGTGGCCGTTCTCGAAAGTCGTGGCGCAAGGGCATAAAGGACGACATGCAAGGGCCCAACGCTAAGGACTGGACATCTGGGTGAAGATAAGTCTGCTGTAAGCCATGAAGCGGCGGACGATGACTTCCTCCAAAGAGACGCGCTTGACGCGCTGGTTTGGACGTCGTCCCTGGCGGACTGTCCTGCGTCTTGGCTCAATCGCCTTGGGTGTGGGAGCGACAGGTTGGCTGCTCACCGTGCTGTGGCCCGAGCCAGATCGCGTTGCCAAGGATGGCTCAGACAACAGGGATGCCCTCACAAGTTTGGCTCCCTTCCCCTCCGCTCCTGTGACGGTGCTTGTGGTGGGAATTGATGCCAATCAGCTTGGTGAGCCGTCGAACCAAGCCGCACCCTTGGGTCGAGCCAATGCCGATGCCCTAATGCTGTTTCGCATTAGCGCGGATGAGCCGTTGCAGGTTCTGCAAATTCCGAGCGAGCTCGCTGTGCAGTTGCCAGGGAACGAACCACCAACAAGCTTGTCCAGCCTGTGGCAAAGCGGTGGCGTGGCGTTGTTGAACGATGCCATTCAAGACATTCTTGGGTCAACGCAACAGTCACCTCAGCGATATGTCGTGATGCCTCGCATGGCCTTACGCACCGTTGTTAATGGTCTGGGTGACTTGGATTTGATCCTCAATCAGATCTATGAGCGCAACGACAAATCCCAGGGCTACAGCATCAATCTTCAGGCGGGACGGCAACGGCTCAACGGGGAGGAGGCCGAACAATTCGCGCGTTACCGACAAACTCCTCTGGACAACGCCAACCGACGAACTCGACAGCAGAGTTTGATCTTGGCTTTGCTCGAGCAGCTGAAGGATTCGAGTGTGATCGCCACGCTGCCGTCGCTGGTGAACCGTTTGGAGTCTGAGTTGGACACCAATCTCAGCCGTCCTGAGCAATTGAGTTTGGCAGTGGCTTTGATGGCGAGTCCGCCACCCGCTCGCATCACCCAGGTGCCCCTGGCCAAACGAGAGGGCAATCAGATCTTGCGCCAAGTCAAGCCTGGTCAGACCTTGCCCCTGTGGCCGCAGGACTAAGGATTGATCGGCGCAGCCAGAGGCTCAACGCCTCCACTGCATCGTTGTGATCGCCATGCTCTGCAGCTGGAATCCAGCCGCGCCAGGGCAGTCCGTCTTTGCGCCGTGCGGATGCATCCCAAGCCCCTTGAAGCTGCGCCAAGCCAACCAGGGGCACTTTGAGTTCGCGGCAGAGCGCGGCATAGGCCGGGCCGACGCCAGGAATTCCGCCGTCGGCGTCTCCTGGGACCAGGAGCAGGACAGGTTGGCGCCAGTCGGCCAAGGCTTCCAACCAGCTGCCTCCGTCACGATGGAACCGAGCGGCATCCCCGCAAAGCCGCAGCAGATCGCTTGCCGACTCTGTTGCGGCCAACACCTCGTGAGGAGATTCTCCACACGCATAACTCGATAGGCCACAGCCACAGGACTCGGCAATGGCTTCACAGGCTTGCCGCATGGCCAACTCCGGGATCGGCCCTGCTCCCAGGATCAGCGGAAAAGCTTTGGACATGGGGGGCGCATTCACCACTACCATCGGATTACAGCAGAACTCGTGCCGCGGCCGCCGTGACCAGTTTCCTGACAGCACCGCGGGCCGAGCAGGAGAAGCTTTCTGCCGAGAGCCCGAGGCTGCGATTGTTTAGCGGTACCTCCAACCCTGGCTTGGCCCGGGAGATTGCCGCTTACCTCGGGGTGCCTGACGGCCCACGGATTGTGAAGCGGTTTGCTGATGGAGAGCTCTACGTTCAGATCCAAGAGTCGATCCGTGGCTGTGATGTCTTTCTGATCCAGCCCACCTGTGCTCCGGTGAACGATCACTTGATGGAGCTGTTGATCATGGTGGATGCGTGTCGACGCGCCTCTGCCCGACAAATCACAGCGGTAGTTCCTTACTACGGCTATGCGAGGGCTGATCGCAAAACAGCTGGTCGCGAGTCGATCACCGCCAAGCTCACCGCAAACCTGTTGGTGACCTCCGGAGTCGATCGCGTGCTGTCGATGGATCTCCATTCGGCTCAAATCCAGGGTTATTTCGATATTCCGTGTGATCACATTTATGGATCACCCGTGCTGGTGGATTACTTATCAACCCAAAATCTTGGGGACATCGTGGTGGTGTCGCCCGATGTGGGTGGTGTGGCACGGGCGCGGGCTTTTGCAAAGCAGATGAACGATGCGCCCCTAGCGATTATCGACAAAAGGCGCACCGGTCACAACCAGGCTGAAAGTCTCACCGTGATCGGTGATGTGGCGGGTAAAACGGCTGTTTTGATCGACGACATGATCGATACCGGTGGCACGATTTGCGCTGGGGCGAAGCTGCTTCGTCAACAAGGGGCGCAACGCGTGATTGCCTGTGCAACCCATGCTGTTTTTTCACCACCAGCTTGCGAACGTCTATCAGCAGAGGGCCTTTTTGAGCAGGTTGTTGTTACAAATAGCCTTCCTATTGAGCTGGATAGAAGTTTCCCGCAGCTCAAAGTTCTTTCCGCGGCCAACATGTTGGGTGAGGCAATCCTGCGGATTCATGAAGAAAGCTCTGTGAGCTCAATGTTCCGTTAAAACCTCTCTCTGATGTTTCAACGGTTGCTTTGCGGTGTGCTTGCAGGGCTCACCTCTATTGGAGTGTTCACGCTCGACGGCAAGTCGCAATCGCGCTTGGATCGCTTGTTGCGAACGAGGAGCACGATGGGGGTCTGGCTCACCAATAGCCCTAGTCCTTTGTATTACGACCGCCAGCGAATTGGTGTCGCAATGGACGAGCTACAACGGGCTGGATTTACTCGCGTGATTCCGAATGTTTGGAGTCGGGGAACCACATTTCACCGGAGTCGGTTTGCGCCTGTGGAACCACCCCTTGTTAAAGCTGGGGTAGGCATCGATCCGATTTGTACCCTCGCGGCCGAAGGACAGAAGCGCGGCATCAAGGTGATGCCCTGGTTTGAATATGGCCTGATGGAACCGGCCGATGCACGGGTCGTGAAAGACCACCCTGACTGGGTTCTGGCTAAGGCCAATGGGGAACGCACCATGACGATGCATGGACGGCATCGCATGGCTTGGTTGAACCCGGCTCACCCAGAGGTGAGGGAACGCTTTATTGGGTTGGTGGTGGAGTTACTTCAGAGATGCTCTCTGGATGGCCTGCAATTGGACGACCACTTCGCTTGGCCCGTGGAGTTTGGCTACGACAGCTTCACGTCCAACTTGTACAGGGAGCAAACGGGGAGTTTGCCCCCTGTTGATCACACCAACCGCTATTGGATGCGCTGGCGACGGCGGCAGCTCACGGGGCTATTGCGGGATTTACGTGCCCGCCTGAAAGAAGAACAACTGCCGCAGCGCATCAGTCTCTCCCCTGGTCCATTTCGTCAGGCCTACAACATTTGGTTGCAGGACTGGGAACTTTGGGCGATGGGTGAGTTGATCGATGAGCTTGTGATCCAGAACTATGCCCACTCAGTGAAGGGCTTTGCCCGTGATCTTGATCAGCCCGCATTACGCAAGGCACGAGAATGGCGCATCCCGACTCAGATCGGGATTTTGGCCGGCTTTGGCCCTCGGACAACGGCCATTCCCCTCCTGCGACAGAAAGTTCACTTGGCTCGAGAACGCGGCCATGGCGTTGTTTTTTTCTATTGGGAGGGCTTGTGGGGTATGCATGTCCCGCAGGGTGATCATCAACGTCGCTACGGTTTCTTTGAAGAACTAGGTCGGTTTGAACAACAATGAACCAGTTCGAAATCAACCAAATCAAGTCGCGCCTGCGTCGTTTAGAGCTTTCAGAAGACTTTGTTGATCGATATATTCACAAACTTCAGGTTAATTGTGAGAGTTATGCAATGACGTGCAAAACGATTGATCGGTGGAAAAAGGAAGATAGTCGTGACGTTGTTGCACAGGTTTTGGCTTGTGGACTCATCGCTGCTGTACTGGGTGGATTTCTAGCGACTCTTTGATCTTTTATGCTCAGAGAGTATTTTGAATAAAAAATAATTTAATTGCCTGACTGATTTTCGCTAAAATGGATAAAACCATCGATCAAATTCGGAAAAATCAGAACATATTTGATCTTGAATTCGTTCTGGTAAACCATCCATAAATGCCATGCAAGAGCCTACGTTGATGGATGATCCTGACGTATTACCGAAGCGTTTATTTCTGAGATTCAGATATTCGTTCTTGAATTCAAGGCCAACAAATTCGAACATATCCTCAACAGTAGCTTTGGCATTAAAGCAAAGGTCTTCGAGACGTACAACATGACAATTTTTAGTGTTCCACGCATGGTGATAGCCCTCATAGGCTGATCGCATATAAGCCATTTTGGGATTTTTCCATTCTTCATACCAAGAATCGATCTCTTCCAAGGGACGTTTCGACCGTTTGTAATCCGAAAGAGCCAGTGATCTTGGATCTTTAATCACTGCGATTACAGGCCGGTTGAGACGTTGTTGAACCTCTGATAAATGCGTTATGTAGCGAGGTGTTTTGTCAAAAATAATACTGGGAGACTTCTCTTTAATACTTTTTGAACGCTCAAATAGTCGCTGATAAAAATCTTGAAATGATCGTGCTGAACAGGCATAGGAGAGGTCGTCATGGTCGATTCCCCATCCCACATACATGTGCTTACAAAATGGTTCAAATGTTAAAAATTCGCTTGGAGTTTTGCATAGGAGCACACCACATTCAAAGCCTGAATCTGCCTTTGGATGTTCTCGAAAAAGCTCGGAAACCATTGTGGTTCCGCTGTGTTCAAGGCCACAAACCAAAAATCCAAGTGAAGGATTCATATTTCTTCGCCAAAATCTCCAAGCCATTTTATCAGTTCCCATCATCTGCTTTGTTGTTATTAATGGCAATTGGTAAGTTTTCAAGTGCTGTTACAAGATCTTCTAGGTTGTTCGGCCGGATGACAGTTCCATTAACTTCCTCTGTCTTCAAAATGGGTTCCGCCAATGCACCGGCATCACTGGCAATCACCCACAGTCCAGCGCTAAGGGCTTCTCGTGTCACTAGTCCAAAGCTTTCTGGCCAGATGGATGGTGCGATTAACGCGTCTTGGTTGCTGTAGAAATTGGGCATTTTGTCCATTGAAATTGGAGCAATAAAATCAACATGATATCCATTCCAAGTTGATTGATAATTACTTGTAGAGGAAGGTAGTCTATGATCAACGATAGTAAATTGTATGGGGAGCGATTGAGGTAATTGATGAACAGCTTGTCTTAATAGCTGATACCCTTTATGTAAGCTCATGCCGCCGATGTGGCATAATTTATAATTATTTCCTGAAATTTCTTTGTTCAATAAATGATTCTTAGAGGGTAAGCCCATTTCTGTGACTGTATTCAATTGAACGTCGATATTTTTGATGCCTGCACTCTCGCAAATACTTTTGAAGGCTTCTGAAACCGCAATCCTTCGTTGAGCATTGTCCAGAAGATCGTAGAGATCTGTTCGACGTTTCAGTGCTTTTTCAATTTCATCCGGGCTCGGTTGTTGATCAAAATGACTGAGGGGGTCTGCAGGATTGATCAGTCGACCATCCGCTGATACCAAAAACTGTTCATCACTCATCCACCAAGCATCGTGCATCACGATTTCGTAGGGGATTTGATGGCGCCGGGCGACAACCAATGGGGCTGCTGTCAAGAGTTGACAGCAATGACATTGAACAAAATCGAATAATTCATCTGTAAATAGATCCTCACAGAAGGCTTCTACGAGTGGATCATGATGTTCAGACCATAATTTTGGTGGCAAAGAAAGGCGAATAATTCTGGCTCCTCGCCAGTTGGAAATATCGATTTGCACTTTATCTTTGTAGTCTACGTAGTTAACATTCTGTAAATCAGATAGGAATGGCTCTTGCTCGATTTCCTTTAATTTCTCTAGATTTGGTGGGTCAGACTGCCAGTTGTTGTACTCCGTACACAAAACAGTAACCTCGTAATTTGTTTGCTCATCTGTCAACATCGCTTGTACATAATCTTGGGCTACACGTGTGGCCCCACCAATACTCTGGTGTGCAAAGAATACATTCATAACCAATACCTTTTTACAGGGTCGATCAGTAGTCGTGCCTGTAATTGACTCCGATATACGAGCTCGCCAGAATTCTCTTCCAATTTCGCTATCAAATAAATCGTTGGCATGTAATCGAGCCTTCTGTCCCATGAGGCGCGATTTCGGAGGATCGTTGATCAAGCTGGTGATTGCTTGATGCCATTCTTCAGCCGTCTCAGCGATCAGGCCTGTTTCGCCATGGCAGATCACATCGGTGTAGGCACGCACTGGTGAACAAATGCAAGTTACTCCACATAAACTTGCTTCCATCCATTTGATGGCACTCTTGCCATGTGTCGTGGGATGAACCTCGAGTGGTACTAATGCAATATCACTGGCTTTGAGTAGATTTAGGTAAGTTGAATAGTCGGTAAATGGGATTGATTGAATGCGTTTGCTGAATATTTGTAGCCCTGAGCCAATTTCAATATGACCAATGACGAGTAATTTAACTGTTTTATGACTCTCTAATATTTTGACTAGAACTGGAAATATTGTTTCATTTAGAATTTGCTTGTGCGAGAGTGTCCCTGATGTAATTACAATCTGAATAGTCTGCTGGTCTACATCATGATTATTAATTTCTTCAAGGGATTGAGAGGTTTTTGTTAGTAAGTCAAGGGGGAGATTGTTAAGGATATGAATTGGCTTTTTGGGATCACTTAAGTATTTATGGCAATATTCTGCCAGCACAGGGGTTGATACTATTACTTCGTCTGCTGCATTTAAAATACCAATCCGAAGGGGATAATCGATGCATAGATTTTTATATTGTTCGTTTGAAATTGAGCCGCCATACGACTCGTATTCAGCAGGATATTCAGGAGTAAAAATTAGATCATCAATTTCAGCATAAACTTTTATTCGTCTATTTTTGGCAAATGAAATCGCTCTAAATACTGGATATGTTGCAGCTAATCTGCATACAATGAGCGCATCTGCCCATAAAAGATCGTGAGTAAATTTCCAAAAATTGAGATCAAAATGGTTCACACATCTCACTTCACATCCGATGCTTTCAAGCTGTAGCTTTTTCTGCTCCACTCGGTAAAGCCAACACTGCTTTAAACTTTCCTCGCCGATGATGAGCCATCGCTTCAGCTGCTTGGGTTTAGATTGAATTTCTGATTCTGTTGACTTTAAAGTCGCCGGCCAGACAAGATCTGCTAAAGATCTCTTGATTGAGATCATTTTTTGATGGTGTAGTAGAACACTTTCTCTACTAAAATTTAGTTTTAGCATGTTCGAAACTGTTCTTTGTGTGGCATTATTAGCAAGAAATCCAAGACGATCTACCCAATGACGCGGCTTCGACTGGCGGGGGTATTGTTCTATATGTTGTGGCAGTAACTCCTCAATCTTTCTGGTCAAGAGTCTGAGGATGTCAGCTGATTTATCCGCAAAATCGATCGCAGCTGCGTAATAAAATAGATCTTTTATCGGAATGTTCTGTTCAACACTATTGGCGTAGCTTGCTACGAGATATCCAAATCGATCTCCCCTTTTATGGGCAAGGTCTAAAAATTGATGACTGAAAATATGCTCATGATTGGCATCAATAATTGATCGTAAATAGTACGATGTTGACTGGTCTGAGTAGACTGCAACAGCAATTTTTGCAAGTGTATCAACTAAAGCTTCTATTTTATCTAATTTTTTAGGAATGTCTTGGAGAAACAGCGTTGCAATAAAAATTTCTGATATTGGGACAATAGAGGTTTCCCAGATTTCATATTCCCATTGCTGCAGCCCAATGAAGCTTCGTTCCTTCAGCAGTGAATTGATATTTAATAACTCATCTTCAAGAGCAGATTGATTCAGGTTGACTGATGTATGATTATGGATGTTGCTTGCATCTATATATTCTATACTGTATTTAAAAGCTTTTAGAATGAGTTCAAGTCTGGTTGCTGATTCACTATCGCTTCCATAATCTAATGCCGAATTATCATTATAGTTTTGCGTAGCTAGTTCGATCGGAAGTTTGTTCCAATATCCAGTGCAACATCGGATTCCTGAAAGTTCTAATAATCGCTTTCTGATGCTACGTATGGCCCATCTATTCATTGACTGAGAGAGATATTCACTGATTTCTTCATGCTGTCCTGAGGATATTTTTTCAGTTATGAGCTCTTCAACTAGATAGCCCTTCATTGCATCGGTGACTTTCCAGGGTGAACCTTTTATTGGTAAACCACTCTTGCTTTCAACTACTTTTAGTGT
>JADHRU010000076.1 GCA_016777265.1 Synechococcus sp. BS30m-G31
TGAGTCTTGCCATCGGCCAGCTTTTCTTAGCGGGTGTTTTGAGCCTTGTAAAAGCACCCCGCATTTGGTGGACGACAGCGGGACTCCAACTGATCACCATCGCGGTGTTCTTCACCCTCGCCTCTTGGGGAACCAGCGATATTGCCCGCTTCAGCCACCACCTCGCGATCAACCCCAACGAGGTGCTGCAGGAACCCGCTTGGATCGCCATTGCACCGCTGATCACGACACTTCCCTACCGGCTCGCATTCATACATGGACTGGTGAGTGCGGGATTTGCCCTGATCCCTCTGCTGTTGGCCCGTCACTGGCGACGTCCCCACTGGGGCGGTTGGTGGGCACTGCTGGTGGTGTGGTCCCCCCTGCTCCGCAATTTCCTCCAAAACGGAGTCACCCGTCAGGCCCTCGCCACGCTGCTGATCACACCGTTGTTGCTTCGTAGTGCGGGATGGAGCCATCCCGCCTGGCTATGGGTGGGCATCGCCATTGCGGGGTCTGGGCTGTCCCACAACAGCCTGGCGGTGACCGCGGCACTGGCCGTGGTGCCATTGCTCACCAGACCTGCACTCCTCACCTCAAGCAAGAACCGAAACGCTCTGCTTTTTTCAGCCGTGTTGGTGGTGGGAACAGCACTCCTCGCCTTCAGCCACCCCGCGATCCAACAAAAACTGAACCATTACCTGTTCGAAACTGGTTACTACAACACCTATGGCCTGCGCAATGAAGTGCTTGGGCTCGAGCTCACTGCCCTCATCGCGGTGTTGCTCACGGTGTGGAGAGCCAAGCTCAACCTGCGCTCAATGGCCGCTTGCCATGACTGCCGCACCTTGCTCGCTTACACCCTGATGCTGGGTCTCGTGCAGCTTTCCATGGCCACAGGGGTTTTGGCCCCCATCGTGAGCCGCTGTCTCGATCCGATTGGACTGTTTTGGTTGCTCGCTCTTCTGGCGTGGACCTCACGCCATCACTGCGCATGGACCTTGATCCCGGTCTTGGCCGTCGTCGGCGAATCGTTTATCGACGATCGCATTTTGAGCCTCGAAGATTGCATCGGGGGGGATCAATTTATGTGTCCTCCCGATCGTTGGCCTTGGCAAATTAATTACTGAAGACAGTTAGAACCGATCGATAGCCTTGAGCAATTCAGGGGTCTTGAGGCCAAGGGAATGTTCCAACACTGGACGTCCTGATGAACCATTCATGAGGTTCTGTAAGTCATTCACAAAGCGTCGGTGATCTTCATCAGGACGGCTAATCCCAATACGAGCCTGATGCATCGCCCAATTCAACGCATCCAGATCAGCCTTCAGATCGTCGCGTGAAGCCGGCCACTGCCAAACCAGGCATCTGGCCCAATTACTGCTCATGCGCAGCAAGACATCAGCTGGTACGCGGTTGAGATCAGTGCGCTGCAGCAAGCGATGGGACGCCACGGTGATCTCTGCGATCAGCTCATCTCGGCCACAGAGCAAAGCGAGATGCAGCACAACGGTCCAAGTCGACACCAATCGCTTTAGCCGATTGTCGCGGTTCCGTCTCTGACACTTCTGAGTCGAAGGGTCCACTTCCAGCCGGCTGGCCTCCAGCATCAATTGATCAATCAAAGATGTCGCTGCTTTTGAATCAGCAATGCGAATCAGACTCCATCCCAACGCAATACCGGCATACAGGCGTTGATCAGGATCCAACACATCTGCATTCAATAGAGATGAAAATAATTCCTTTTGCTGTGTGTTGTCCTGCGGTCGAAGACCCCGCTGAAACAGCAAGCGTTCGATCAGATCCCGCCGTTGTCTGCGGCGAAGTCGCTGGAGTGCATCTAAAAGTGCAGGCCAATCGACCATCTCCAGCGCCAGCCAAACAGCCTGTTCGGCTCGAGCACTCTGGGAGGGACGCTGCAGCGCTTGCACCACCAGCAACGGCCAGGCCCACAGCGGACGAATCAGATACCAAGACCATCGATGAATGGGCTTAAGCAAGAAGCGCCCCCGGAGATCGTTTGGAAGGAGGCGCACGGGCATACGCACCACCAATTCCTCCGGCAGGCTGAAGAACAAACCCCAATAAATCCGACGACGCAACCGCTGGGCTTCGTCATCCAGTTGAAGCGATGGACGGGGAATCGTGGGGCGCTGCACCCTCAACGCACCGTTGGTGGGGTCGGTGTCGTACTCACTGCTGAGACGCTTGTCGCTCCAGGGATGACCAGCGGCCAAGAGCCGATTGGTGATCGCAGTAGCCCGTTTGAGGGATTGTGCAGACACCCGTTGCATCGCAGTAGGGGATGACACCTCCCCAGAACGACTGACCCGCAGGCTGGCTGAATGGGCAATCACGCCAAGGGCACTCGCTGGCAACCGTTGCACCGCAACACCCTGGGCCTCAACGCGGGAGCGAAAGTCCTTGTCGTCAAAGCCATAGCCCAAGAGCACTTCGTTAAAGCCACCCACCTGATCAACGAATCGACGCTCAAGCAACCACTGCCCAGCGCGACCATCGGGCCCACTACAAAAGGCAGCCACCGGGCCAGCCGCAGCCAATTGTTCAGGCGAGGGCATGGCCTCAGGCCAACAATCGGCATCCAACTTGAACAACCGATCACCCCGGGCCAGCCGCAACGCCAAGTTGTAGGCACGGCAGAGATGCCATTGACGCTCACCATCGACCCGTACCAGACGAATCCGCGAATCCGCTGGCAAATCAGCCCGCGTTAGCGGTTGATCGCTACTCCAATCGAGGATTAGATGCTCCTGGTGATGGGGCCACCGCGAAACATTGTCAGCCGATACCAGAAGGTGAGCCCTTCGGTTCATGCACACCGTCACGATGCTCACCTTCACGATGCTGAGGGGATCGGTCATCGCGAGAACGCTCCCTGCTGAGCAACGCGATGGAGCAAGGCGCTCACCGCAGCCAAGTGATGCTCAACGGTGAAATTGAGGCTCATCCGCTCGTGTCCAGCCGCACCGAGCCTGGCCGCCAGCTGTGGATCACGCACCAACTGAGCCATCGCTTCAGCCATACCCGGCACATCACCCTCCTCCACCAAAAGACCGGTGCTGCCATCCATGACCACCTCTGGAATCCCGGCATGGCGTGTGGCCACGACAGGGAGTCCGCTCAGCTGGGCTTCCATCACCGCCACAGGGCTTCCTTCACTATCTCCGTCGGGTGCCACCAGGGAGTGCTGCACAAACCCACGCACTTGGCGCATCAACGCTGCAATCTCTGCAGGCGGTAACACCCCAGCGAAATGCACTTGAGACGTCAAAGACTGTTGATGCACAAGCCGCTTGGCCTCCTCCAGCATCGGACCATCCCCCACCATCACCAGCCGACAGGCAGACGCCAGTGACTCTGGGAGCTGACTCAGTAGACGCTCAAAGGCCGCGATGGTGAGCAAAGGACCTTTCTTCGGCACAAACCGGCCGACTGCCAAAAACGTGGGCGGTGCCGTTTCCGGCGATGCGCCTTGAAACAGAGCAGCATCCGCCCCAGAGGGACTAATCAGCACCCGCTCAGGAGGGGCGCCGAGGCTTTGCAGGGTGGAGCGCATCGGAATGCTTTTCACAATGAACCCTGATGCCACCTGCATCAGTTGGCGATAGCGCTGTTCCAAACGACGGAATTTCGATTCAGACGAGGCATCCGATCCACGGAAATGCACCACCAACGGCACACCACTCCAACGGGCGACATGCATGACGCGAATCGCATGGAACCCAAACTCCGCCAACACGACCTCCGGTTGATGGCAGCGCACGATCAACCTCGCCACAAGAGCCGCCGGCCACGACGCAAGCCGCAACCAACCCAGCTGTGTGAACGCTTTGCTGATCAGCACCGCGACTCCGTAGAGACAACGCAGGGGCTGCATGGCAGGCCGCTCATCTCCGAAATAGGCATG
Source organism: Synechococcus sp. BS30m-G31 (assembly GCA_016777265.1). Classification (GTDB taxonomy): domain Bacteria; phylum Cyanobacteriota; class Cyanobacteriia; order PCC-6307; family Cyanobiaceae; genus Parasynechococcus. Next base: position 3,908 of record JADHRU010000076.1, read on the forward strand.
CACCCGAAAGGGCAAGCCCCGCAAATTGGCCCGAATAAACGTTTCCGATGCCGCACGACGGGTGGGAGCAAACACCAGCAGGGTTCGTGGATCGGTCATCACAACGCCAACGCAGCTTTCCAAATTGGCTCCAGCACTGGCCAATCCTGGGTTTTCAAGCGCTCCTGTGCCGCCAGACCCAAGCGGGTGCGCAACTGGGGGTCGTTTTGAAGACGCAGCATGGCCCTAGCCAGTGCAGCCGCATCGTGATGGGGAACCACAAGGCCATTCTGATCGTGGGTGACGAACTCCAACGGACCAGGGGATGCATCGTTCACGATCACGGCCAAACCAGCCGCCATGGCTTCCAACAAGGCATTCGGCATGCCTTCTTTTCTGGATGGCAGCACGAACACGGCCGCTGCAGCCAACTCAGCACGCACGTCGCGGCAATGACCCAAAAAACGAATCCGATGCCGTACCCCACAACGCTCCGCCAGGGCCTCTAAACCAATCCGCTCCGGACCATCCCCCACCAGCGTTAGCGACCAACTGTTCTTGGACTCCGACCCATCCGACAAACGGGCAAACGCCTCGATGAGACGGTCCAAGCCCTTTTGATGGACGGCGCGGGCGATGGTCAAAAAGCCCGTGTTTTGAGCCACGTTCGACGGACGCTCCGCCACCCGGGGCAATGGATTCGGCAGCAGCATCAAGCGCTGCGAAGAAGCCACGGCGCGCAAGCTGTCGAGGGTGCCTTGGGCATTCGCCGTGACCACATCAGCCCGTTGGAAGAGCAATGGCCGCAACGCACGCCACTCGGCCGGCAACACATCGCGACGAAGATCATTGCGCTCCGACACCACCAAATAAGCCTCTTCAGACCAAAGGGCAAGACAAGCCGCGAGATTGGTTTTGCTTAAAAACGACAACACCCGCCGAGGCGGGTGTTGTCGCCAATGGCCAGTCAATACGTCCGCCCTTGGACCGACAATGCCCCGACAGCACCAAAGCATCCAACGCTGGATCCAATCCGAACCAACTCGGGGGGTGCTGCTCCCAAAAAAGGACGGGCCAGCCAAGGACAGACACACACGTGCACTCCAACGATGCAGGACGCGCCGCCAACGGCATTGTTTCGCCATGGCCTGATGCAGGGAGGCACCTAAATCGATGTGGTCGACCCCCAGAGGCAACACGTGAAGGACCTCCTGATCAGGAAGCAAAGTAATCAGTTCCACCCGATATCCAGCCTGCTGAAAATGCTCCGCTGCCAACACGGCGACTTTTTGAGCTCCGCCGGCCCCCAGATGCGGCAAGACCAGAGACAAATCAGAGCCAGCAGACTCACTCAAGGAGCAGACCTCGTCCCTTGCAACAGTTGCTCCAACGCATGCACGAAACGGCTGCGTAATTCAGGCTCTGAATAGCGGCTGCGGACATCAAGGGCTCGATCAGCCAGCCCGCGGCAACGCTCCTGGTCCATGAGCAAATCAGCCAAAACGTCCGACCATTGATCTGGCAGGGCCCGGCGTGGCATCAGCATGCCGTTGCGTCCATGCTCAATCAAATCCGCTGGCCCATGGGGACAATCAGAAGCCAGGCAAACGCAACCACTTGCCATCGCTTCTAACAACACGTTGGGGAAGCCTTCATAGCGGGATGGCAACACGAAGAAACTGCAACGCGCGTACCAATCGGCCATATTTCCCACCCGGCCGGGGAAATGAAGACGCTCAGCCACATCGGGTACTTGACGCAACAGGCGGCGCAAAGCCTGCTGCTGATTCACCCCGTGATAAGGCTCAGCATCCAACCCCAAAATCACAAGCTGAAGGTGAGGGAAGCGACGGGCTAAAGGGATCAAAGCCCGCACGATGACGTCGAACCCCTTTTGGTGCGATTTGGTTCCTGCCCCCAAAAGAACGGGCGCATTTCGGGGAACACCTTGATCGGCAAGCCATGCGTTGGGGTCCACTTCGGGAGTAAACCGTTGCAGTGGCCACTGCACAGGGTTGGGCAGCAACAACTGCGGACGTGCCGCCAACCGCTGATCTAACCATTGACCGGTGGCGCGGGTCTGTACGAGATGCAAGGACGCCCATGCGTAGGTGAACCGTCTCAAGATTCCCCAGGGCAAGGTCATCCGTTTGAGAGGCGGATAGTTGCGCTCCGACACCACACAAGGCACATCGAGCGGTCGTGCTGCCAACAGCAGCTTCACTGACGGCTTCGTGGTCATTCCCACTGCCAGATCGATCGCTTCAGCACGCAACCAACGGCGCAGACGCACCACTCGCCACGGAAAGCCCCAGCGGCCAAAACGCATCAACCAAGACGGCTCTTGGGGCTCTACGGCCCGCTGAACTCCATTTGGAATCGGATAAAAATCAGCATCGAGGCCCTTCCGAGTCAGAACGATTGGAGTCCATCCAGACTCCGCGCACCAGCGAGCGAAGGCGAGAGTAATACGTTCGGCACCACCAATCTTCAAAGAATCCACATACAAAGCGACTCTTTTTTCTCCAGGATTGGCATCAATCATCTAATTTAAATGCTGATCAACAGCACCAAAAGAATACCAGGGGAACAGAGAAAGGTATTCCACTAAAATAGAATTTTGGGGGGATTTATTAGACAACAGTAGCAGAATAAATTGGCAAAAGCTGCTTGAGTGATTGCTGCCGCCTCGCATATCCGCCTCGATATCAGCGACAACTTTGATCATATCGGCAGCAAAAACTCGATGATTTTCTTGAGCAGGACTACCCTCATGACGTGGATCTTGGCAATAAGTACATTGACGATCAAGTCGCATTTTCACAGAAGAGAGAAGGTCCAAATTTTGATTTTTATGGGCAAAAATAATGTCAATTGAAAGAGCACGACACAAATTTCGCGTCATCCGATAGGACGTTTCCTGATCAATCTTGGCTGGATCAAATCGATCCATAAACCTGGCAACCCGTTGTCCAAGCGTTGCCAAAGCATCCCAGTCTCCCTGCCACAAATGCAATCTCAACAAGGTGGAATAACAAGAAATCAACTGCTTGGCACGATTGGCACGATTGGGCCGTTGACAAACCCAAGTACCCGAATCTTGCTCCAAATCGATCACGATTTGATCCAAGCTGAGAACCGCTCGAACCATTCCTGCTCCATCTCGAGATTGCAAGGCGCGATGCGCCAAAACGATCTGGCTATAGCGCCGATCCACCAAGGGCAGTGCATCCGTCCGACTGATGGCCTCAAACAGAG
>JADHRU010000077.1 GCA_016777265.1 Synechococcus sp. BS30m-G31
GAGCCCTCCCCCCATCAAACAAACGCCAGGTTGCCGTTAAAGCAGTGGAGTTATCAACGCTCCACACATAGTCATCCATATCAATGTCACCAAACGAGGTCTTCCCACTCTGTCCACTCTGTCCTTCGCGTCGGCTGGTACTGCTGGTGTTAACGAAGCTGAGAACCGGCTGGACAGCGGCAAGGGAAGCATTGGCTTCACTGTTGCCGATCGAAATATCCAACAGGAGGCTGTCGAGCTCTTCTCTGAAGTTGAAGGCGGCAACGATACTTTCTTGCAACGAGGGCTCCCAGCTACCCAGCGGTCTGGCGGGTGTGGCTGCGGTTGGAGTGATGTCCTGGGGCAAATCCAACTTCGACGCCAGAAGCCGACGTGACGTGTCCTGATCGCCCAACCTTGAGGTCAAAAGATTCCGGTCTCTCGCTAGTTGAGTTTCAGCCTCAAGAACTTCAAGCTTGGTGTTCACGCCAGCATTGAAGCGAGCTCGAGCATCTCTTAAGTTCACCAACGACGCGCGAACCGATGCTTGACCAATCCGAACGCCTTCGTCAGCTTCTTGGAGATTGAAGTAATCAGTAGATGTTTCTAGCCGAAGATCTCGCAAAGCAATGACATAGGAATCTCGAGACTTTTCATACCTGTCTCGTGCAGCGGCAATCTGCGGAACACGCCTTGGATTAATGATGTCCCAACTCACCTGAAGGCTGGCGTTGACACGCCATTCCCGGCCGTACCGTTCGTTGAATCCATCGCGCGAGACGTTACGCGTAGCGGGTGCACCGGTCAGAGGATTAATTTCACCGGTGTTTTTTTGAACCACCCGATCTGGAACAAAATCGGGGTTTTGAAAGGAATAGGACTTGAAGTATTCAGGGAGGCCACTGGCTGAAAGATCAACTGTGGGGTACCAGGACGCAATGGCTGCACGCAAGGACGACTTGAATTGCTCGACTTGACTTGCCGCAGCCTTCAACGTTGGGCTATTCACCTCAGCCAGAAGCAACGCATCCTCAAGCGTGAGAGGACGTAGCTCATGGATGCTCACTTGCTGTTTTTGATCAGGAAGCGCAAGGCTTGGGGGAGCAGTTAAAGGCTGTAGGGATGGGGTTAATTCAGTGGCCGCAGGAACAACCGCACCATCTTTCAGCCTTGGCCGCCCGCCCTTCAGTTGAGGTGCCAACGGCAACGTTGACTGATCAATTAAGGGTGATGTGGGGTCTTCAGAGGAACTGGATTGACTCAAAACCGGTGTCACACCGGTCGCCAGCACCCCCGCAATCAACAACAAACGTGCGGGAAACCGGTGCACAGCACATCCAAAACTTTCGTGGAGTTTAAAGAGTTTTGTCGTTCGATCTCAAGACCGAGGCCACGATGTCAGCCGCCCCATGCACAACTCGAATCGGAACGGGAAGCTGAGCTTGAACAGTCTCAAGCGTCATATCGTCTAGGAATACGGGCTGGCCCTGACGCATCATCACGGACGGAAGCAAAAGCTCATCCCCCAAGTCTTGCCCCGTTAAGCCATCAAGAAGATCTTGCCCCGTTAGCAAGCCGGTCACCACTTGGTCTTGCCCCCAATAGGGGCTGGGCAAACCAAACAGCTGCAAGTTCACCCCCTCCACCGCATTCAGCCGCTGGGTGACCGGTTGCAAGGCGCTCTTCACAATGCTTCCCACTACCCAACTGCAACGCCTGGGGCGACTCACGGATTGGGGTAGTTCGTTCGACGCCTCATCAAGGGCTTCTAGAAAAGCGCGAATGCTGCCAACGCCGTTCTCCTGCTGAGGAAGGTCTTCGTAATCAGCACGAGGCGGGAGGGGTAATCCAGCCATCAAATACCACTCATCCGACAACCAGGCAAAACGTGATCCAAGCTCGCTCTGAAATTCGGTCTGGATCTGTTCAACCTGGGCAATCACCTTGCGAGCACACGGCCCGTCCACAGGGATCAACCCATCTTCCTCTGGGCGAAACCGGGTCAACCCCACAGGCACCACAGCCGCGGATAAAACCGCTGGCCAATCTCCCGTTGCAAAGCGAGCCAGGTCGGAGAGGGTCCGAGTTAAGGCTCCTCCATCATTAAGCCCGGGACAAACAACAACCTGGGCATGAATTTGCAGGTCATGTTGATCAAACCAAGCGAGTTGGTCCATCAACAACCCAGCGCGCTGATTCACAAGCAACCGAGAACGCAACGCAGGCTCGGTGGCATGAACAGAAACGAAAAGCGGTGATAAGCGCTGTTCTTCAATACGCTGCCAATCCGCGTCTTGGAGGTTGGTCAGGGTTAAGTACGAGCCATACAGAAAACTGAGGCGAAAATCGTCGTCTTTTAGGTAAAGACTGTCGCGATGCCCTGGGGGCTGCTGGTCGATAAAACAAAAGGGGCAGTTGTTATTGCACTGACGCAGTCCATCAAATAACGCTTCAGTGAAGCCCAAGCCAAGACCGTCATCCGCGTCCTTTTCCAGGTCCACACGGTGCAATTCTCCGTTGGTGTCGCGCACTTCCAGGCTGAGTTCTTCCTCAACGCAGAGATAGCGAAAGTCGATCAAGTCCCTGGGACGAACTCCATTGATGCTGAGGAGTTGATCACCAGGTTCAAAACCCAGCTCCTCACCAATGGAGCCAGGTTCAACAGTCGCAACCACAGCTGGCTGTGGTTGCCGTGCCGAAGTCTTTGGATCTAGAGCAGCAACAGCGACTCCAGTGGATGGCTCATTCCACACAAGCCAGCATCAACTGCTTATTAGTTTGCGCTTTTAACAGCCCACCAGACCAAAAGTCCTGCACCGAACACCAACCGGTAACCCACAAAAATCCAGGTGCTGTTGCGCTGAAGGAAACGCAACAGCCAGTCGATGGCCAGCCAAGACACCACTGCAGCGGAAAGAATCCCCACAACGAGAGGCAAGGGACCAGCTCCTGAGCCAAGGCTCAAAGCGCTTTTGAGCTCAACCAAACCGGCGATGGAAATAGCAGGTATGCCCAATAAGAAGGAGAAACGGGCTGCATCTGCCCGTTTCCAACCATCGAACAACGAGGCGGTGAGCGTGCTGCCAGAACGGGACACTCCTGGGATCACAGCCAATGCCTGGGCCAGACCCACCACAAAGCCATCACGGCCGGTGACGCCCTCAAGCTGTTTAAGCCGCGGGCCCATGCGTTCGGCTAATGCGAGAAACAGGGCCATCACGATTGAAACGATGGCAATGGATGGAACACTGCGCAGTGGGGAGCTGGCATAGCCCGCATGCCAAAAAACCTTGATGCCGAGGCCCAGCACCAAGATGGGCAAGGTTCCAATCACCATGGCCACACCGAGACGGGCCTCGGGTTCTCGCCACTGTCCATAACGCACAGCACGGCTGATGCCCCTCAGCACCTGGGTGAGGTCTTGACGGAAATAGGCAACGACTGCGGCGACGCTTCCCAGCTGAATCGCTGCCGTGACAGACACTCCTGGGTCGTCCCAGCCAAGCAATGCGGGAACAACTCTGAGGTGAGCGGTACTACTAATCGGTAGAAACTCGGTGAGTCCTTGGACGATGCCGAGCACCAAAGCCTCAACAAGACCCAGAGGAGCAGGGGTATCGATCATTCGAGATCAAACATTGAGGCGACCCTATGTCGGACACAAGTCTCGAGAATGTCTTCTAAGGTTTCGTGACTTTGTAACGAGGAGCACTTGGTCGGCGGCACCTGGCAATCCCCAGCCTCCGACCGTCTGTGGTTCGTTTCGGTGCCCAAGCTGGCTGCGGCCATGGTGGTGCTTCCTGTGTTCCTACAGGCGCCATGGGTTCGCGTTCATCCCTTCTCCGCAACCCTATTCACCGCTGTTTTGGTGGCGATCGGCGTTGTTCTAAATCGCAGTGACAATCAACAAAAAGCCGATTTCGGTGCCTTGATCGTTGGTTTCAGCGGCAGTTGGCTGGCTGGATGTGTGTTTTGGGGTTGGCTGAGGGCGCATCCTGTTCTGCACTTACCGGTGGAGGCCTTTGCTTTACCGATTGCGCTGGCTGGCTTTGGGACACGATGGCGGCTTGCCTCCGCCTTTTATTTGTCGTCGTTGGTGGGTACAGCCTTCACCGATTTAATGATGGCCGTCACCGGCGTCATGCGCTTCTGGCCAGGGGTCGTAACAGCTTCCCTCGATACGGCCCCGCAACTTCTCCATGAAGCAGGTCTTCATCTGCTGCACCCCCTACCGATAACGGCACTGGTGTTGGCCGCTGGTTCGATTCTTCTGTTTGCACAAACATTGTCGAAACGCGAGACAGCACTCCTCAACAGCAGTGAAACGCTGTCCATGTCGGCTGCAGTATTGATGACAACCCTGTGGGTAGATGGTCTTTTCCTACTAGCCGCAGTGGTTCAACCAGGCCTCAGCGGATTGATCGAGTGAAACGAACTGCAAAACCTCTGGGTTTTGAAGGGCTAGATCGGGAATTCGACTTGTAGTCTTTGCGAACCGGCATTGCCGGCCTTCCCGTTCCGTCCCCTGATCGAGAGTAGTGATGAAGCGGCTTCTGAGCTGGCTGACCGGCGCCCTAGTAATGGCAGGTTTGTTTTCAAGCCTTGTTCTCCCATCCGCGGTCTATGCGGAAGAGGACTTGCTTGGGAAATATTCCGGGAGCGAAATCCGCAACGTTGTGGATGACAAGATCGCCGAACGCGAAGGCAAGGTTGATCTCAATAACTCCTCCGTACGCCGATTCCAGCAGTTTCCTGGGATGTATCCAACGATGGCCGGAAAAATTGTTCTCGGCGGTCCTTACGACAATGTCGACGACGTCCTGGAGCTTGAGCTAAGCGAGCGCCAAAAAGAATTGTTTGCCAAGTACCGCGACAACTTCACTGTGACGCCTCCATCCATCGCCCTCAATGAAGGTGATGACAGGATTAATGATGGTCAGTACCGCTAAAACAACCTCTCAATACAAATTCCCAACACAGACCTGACTGTGATCGTTTGAACCGCCGGGCACACCGGCGGTTTTTTTGCCTCTATGGCCCAGCCCCGTCCGCTTGATCCGATTCCTCCAGGTCCTTGGGATGTGGTGGTGATTGGTGCAGGTGCAGCAGGTCTAATGACCTGCCTCGACCTGCCTGCCGGTTTAAGCATCTTGCTGCTCAACCGCAATACCGGACGCCGTTCATCCAGCCGCTGGGCCCAGGGGGGCATTGCGGCGGTGACGCGACCTGAAGACAACGCCAGCAGCCACGCTGAGGACACCATTCATGCAGGCGCTGGACTGTGCGATGGGGATGCCGTTCGTCTTCTGGTGGACGAAGCTCCCCATTGCGTTGAGCGGTTGCAGCGACTGGGGATGGCCTTTGACCGAGATGGGCCCAACCTCGCCACAACGCTTGAGGCTGCCCACAGCCATAAACGGGTCTTACACGTGCAAGACCAAACCGGACGCGCTCTCGTGGATGTACTGCGGGAACGCGTCGAAGAACGGGACGGCTTGCTGCATCGTCGTGGTGTGCGGGTCACCAAGCTGACTGTCGAAAACGGATGCTGCAGTGGCGTCCAAGTGCTCGATGGACGGCTGCTGTACACCGTGCAAGCGCGGGCGGTGGTGCTAGCCAGTGGCGGCGGCGGACATCTCTTCGCCAACACCACCAATCCAGCCCAGGCATGTGGTGAAGGAATTGCCTTGGCCTGGCAAGCCGGAGCAGCCGTGGAAGACCTGGAATTCGTTCAATTTCATCCCACCGCGTTACGTCTCGACGACGCTCCTTGTTTCCTGATCTCGGAAGCGGTCCGCGGGGAGGGTGGTGTTCTCGTGGATGACCTCGGTTGCAGCCCGGTGGCGCACTTAGCGCAGGGAGACCTTGCACCCCGCGACCAAGTGAGTCGCGCCCTCGTGCAATCGATGCAACGGCAAGGGGTAGGACAAATCTGGCTCGACTTCAGTGCGATTCCCCGGGAACAGGCGGAAGCGCGCTTCCCAACCATCCTTGACCGGTGCAGTGAATTTGGACTGAACCCTTTAGAACACCCAATCCCCGTGGCGCCAGCCGCCCACTACTGGATGGGTGGTGTTGCCACCAATCTGCAAGCAGCGACCAACCTGCCAGGGCTCTTTGCGGTTGGCGAAGTGGCGTGCACAGGACTGCATGGGGCCAATCGCCTCGCCAGCAATTCCCTGATGGAGTGTTTGGTGTTTGCTCACCAACTGAAATCGATCGAGCTCGGACCAAAACAACAACAGGTGAAGCGATCCAAACCCAGCCGCTGTGATCTGGATCTCAGCAGTGGCGGAAGCAGCAGTGGAGAAAGCAGCACCGGGCTGATGGCAAGGATTGAACAACTGCGGCAATTGTGCTGGCAAACCGCTGGTGTGGATCGCGTTGTGCAGGGATTACGCCAGGCACTTCAACAAGTTCAGGCCGAAGAGAGCTGGTTAGAACAGCAACCGCTTTTGCAGCTGGTGAAGGATCTGGATCATGCAGAGACCCTGGAATTGGGAGACAGCAGCCGCAGGAATCTCAATCTGCTGCTGGACCTTCATCACCGCTTGCTAACCAGCCGCCTGATGTTGGAAGCAGGGCTGTTCCGACGCGAGAGCCGAGGGGGCCATTTTCGAATTGATGCGCCAGTGGCCCTGCCTCAATGGCAGTGCCACTCTCGCCAATGCCTCCAGCACGGGATTCGCACCAGGGCCGTACGGCGCTGAATCAGAACTCGCGATCTCCCTTGTAGCCACTGAGGTCGGCGAGGGTATCGAGCGATTTCACCCCAGAATCAATCTCTCCATTGATTTCCCAGCTTGGGAAGCCCTCCAACCCCTTGCTACGGCAAAGATCAGCTTGGTTGTTCTGGCCATCAGCGGCGCATTCCACAACCTGCAACTTCTGGGTCGCCTCCTTCCCGAACATCTCTTTTTGGTCATGGCAGTGGGGGCACCAATAGGCCGAGTACATCACGGCACCGCCAGCGGTGAGATGGTCTGCCAATGCGACTGACGCAGAAGAGCTTTCCTGGATCACCACTGGGGCGACACCGGCCCCGGTTTGGGCAGATTCAGGCCGGTCTGGATCGACCACCGACGCCCAGATCAGTCCGCCTAACAACACGGCAAGGGCCAAAAGCACACCCCGGAAGATCAAGG
>JADHRU010000078.1 GCA_016777265.1 Synechococcus sp. BS30m-G31
CTGCTGCTGTTGCTTTGTGGCTATGGCTGAAGCGCGACAGGAAATATCAATCGTCGGAAAGTGTCGCTGCTGCTTACGACGCCTGGACCGATGACCGGCTGCTCGAACGTCTTTGGGGAGACCACGTGCATCTCGGCCATTACGGAAACCCACCACTTCATCACGATTTCCGCGAAGCGAAAGCAGCGTTCGTTCATGAACTCGTGCGATGGAGCGGGCTCGATCAACTCCCTGCGGGTTCGCGCGTCCTCGACGTGGGCTGTGGCATTGGTGGCAGTGCCCGCATCCTCGCTCGCGACTACAACTTGGATGTTGTCGGCATCAGCATCAGTCCTGCTCAAATCACGCGAGCCACAGAGCTAACAACCCCTGGTCTGAGCTGTCGTTTCGAGGTGATGGATGCACTCGACTTGCAGTTGACTGACCACAGTTTCGACGCCGTTTGGAGTGTGGAAGCAGGTCCTCATATGCCAGACAAGCAGCGATACGCCGATGAACTCCTCAGAGTGCTGAAACCCGGTGGCTTACTGGCCGTAGCGGACTGGAACCGTCGCGACCCGTCCGATGGCGCCATGACCAAAACAGAACGCAGGGTGATGCGCCAGCTCCTCAATCAATGGGCCCACCCCGAATTCGCCAGCATTGCTGGGTTTCAGCAAAATCTAGAAACCAGCCGATATGGCCAAGGTGGCATCAACACCGATGATTGGAGCCGAGCCACCCTCCCCTCATGGATTGATTCAATCGTGGAGGGCATCCGACGTCCGAGAGACGTGCTTGGACTGGGTCCCAAAGCGGTTGTTCAAGGATTGAGGGAAACTCCAACACTTCTCCTGATGCATTGGGCATTCGCCACCGGGCTAATGCAATTCGGGGTGTTCAAGTTGAACCGCCGCTGAGTTCGGTGCTGCCCATTTGGGTGCTCGGGTAAGCACCGAAATGGGCGAGATGCTCACAAAAAGGTTCAAGTTGGGCGATCAACTCAGGCAGAGCGTCTGGTTGGTTGTTCGGCAGATCAACATCGACAAAAAAAACGTATTCACCAAATTCTCGCTTCGAAGGTCGTGACTCAATGCGGCTCATATTGAGTCCTCGCTCTGCAAGACATGCGAGGGCCTCCAGCAAGGCCCCTGGAGCATTCCGATGCAGAGAGAAGGCCACGCTGGCAACAGAGCCTTGGTCACGACGTTCACCACGCTTCAGCAAGAGGAAGCGAGTGCAGTTTCCAGCCACATCATTCACGGGATAAGCCAACTCCTCCAAGCCATGCTCAATCCCGGCCACCCTTGAAGCAATGGCGGCTCGGAAATGACTCCCCACCACCAGTCGAGCGGCTTCAGCCGTTGAGGACGTGGGGAGCTGCAACGCTTGCGGCACATGCTTTGCCAACCAGCCACTGCACTGGGCCAAAGCCTGTGGATGAGACAACACCTCATTAATTCCGGACAAATCCCCTTCGCCCAAAAGTGCATGACGAATGGGCAACACCAGAGCGCGACGAATACACAGGTCGCGATGCGACCACAACGCATCCAAGGTGGCCGTCACCCCACCCTCAACAGAATTCTCAATCGGCACCACAGCCGCGTCACACGTCCCGCTTGCCAACTGCTCAACAACCGCGCGCAAGCCAACACAGGGAACGAATTGAACATCACCCATCGCTTCAAGTTGCACCAAAGCGCGAGCGGCTTGCTCTCCGTAGGTCCCTGTAGGGCCGAGGTAAGCGAGACGTGTTGGCATAAAAGCCTGGCCGCATGGACTCGATAGGATCATGCCGCGTCAAGTGATGCGCATGTCCCTGGCGTTCGAAGCCTGTCAGAAGTTGGACCTTCCAGTCCAATGCCACGCAGAACGGTTGCCCGACTATCTGCAACAGGAGGAACGGGTCCTTGGAGCACTCCTGGACTCCCGCCAACTCACCAAGATCAAACCCGGGCACTACCGCTATCTCGTCACCAGCTTGCAGGTGTTTCAACTGCAGGTGAAACCGGTCGTATCACTTCAAATTGAAACCGAATCCGACACGCTGGTGATGAAAGCGGTTGATTGCAAATTGGAGGGTCTCGGTGTCGTCGATGACTTCCGCTTATCGCTGGAATCAAGACTCGTCAGTGATGAACGTGGATTGAGCGGCCATGCACACTTATCCGTAGAAGTGAGCCAACCACAGCTGCTTCGCTTGATTCCACGTCGTGTCTTGGAATCCACCGGCGAGTCGATCCTCAATGGGATTTTGATTGGAATCAAAGCGCGCGTTGGCAAGCAGTTAATCAGCGACTTTCAGGATTGGTGCCAAGCCGTTCAATCCAGCGCTTTACCCCAATAAGCGTCGAAGAAAGCTGCTTCGATGCAGCGACGTGGGCCCCAACGTCAGCAAGGCTTGCCGATGCAGAGCCGTTCCATAGCCAGCATGACGTTCAAGGCCGTAACCCTGAAACCGGATCGACAACCTCCGAATCAACGCATCACGCGCCTCTTTCGCCAACACACTGGCAGCAGCAATCGCGGCCGAGCGGGAGTCACCTCCCACCAACGTTTGCTGTGACCCTCTCCAAAGGCGAAGGGGAAGATTTCCATCCACAAGGACAAGATCTGGGGGATGCAGCAATTTTTGAAGAGCGCGAAGCATCGCCAGTTCCGTCGCCCCTCGAATCCCCACAGCATCGATTTCGAAAGCCGATGCTTGACCAAGCCCCCTGGCTAAACAATGTTGTTCAATCAGCGGCACCAATCCAGCGCGGCGCTTCGCAGACAATTTTTTACTGTCCGTTAGACCCGCTTGCCATAAGTACTGCTCCGCAGCTTCATCCAACACCACAGCAGCGGCAAAGACCGGACCGAACAAACAACCACGACCCACTTCATCGACACCCGCAACCCGAGGCCCCCTGGGGATTGCCTCCAGCCGCGTCATCACTCAGCTAGACGATGGAGCCGAAGAACGCCGACGACGACGACGGGGCTCCTCCACATCCTCAGCCGGTTGGCTGGACTCAACCACCTCAGAAACGGGTTCTTGATCCAGAACGACGGTCACAGGAGAAACACTTTCCAAGGGAGTGATCTCAACCATGAGGGGTTGAACGTCTTCACTCTGCTGGGGAAGACTGATCTCAGGCGTTAACGGAACAGAGATGGGCTCAGGCTGCGTTGCTCCAGAAAGGACAACACTGCGCCCCCCCGCACCACGACTACCGCGACGCCGGCGGCGTCCAGCAGTGGCCGCCAATTGCTGACGTGCTTCCTCAAGAACCTCGGCCTCGTCTTCGCCAGGACGGACAACGCGAACCACAACATTGTCCGATTCAGGCGGTTCCTCCAATAGCAGCGCCGGATTCAACCCAAGCCAGCTGTATACCTCTTGCTGTTCGTCCGTCATCGGAACGGCAACGAGCTCTGGGTCTTGGCGACGGGTAATGGCAGGCTCATGCGCCTCTTCCGTTGAAACCTGTGGGGCTTCGCTTTCAGATGGAAGGTCCACGAGGGACGTTCCTCCTTCTGGGCCGATCCGAGGTCGACCACCCCGTCGACGCCGACTGTTATTGGCCGCGGTGTCAACAGGCGAAACAACTTCAGAACGGGCTGAAGCAACCGATCGAACCAAACCTGTTTCGGCTGCTACAGGTTGTGAAAGGTCGTTCCCAGGCAAAACGGCAACATGCCCAAGGCCAGCACAACTGGGGCAGGCACGAGCAAACAATTCATAGATGTTTTGCCCCTGGCGTTTCCGGGTGAGTTCCACAAGACCCAGCTCGGTGAGTTGGGCAATTTGTGGACGAGCCGAGTCATCCCGCGTCGCCGTTGTGAAGTGCTCCAACAATTGGAGCTGGTCACGGCGGGAGTCCATATCGATGAAATCGATGATGATCACCCCACCGATATTGCGCAGTTTCAATTGCCTCGCAATTTCAATCGCTGCCTCAACGTTGGTCCAGAGCACCGTCTCCCGAGCATTGGCAGATCGGGTAAATGAGCCGGAGTTCACATCAATTACGGTGAGTGCTTCCGTGGGCTCGATAATCACGTATCCACCTGAGGGCAAATCCACCCTGGGTTTCAATGCGTCGCGAATCGCTGAATTGATCTTGTAGTGCTCGAGCAGTTCAGTCGACTCGTCGTGAGCCTCCACCACAACGTTCCCGTGCTCCGCCCCCAGGAAACTTCCAACTCTTGATACCGCTGCAGGGTCGTCGACGACGACACGCGCCAGGTCGGGGCCCATGTGATCGCGAAGAATGCGATGGATGAAGTCCTCATCGCGATTCAACAGCACAGGCGGGACTGCGGTCTCTGCCGCCTGCTGGATGGCTTCCCATTGGCGCAATAAGGCTTCTAAGTCGTCGATCAGAAGCTCTTCGCTAATGCCCTCTGCTTCGGTGCGAATCAGCAAACCAGCGCCAGGCGGCTTAATCAGAACACCCAAGGCTCTGAGCCTGTTGCGTTCCGCTTCAGCACTAATTCGACGGGAGATATTGACCCCCAAACCATGGGGCTGAAGAACCAAATAACGGCCGGGAAGCGCGAGATTTCCGGTGAGTCGTGGCCCCTTTGTTCCCGTTGGTTCCTTCATCACCTGCACCAGAACTTTCTGGCGAGGTTCAAGTAATTCGGTAATTCCGGCAGATCCTTTTCTTAGACGTAAAGGACCAAGATCCGTAACGTGAATAAAACCATTTTTTTCACTTTCACCGATATTGACAAACGCTGCGTCAATACCCGGAAGAACATTTTCAACCGTACCTAGATAAACATCACCAATCTGATATCGACCTTGCGCGACGATGAGCTCATCGACTCTCTCATCGGAGAGCACAGCTGCGATACGCAGCTGTTCCGCGATGACAATTTGTTGGGACATAAAAGAACAGGCAGGAGCCCACTCGAGGCTCTGATCCGATCAGACGCCAGCCGGCAACCTGCATCGGGGTGTTTGGTGAATTGGAGTGTCCTAAAAGGACGGAAATGATGCGGAGTCGAAACTCCTCTGAAAATGGGCCCGGGGTTCTAGTGGAACCGACACGCGAGCAATGGACCTCGATATCCAATGAAGGATCAGGCAAGACAGGGATCAACCAATGCAGTAACTGCACTAGCTACCTGAAAAGAATTTAACACCGAGCAAGCTCCAACCGATCCCTTTTCAAAGACTGCACAGCGATGGGCTCACACACTTGCTGTTCCAACCAATGCTGAATCTGAGAAGGGCGCAAACTTCGTCCCATGGAGTCCACGTCTGCCTCCAACCGCAAACGCAATCGAGAACCCTCTGGATCCGACAACACATCAAGGCGGCGCAGCACAGATCGACAATCACGGGAGCGAGGCCGTCCTTTTTTATCTGTGTCGTGCCACATCAGCTGATCCGCAGCCAGAAGAGCGGCAATGGCAGGGGACCAATCAAACGTCATTCCACTTTCGAGTTCCACATCGAAGCTCCACACTGCGGCTCGAATCTCCTGCGACAAACTCGGGCTACTCACAGGCACCTCGGCGACCGTGAGCAAGGTGATCCCTGGAGGGAGCAGGGGCTGCAAGCCCTGCTGAAGTTGCAGCGGATCCAAGGCTTCGGTGAATTCCATATCCATCCATTCACCATCGGCTTCCGCCCCTAAGGGCAACGCCAAAGCGATTTGAACTCTGGGCAACGGATGAAATCCACCAGTGAAGCTGATGGGCAGGCCACTTCGGCGCAAAGCTCGCTCCAACAGACGCATGAGGTCGAGGTGGCTGAGCAACGCCATCGACCCAGTTTTTGCAAATTGAATTCGCAAGCGGCAAATCCGTTCACTGGGAGGCGCTTGCGTGGGCACTTGCGTGGGTACTACAGGCGCTTGCACCACCACGTTGTGACCGAGATCAGGTCCACAGACTCCGCAACTGCTGCAGCCATGGAAGGAGCAATCGGGGACAACAGAGGCCTCCAAAGCTCGTTGCAGATCCTCCATCAGCCACGTCTTGTCGATCCCGGTATCGATGTGATCCCAAGGCAGAGGCTGGCGACAAAACACTTCGAGATCCTTACGATCCAAAGCATTCACGGCACTCCAACTACCAACTTCCATCTCCCGATAGCGCCCCTCAAGACCGGCTTCTGAGATGGCACCTGTCCAAGCCGCGTACGTGCGCTCAAGCGATTCAAACCACGCATCCATTCCAGCCCCAGCTCGCCAGGCGGCCTCAATCACCGGTGCAAGGCGACGGTCGCCCCGTCCAACAAAATCCTCCATTGCGGAGAGACGCACATCCGTGAAATTCACCTTGAAACCACGCAGACGCTTAAACGCTCCACGTAGAAGCTCTTGACGGCGCTGAAACTCCACCGTCGAGACGCTATGCCACTGAAACGGTGTATGCGGTTTCGGAGTGAAATTACTGATGGTGATGTTGAGATTGAGCCGTCCCAAATCACGACAGCTCTGCTGCAACATCGTGCAAGTTTCAACAATTCCCAGGACATCGGAATCCATCTCCCCGGGCAATCCGATCATGAAATAGAGCTTCACTTTGCGGTAACCGTTTTGCATCGCAACACGGATGCCATTTAAAAGATCGTCATCGGTTAGCCCCTTGTTCACGATGTCGCGCAAGCGCTGCGTACCTGCCTCCGGGGCAAAGGTGAGGCCGGATTGACGCGTCCCGCCGAGAATGTGGGCAATGTCCTCATCAAAACGGTCCACCCGTTGGCTAGGGAGCTGCAAGGTGACGTTCTGATCAGCCAATCGATTGCGCAGCTCAACACCAACGGCAGGCAAGGCCAGATAGTCGCTGCAGCTCAATGAAAGCAGCGAAAAATCGCTGTACCCCGTCTGCTTCATCCCCTTTTCCACTGCCTCGATCACGGCTTCAGGCTCCACATCCCTTGCGGGGCGAGTGAGCATTCCGGGCTGGCAAAAACGGCAGCCACGGGTGCAGCCCCGTCGAATTTCTACCGTGAGTCGGTCATGAACTGTCTCCACGTGGGGAAC
>JADHRU010000007.1 GCA_016777265.1 Synechococcus sp. BS30m-G31
CATCCATCTGGAAACGCCCTGCTACATTGGCATCTGCCCCATAAAAGCCGGTGGAGAGCTGGCCGAGTGGTCGAAGGCGCAGCACTGGAAATGCTGTATAGGGGCAACTCTATCGAGGGTTCGAATCCCTCGCTCTCCGTCACCTAACACCCAAACCCCTTGCCTTGCAGGGGTTTTTTTATTGGAATTTCTTAGAGACAGGGGGGATAAGTTCTTACATGCGACTTGTCAAAGACTGAAGGACTAATTTGCAAAGACTTTTAAGCTCATACAAGCAAATGATATATTTCCTTAATTTTAAAATAGTTAAAATCTAAAAGCGCAAGATAAGGGTCTTCAGCAATCTAACTTTAGGTCCTAATTTGATATCGCAATTCGAGGGCAATTGCTTGTGCAGGACTGCTTCTCAGGGCAATTTTGGAGCATTGCTGGGGATTATAGATGTCATTGATCAAGAGGATGGATAGATTCATCTCCGTCGAAAAATCGCCTATTGGTCACGTTGCTGAATTAATAATGTACGGCAGTAAATAGTATATTTACTTAGGCGTTTATACTTAAATAGTGCATTGTGCTGATTTACATGCATTGCCAGCATGATCTCAGCTTCTTAATAGCCTAAAGATACGAACGAGTGCTTGATGACTTCTACTGAATCGCCAGACTTTTCATCATTTGATTATCTGTATACATCAGATGCTCGTGATGCATATTTACTAGAGGTGTGGTTAAAATCGCGACTCTTTTTTCTTCGACTGACACATCCAGTTGATGATGTTGTCGCATTAATGGAAGAATTCGAGACAGGCGCTGCTTTTGAATGCGATTCGTGGGAATAACTCCCCTTATCAAGGATAATTCTGTTTGATTGGAAAGTGCAAATCCATATCAACTCATTAAATTGAAGCTTTCCTTTTTCCTTATTCTTTTGTCGAGATCGTTAAAATAATTGAATGTCAACGTTGAAGCAACCTTACCTCGCCATAAAAAATTGCCATTACACCGATAGCAGCAGCTGAAATCGCAAGAACAGTGAAAATCATTTGGTGCCTTTTTACTGCAACGGTCTAAATGGCTTTGCCCATTGTGCGTTAAGGAGAACCGCCCTCGCATGGGCGGGTTAGCGCATGTCGGCTCGGGCGACCCTTTGGCTGCTTGGTCCGCCAAGCGACACGATCGTGTATGTTAATGAATGTAAAGCAACGTGTACGAATATGAATGGCTGGTTCGCGGCGCTCTATTTCCTCTTTTTCGCAGTGATAGCAGGAGGTGCTTTCGCAATGATGTGGGGAAATATTCGCAACACAAGCTGGGATAAGCCAGCCAAGCGCCACCCCGAAGCGCCACAACCAGGCGAAGACGTTCTCTACGCCAACTTCAGTCGTGAAAAGCTTGAGGAGCTTTACCAGAAATGATGAAATCCATTCTCTCTCTGATGTTTGCTGCCCTGATGTGGGTTCAAGTTCCTCAATGGGATGCCGATTGGAGCAAGTGTGCCGTTGATGTTCCCGACACTGCCTGTCATTGGTACATCACAGCTCCAGATTCCACGATGGGTGAAGGTTTTAGTTGGGAGAATTCTCCTTGGTTCTCTGTTGAAGGCTTGAGAGATATTGGTGAATTAAGCAATACAGTTGAGTCATTGCAAGCAGCCTGAACCTTATTATCAAATAATATTATCCCTTAAATTAATTGGGTAATGTGAATATGATGTGGAGAACCTATTATTCTTGAGTGCCTACATCGTCCAAATTTGTTGGAATCAATAGTTTCATTTCTCCTCAGCTCGTTCAGCTATGTGGGGCTTCTTGAACCAGTTGTCTTCTTCTTAACGATGAAATTAAGCTTATATCAAACCAATATTTGTCTTTAGTAGTGTCTGGCCAATACATTGACACTGCTTGCCTTTGCTTTTGTATTGAAGCTAGCCAAATCGCCCAGATACATAGTCTTGCGTGGCTTGCTCTTGTGGAGAGTTGAAAATAGACTGAGTATCGTTAAATTCCACTAGATAACCAACTTTTCCAGATCGGTTCTCTACCGTCTCTGCGTTGAAAAAAGCTGTTTCATCGCTGACTCGTACGGCCTGCTGCATGTTGTGAGTCACAATCACAATCGTGAAACTCTTTTTGAGTTCATGCATGGTTTCTTCAATTTTTAATGTCGAAATCGGGTCTAGGGCAGAACACGGCTCATCCATCAAAATCACCTCCGGTTGGATGGCGATCGTGCGGGCAATGCACAGGCGTTGTTGTTGGCCGCCAGAAAGGGAGTAGCCGCTCTCTTTTAGCTTGTCTTTGCATTCATCCCAAACAGCTGCCTGACGCAGAGAGCGCTCCACCAATTCATCCATATTTCCCGTGTAGCCATTGATGCGGGCCCCGAACGCAACGTTTTCGTAAATACTTTTTGGGAATGGGTTGGGCTGTTGAAACACCATTCCAATGCGGCGTCTTACTTCAACGGGGTCGACAGTGGGCGCATATAAATCAACACCATCAAACAAAACTCGACCTTTCAACGTGCATCCTTCGATAAGATCATTCATGCGATTAATCGATCGCAAAATCGTCGATTTACCGCAGCCCGAAGGCCCAATCAAAGCTGTTACTTTTCCACTTGGTATATCACAAAAAACATCTCGTACCGCAGCAGCATTGCCATAGCTGATGGTCACGTTCTGCATCGAAACAGCAACTTCCTCGTGGGTGCTTGGCTGATTGTCTGCTGATTGAAGTGTCATGGTGCCCCGTGATTGGTTAAGTCGTTGAAGATGTCGGCAATGTCTTTGGATGAATGCTTGCTCCGATGATTCATCTGGATGCGACCCGTCCAAGCCAGCGTGCAGATAAATTGAGGGCCAAAATTAATGCTACGAGGACAAAGGAGGCTGCCCAAGCTAATTCATTTTGAACCTCAAGAGGCATGATAGAAAAATTGTAAATTAAGACGGATAATGTGGCAATCGACGAAAACCACCCATCCACTGATAATAGATCTGCCCAATAGGGAGAAAATAATGCCGTGAAGATAAGAGGTGCTGTTTCGCCTGCTGCCCTTGCAATGGAAAGCACAACCCCAGTCGCAATAGGTGTAAATGCCGCTGGTAATGTGATCCGAGTGATCGTGATGAATCGAGAGGCCCCCACGCCCAAGGCCCCACGACGAAGATCATTGGGCACCAGCTTTAATCCTTCATCCGTTGTTTTAATGACGGTTGGAATCATTAAGATTGAAAGTGCTAAACCGCCAGCGACGGCGCTGTAGGCATTGCCAAATAACAGTCTGGTCGTTACGAGTGTTCCGTATACAAATACGCCAGCAATAATGGATGGCACTCCGGAAAGAACGTTGGTTCCGAAGCGAATAAATTGTGCAAACCAATCAGATCTTGAATATTCTGCCAAATAAATTCCTCCGCCAACGCCTATCGGAATAGCAAATAATGCTGCTATAAAAGTAACTACCAATGTTCCCACAATTGCATTGCCAATGCCACCTCCCTCCAAGCCTGGGGGTGGGGGAAGTTCTGTGAACAGGCTGATGCTGATTTTCGAGGCACCCTTGAGTAGTATGTAACCCAAGACAAGAACTAATGGCAGAACAGCAACGATTGAAAACAGTGCTGCCAGTCCTGTCATCAATCGGTTACCAAGATTCCGCTTGATATTTGGTTTGTAGTTGAGTTGTTCGTTTCTTGTGATGAGACTAGGATTATTGCTGTTCATGTCAGTACTTAAGGCTGAGTCGTTTCACGAGCAACTGCGCCAAAATGTTGACGGCCAACGTCATGATCATTAGAACGAAGGCCGCATACATCAATGATGAGACTTGCGATCCATCAGCCTCACCAAATTGGTTGGCAAGCATTGCCGAAATTGTATTGCCAGGTGCCAATAAGGAGAAACTAAAATTATTTGAGTTTCCAATAATCATTGTCACAGCCATCGTTTCACCCATCGCTCGGCCTAGGGCAAGCATCACGCCTCCGACGATTCCAGAGATTGCTGCGGGTAAAGTTACGTTGATAATCGCGCCCCAGCGAGTGGTCCCGATTCCATAGGCTGCCTGAGTTAATCGTTTAGGAACTTGTTGAAGCGAATCACGGGTGATTGCGGTGATGATTGGCAGAATCATCACCACCAAAATCAACACAGCTGGTAAGGTCCCCGGACCCATTGGAGGAGAGCTAAATAGTGGAAACCAGCCAAAATAGGTGTACAGCATTTCGAGGCCTGGCCGAATGAATGGCTCCATCACAAAGATGGCCCATAAGCCGAGCACCACTGATGGAACTGCAGCTAATAATTCCACCATCAAGCCGATGAAGTTTCTTATTTTTTTCGGAATAATGTTTTCTGTGATGAATATTGCCGTTCCAACCCCCAATGGAATGGCAATGAAGAGTGACAAAATTGAAGTCACTAGTGTGCCGTAAATCGCGGCCCCAGCCCCGTATTCATCATCGACCGGGTTCCAATCGGAGGTGATTAAAAACTCCCAGCCATACCGCAGCATGGATGGCAGCCCCCCTTGGAACACCACGATCAAAATGGCGAACAGGACAAGGGCCACGACCGACGCCAAGCCCACCGCCAGGCTTTTAAAACCCGAGTCCACCAGCTTTTCGGACTGCGGTCGTTTGCGGAGTCGGTACTGATCGTCCAAGTTGCTGGACATGCTCAGGGGGATACACCTGCTGAAAGTATCGGCGAGACCGGTCCTTAGTTTCTTGTGATCCCGAATACACACTTATTTCGGTTTGCTGGAGGTTTATTGGGAACCGGCCGTTAGCCTGGGGTTCCACTATTTGCGGGTATGGGTCGGATCGTCGGAATCGATCTAGGGACCACTAATTCGGTTGTCGCCGTTTTGGAGGCCGGGCGCCCCCAAGTGATTGCCAACGCCGAAGGCGGCCGCACGACTCCATCCGTTGTCGGATACACCAAGGATCAAGAGCTTCTTGTTGGCCAACTTGCCAGGCGGCAGTTGGTTTTAAGCCCACGAAACACATTTTCCAATCTCAAGCGGTTCGTCGGTCGGGATTGGGATGAGTTGGACGACAGCAGTCTTTCCGTGCCCTACACCGTTCGGGCTAATGAACGGGGGCAAGTTCGTGTCCCTTGCCCCGTTACGGAGCGGGAATACGCCCCCGAGGAGTTGGTCGCCAGCATCATTCGAAAGCTTGTGGACGATGCCTCCACCTATTTGGGCGAAACCGTCGAAGCCGCTGTCGTCACGGTCCCGGCTTATTTCAATGATGCCCAACGGCAAGCGACGCGCGATGCCGGTCGGTTGGCTGGCATTTCAGTTGAGCGCATTCTGAATGAACCAACTGCGGCAGCATTGGCCTACGGATTTGATCGCAGTGCTGTCCGCCGCGTTCTCGTTTTCGATCTCGGTGGTGGCACCTTCGACGTGTCATTGCTTCGCATTGCCAATGGTGTTTTTGATGTCAAATCGACGAACGGTGATACCCAGCTCGGTGGCAACGACTTTGATCAGCGCATCGTTGATTGGTTAGCTGCTTCCTTTGAAAAGGAGCATTCCATTGATCTGCGACGCGATCGCCAGGCGCTGCAACGGCTCACTGAGGCTGCAGAAAAGGCAAAGCAAGAACTTTCTGGTGTCTTAACGACACCCATTTCCTTGCCTTTTATCGCAACGGGGAACGAGGGCCCTCTTCATATCGAAGTCAACCTGGACCGACCCACATTTGAAGGCCTCTGCCCGGACCTTCTCGACCGTTTGCTCAATCCTGTGCAGGTTGCTTTGCGTGATTCCGGCTGGGCACCAGATGACATTGACGATGTGGTGTTAGTGGGCGGCGGCACCAGGATGCCGATGGTTCAGCAACTGGTTCGTACCCTCGTTCCAATTGACCCATGCCAGTCGGTTAACCCAGATGAGGTTGTGGCCATTGGTGCCGCAGTCCAGGCCGGGATCCTGACTGGGGAACTCCGAGATCTGTTGCTGAACGACGTAACGCCGCTGTCCCTCGGCCTGGAAACGGTGGGCGGCTTGATGAAGGTTTTGATTCCACGCAATACCCCCATCCCAGTGCGTCAATCCGATGTGTTCAGTACATCTGAAGCGAATCAATCCTCGGTTGAAATTCATATCTGGCAAGGAGAACGCCAGATGGCATCGGATAACAAGTCCTTAGGACGCTTTCGCCTCTCTGGAATTCCTCCCGCACCCCGCGGCGTTCCTCAGGTGCAAGTGGCATTTGATATTGATGCCAATGGATTGCTGCAGGTCAGTGCCACTGATCGGACGACTGGCCGTAAACAATCGGTGTCGATTCAAGGCGGTTCGAATCTCAATGAAGATGAGGTGACGGCTCTCCTTGCTGAAGCTGAGGCCAAAGCTGATGAAGATCGCCGCAAACGGAATCAAATTGAGCGGCGCAATCGAGCTCAAACCCTTCTTTCACAGGCAGAGCGCCGGTTGCGCGATGCGGCGCTTGAACTGGGCCCCTACGGCGCAGAACGTCAGCAACGATCTGTGGAAATGGCCATCCGTGATGTGCAGGACTGTTTGGCTGCAGACGACCTGCAAGAGATTGACCTCAGCGTGAGCGGTTTGGAGGAAGCTTTGTTTGGGTTGAACCGACGCCTCTCCGCTGAGCGTCAATCCGATGGGAGTCCTCTTCAGGGCATTCGCAGCACCCTCGGTTCCCTGAAGGATGAATTGTTCTCAGATGATTGGGATGAGGACCCTTGGGGAGCCCCCAGTCGTCCCCCCGATCGCAGCCGTGGGTTGAACCGGCGTGATGCATCCGCTTGGGACGATGACATCTACCGCTAAGCCTGATTATTGGTCCCTGCTTGGGATCCGCCCCGATAGCGATCCTGCGCAACTTAAACGAGCATTCCGTCGGGAAGCGCGTCGTTGGCACCCGGATCTGAATGGAAATGATCCCGTTGCCGAAGAGCGATTCAAACTCGTCAATGAGGCGTATGCGGTCCTCAATGATCCACGTCGTCGGGATGCTTGGCAGCGGGGAGGGGGAGCAGTAGCGGCCGAAGACGATCCATTTTCGACGGGGTTTCCTGATTTTGAGGATTACCTCGATGTGATTTTCGGAAGGCGAGTAAGTCACGACGCCCCTGAGCCTGAACCAGAGGTCATGCCTTGGCAGGCAACCGATGGGCACGAGTCATCGGAACGGCCCGTGGCAGCACCCGCCCCACCCCCGCCTGTACTGGCCGTCGAAGATCTTGAATCTGTTGTGGAGCTCACTCCAGACCAGGCTCTTTTGGGAACCCAGGTGGAACTCACCCTTGGCGATGGAACTCTGATTCAGCTCGATACCCCACCGTTTGCCGGTGATGGTTGGCGTTTGCGGCTTGAGGGAGTTGCTCCAGGGGGGCGAGATCATTTCCTGCAGCTGCGCGTCATCACCGACGAGGGACTGCGTGTTGATGGTCTGCGCGTGCACTACAAATTGGAGCTCTTTCCCCCTGATGCGGCCCTCGGCTGTGCCGTGGAGGTGCCAACCCTTGATGGTCCTGTCACCTTGCAGGTTCCTCCTGGTTCGTCCAGCGGTCGTCTCCTACGTCTGCGGGGCAGGGGCCTCTCCATCGACGATCAACTGGGCGATCAACTCGTTGAAGTGGTGGTGGTGATCCCTTCCGACTTGGGTGAAGACGAACGGGCTCTGTATCGACGTTTGCAGGAACTAGCTCTCGAATCTGAGCTCCAGTGAGGTAATTCCTACCTCTGCAGCTGCATCGTTGCTTGGGTCGGTGAGAGACTCCGCTCCAGATTGGATCGATGGTTCAGGGATGCGCGTTCACGTGCTTTTGTTTGACGCTGGCACGGACAGCGAGGGCATTCATTCGCTAGAGATCGCTGGACGCACGGTGGTGCTGCTGTTTGAAAACCCGGAAGACGCTGAGCGTTATGCAGGGTTGCTTGAAGCTCAGGATTTTCCTGTTCCAACCGTTGAGGGGCTGGATCTTGAGGATGTGGAATTGTTCTGTCGAGATGCCGGGTACGAGGCACGCCTGATTGAAGCCGGTTTTGTGCCTGGCAACGATGAAGAGCGATTGTTCATGGCCCCCCCTGAATCCAACCGCGATGTGAGTCAGTGGAAGGACGAGGAGCCTGCGGCGGCTGAACCCGCGCCTGATTCAGATTCATCGGGCGACGTTGAATCCAATTCTGAATTGGATGCGCTGAGAAAACGTCTCGAAGGACTTCTTTAACGCGATGGCTGCTTTTGATTCCACGCTTCAGCCCTCTGATGACCGAGGTCATCTGCTCACGGAGCAAGACAACCCGCGTAGTCGCCAATTGGATGAATTGACGACAGCGGATCTTGTGAGCTTGTTTGTGGAGGAAGATCGGCGTCCCCAGGAGGCTGTTGCGGGCGCGTCCGCTGCATTGACCGCCGCTGTGGATGCCATTTCTGAGCGGCTTCTTGGCGGTGGTCGGTTGTTTTATCTGGGCGCCGGGACCTCAGGGCGGCTTGGTGTTCTGGATGCCGCTGAATGCCCTCCAACGTTTTGTAGTGATCCCGAGCTTGTGCAAGGGGTGTTGGCTGGAGGTGCCCCAGCCCTGTTGCGAAGTTCAGAAGGTCTTGAGGATCTGGAACAGGCCGGTCGTGATGACTTGGATCGGCATGGATTCCAGCAGGGGGATTGTTTGGTGGGCATTGCGGCTGGAGGCACGACGCCCTACGTGCGTGGTGGTTTGTCCTATGCCCGATCCATCGGTGCCCTTGCGATTGCGATGGCTTGTGTTCCCAAAGATCAAGCCCCTTTGCCCTGCGATATTGATATTCGTCTGCTGACCGGCCCGGAATTGTTAACGGGGTCCACCCGACTCAAAGCCGGCACCGCCACGAAAATGGCCCTGAATCTCTTGTCGACCGCCGTGATGGTCCGTCTCGGCAAGGTCTATGGAAATCGCATGGTGGATGTGGCAGCAAGCAACAGCAAACTGGTGGACCGTTCCCTTCGCATTCTGCGAGATCTCATCGGCGTCGATCGTGAGGAAGGATTGGTCCTTTTGGGCCTGTCGGATGGTTCCGTCAAACTTGCACTTCTAATGAAGGCCGCAGATCTTTCGAAGGAGCAGGCCAAACGTGTTTTGGACCAGCATGATCAACAGTTGCGTCCGGCGTTGGAGACCTGCGGCGTAACGCTTGCTCAGCTTTGATTCAACGTCCCCCAATAGGGGGCTGTGAAGAGCTCAAGCTTTCGCCGAGTCTCAAGGGGCACCACACCTTTTGGAGTAACAAGTGCATTCGCTAATGCCGAATGGGCAGGTGATGCTGGTCGTTCAAGGCCGATCCGTTGCATCAGTTTTCGAAGAATGGGTTCGGTGGCCATGGCATTGGCCCTCAGATTCCCCATCACCATCTCCACGGTGACGGCGTCGTGGTCCTGATGCCAACAATCAAAGTCGGTCACCATGCTGAGGGAGGCGTAGGCCAGTTCAGCTTCTCGTGCCAATCGCGCTTCGGTGTGATTGGTCATACCGATCACTGAACATCCCCAACTCCGGTAGAGCTCGCTCTCTGCACGGGTGGAAAACGCTGGACCTTCCATGCACAAATAGGTGCCACCCCGATGTAGGGCCTGTCCCTTAGGGAGAGACGACTCGGCCGCCTCCGATAGCAGCTGGCTGAGAGGGGAACAAAAGGGATCGGCCAAGCTCACATGGGCCACACATCCTTCCCCGAAAAACGTCTGAGGCCGTTGTTGCGTTCGGTCGATGAATTGATTTGGCACCACCATGTCTCTCGGCCGTATCGAGGCTTGGAGGGAGCCAACGGCGGAGACGGAAATCAACCAGCGCACACCAAGCGAACGCATCGCCCAAAGATTGGCCCTGTAGGGCACTTCGCGGGGCAAAAATTGATGATGGCGTCCATGGCGAGCCAGAAAAACGGTTTCGACGCCCTCTAAACGACCAATGCGCAATCGATCAGATGGAAGGCCATAAGGGGTTTCAACCTCGAGCTCCCGTTCATCCTCAAGACCAGCGATCGCATACAGACCACTACCGCCAATGACTCCCACGCGTGCCTTGGACAGATCTGGATTTTGGTGTTCCATCGCAATCCTTTCGCCGCCGACATCTTGCCTTGTTTCTAAAGTGTCTCTTTGCTTGCGCCACCATGACCAAGGCCCTGATGGATACCGAAGCAGGCCAGATTGAGCTCGAGCTGTTCGAGGCTGATGCGCCAAAAACAGTCGCTAACTTCGTCAAATTGGCAAAAGACGGGTTCTACGACGGCCTCGCTTTTCACCGTGTGATTCCTGGATTCATGGCTCAAGGTGGCTGCCCTAACAGTCGTGAGGGGTCGAAGGGAATGGCTGGCACTGGCGGCCCTGGCTATCAGATCGACTGTGAGATCAACTCCAAAAAACATCAGGCTGGAACCCTTGCGATGGCCCACGCCGGTCGCAACACTGGGGGCTCACAGTTCTACATCTGCTACGAGGGACAGCCACATCTCGATGGGGTTCATACCGTTTTTGGTCTCACCGGAAATATGGACGTCGTGCTCAAGCTGAACAACGGCGCACGCATTAATAAAGTCACGATCCAAGACAGCTGATCGACTGGTCTCGGCGTCATTGTTTTCCTTGACGCCAAAACAACAACACCGGGCTGGTCATCATTAAGCCAGCCCTGTGATTGGCCTCTAAATCCTTGAACTCTCGGTCTAGACGTTCCAACGTTTGAGGGGGATGAAGGGCCATGCGCTCGCTTGGAACACGCATCAGGCCTAATGCCTCAGTGGTTGAGATCTTGGCCAAGGCTTGAATTAAAGGAGAGGGATCCTGATCACCAGGATTGATTTTCCAGACGAAATGTGGTCTATCCCAGAGGGCGAGCAGCCTTGGTTCATGGAGCGCATCCAATTGGAAGCCGTTCTGATGTGCCACCAATTCCACTTGCTGCCGGACCTCTGGCCAAGTATCGGGTTGGCCTTGGACAGTCATGGCCAGCACCGTGCAAGGCGTGTCGGTTTCCAGCAGGTGGCCAAGTTTGTCTCGCTTGACAGCTAGGTAGTCGGCATTGTGGGTTCCTGCATCCATGACGAGGGGGACACGCTCTTCCACTTGCAAGCCGTATCCACCCAATCCGGCAATCTTGCGCGGGTTGTTGGTGAGCAGGCGCAATCGATGGATCCCAAGGTCGGAAAGGATTTGCGCTCCAACTCCGTAATTGCGTAAATCGGCAGGAAATCCCAGTCGCTCATTGGCTTCAACGGTGTCAAGTCCCCCGTCCTGAAGGCTGTAAGCCCTCAGTTTGTTGATTAAGCCAATGCCGCGTCCTTCTTGTCGCAGGTAAACCACGACGCCTTCTCCCTCGGCTTCGATCTGGCGAAGCGCCGCCTCCAGTTGAGGACGACAGTCGCAACGCAGTGATCCGAAGGCGTCTCCCGTTAAGCATTCCGAGTGCATCCGCACCAAGACCGGTTCCCGCAAAGAAGCTGGATCACCTTTCACCAGAGCAACGTGCTCCGACCCGTCGAGATCATTTTTGTAGCCGATCGCTTGAAAGGACCCGAACTGACTGGGAAGTTCAGCGTGTGCTAATCGCTGAACGAAACGCTCATTTTCGAGTCTGTAGCGAATGAGATCGGCAATGCTGATCAGCTTTAACCCCCATTGATCGGCGTAGGCCCTGAGTTCGGGCAGTCGGGCCATGGAGCCATCGGTGTTCTGAATTTCACAAATAACGCCAGCTGGGCTGAGACCAGCCAAAAGCGATAAATCAACAGCCGACTCCGTATGGCCGGCGCGCTTTAGGACGCCCCCAGAGCGTGCACGAAGGGGGAAAATATGTCCCGGACGGCGGAGATCCGCAGGACGTGTTGACGGGTTGAGGGCGACCTGAATCGTTCGCGCCCGATCGTCGGCTGAAATGCCGGTGGTGACGCCATGTTCAATGCCAGCGTCGATGCTCACGGTGAAGGCCGTCTGATTGGCATCGGTATTGCGATCCACCATGAGGGGCAGATCGAGTTGATCGAGACGGTCTCCCTCCATGGCGAGACAGATCAAGCCTCTGGCCTCCGTTGCCATGAAGTTGATCGCCTCTGGTGTGGCGAACTGGGCCGCACAAATCAGGTCACCTTCATTTTCACGTTGCTCGTCGTCCACCACGACCACGCAGGCTCCATTGCGAATGGCCACGAGTGCTTCCGCAATGCTGTCGAACTGAATCGCTTCGTTGGAGGGAGCAGGAGGACTGGAGTTCAGGAGCCTGGAAAGTCGAAATAGGTCTTCATTATCGATCTCTGTACGATCGATCGTTACGAGAGCTCCCCAATGCCAAGCAGCAGACCGTCCACGATGGCTGAAATGGCGGC
Source organism: Synechococcus sp. BS30m-G31 (assembly GCA_016777265.1). Lineage (GTDB taxonomy): Bacteria > Cyanobacteriota > Cyanobacteriia > PCC-6307 > Cyanobiaceae > Parasynechococcus. The sequence continues at coordinate 12,341 of JADHRU010000007.1, forward strand.
GACGTCTGGGGGGCGTGTTGCCATCATCGGCGCTTCTGGGTACGGCGGCCTTCAGACCATCCGCTTACTGCAAGGCCACCCATCCTTTTCTGTGACCTATCTCGGAGGAGAGCGCAGTGCAGGGAGGCGTTGGAGTTCCATCTGCTCCTTTTTACCGTTGCCGGATGATCCCTTCGTTGAATCCGTCGATCCAGTTCGAATCGCTGAAGTTGCCGACTATGCCGTTCTTAGCCTGCCCAATGGTCTGGCCTGTCAGCTAGCACCGCAATTACTCGATCGGGGTGTTCGCGTTGTCGACCTTTCTGCAGATTTTCGATATCGCTCTTTAGATCAGTGGCTTGAGGTGTACGCCCAGGAAGCCAGCAATCTGAATCGGAATGATGCTGAACTTTGTCGTGATGCTGTTTATGGGCTTCCAGAATGGAACGGTCCGGCCATCGCTGAGGCAAAACTGGTGGCAGCACCTGGCTGTTTCCCAACGGCCAGTTTGATGCCACTTCTTCCCTTCCTGAAGCAAGGGTTAATTGATACCGATCGAATCATCATCGATGCCAAAACAGGGACCTCTGGCGGTGGCAGGGTTCCCAAAGAAGCCATGTTGTTGGCAGAAGCCTCTGAGTCGATTGCTCCCTATGGCGTGATTGGTCATCGCCACACATCCGAGATTGAGCAGATGGCTCAAGAGGTTGCTGGTCAAACGATCCAACTTCAATTCACGCCGCATTTGGTGCCGATGGTGCGCGGCCTTCTTTCAACGGTGTATGCACGATTAAGGGATCCAGGCCTCACAGCCGAAGACTGCACAACGGTGTTGAAAGCGGTGTATCGCCACCATCCCTGTGTTTCCGTTTTGCCGGTGGGCACGTATCCCGCCACAAAGTGGGTGCGTCACACGAACCGAGCTCTTCTTTCCGTCCAAGTTGACAACCGGACAGGTCAATTGGTGTTGATGAGTGCGATCGATAATTTGATCAAGGGGCAAGCAGGCCAGGGTGTGCAGTGTCTCAATCTGATGGCGGGTTTGGCGCCTGAGACCGGACTTCCCTTGCAACCCTTTTACCCCTGACGCCAGCGGTGAGCGTTTTGCTGCAGCGTTGCTGGAAGCAAAACGTGTTCTTGCTGTTGCACGCGTTTTGCAAGGGAGTCGTGGTTATCGGTAGCGAAAACTGGAACTGCTGCTTGAGCAAGGATGGGTCCAGCATCCAGCTCAGTTGTGACGATGTGCACTGTGCAGCCACTGATGCTCACCCCAGCTTTGAGGGCTTGTCCCACAGCATCGAGTCCACGGAAACTGGGCAGGAGGGAGGGATGGATATTCACCAGTCGTTCCGGAAAGGCCTTCACCAACACATCGGTGACGATTCGCATCCAGCCGGCCATCACCACCACATCCACTTGATGTGACTGAAAAAGGGAAACCAGCTGACGATCGAGTGCTTCTCGATTCGGGTAGCTCCGATGATCCACCACTTCGAGATGGATGCCGAAGCGATCAGCCCGTTGCTGGGCCCCGCAATTTTTGTTGTTGACCACAAGCAGTGGAATCTCGGCCCCAAGTCGACCGGTGTTGATGGCCTGGACAATGGCTTCGAAATTGCTTCCATTGCCGGAGGCCATCACCCCAATCCGTAACGGTGGTATCAGGGAAGCAACGCCTTCTGAATACGGATGTAAAAGGGCCTGGTCAGCCGGATTGCACTGGCTAGGGTCAGTCAAAGCAGGCGATTGGTCAATGTCCCATCTCTCCATCCTGCCCACCGTGTACACGCGGCTTGATTATTTGGCTCGTTCCTTGACCCAAGAAGGCTTCAAGGTTCAGTTCGGTGGGTGTCTTGATGATGTCGGTGCTGCCCCAGTGCCCGTCGACCTTGTGGCTTATTGCGGTGATGTTCGACCGCTGGGTTGGTCACGTCAGTCGGATGGGAGCATCTGCCTTTGGGGCGACCTTCAACGCATCAGCTCACATCCAGGACTTGAAGCGCGACTTCAGCGGGTGGCGCGTCGCTATGCCCTGCTGTTCGCCATCGAGCAGATCACGATCGAGGGTGATCGCGTAACAACTGCCGCCCTTTCTCTCCAACAGGACTGATGTGAGCGATTCGGTTCAGATTCGGCTCGACCTAACCCAACCATCAAGCCAGACGGTTGGGGTCCAAATGGTTTGGACGCCCCAGTGGAATCGCCAAATTCTGCAATTTCCGGTATGGACGCCAGGGTCTTACACCGTTCGAGATCACGTTCAACATCTGCATAGTCTCCGGCTGAGTAACGCATCCAGTGCGCTCAGCCTGCGTCGCTTGTCCCCGAGTCGTTGGCTGTGCGAGCTGACAACCCTGGAGCCGCTGACGCTGACCTACGCCATCGAATCGCGTGATCTCACGGTACGGACAGGTTTGGTCGACCCCGATTTTGCCTCCCTCAGTCTGGCTTCTGTAGCGATGGAGATTGAGGGCAGCCGTTGGCTACCCCACCACCTGGAGGTGTTAGCTCCCTCCCACTGGCAGGTGCATCTGCCGCTTGAACCTGCCTTTAAGGGTTGGCTTGCCAAAGATTTCGATGCGCTGATCGACACCCCGGTGCATGCCGGTCCGTTTGGGGTCAAGCCTTTCTCTGTTCATGGGCATCGGCATGACCTTCTCCTGATTGGTTCTCCTCCCTTTGGTTGGCCGGAGGGATTCATCACGGACATCGAGCGCGTTTGCCAGGCCACCTGTGATCTGATGGGGACGCCACCCCCCGCAGGGGACCGCTATCAACTGGTCCTTCAGCTTCTTGAAAAGGGATATGGCGGCCTCGAGCATGACCACAGTGCGGTGTTGCAATTCAATTGGTCTGCCCTGGCAAGCAAAAAGGGTTACCGGCAGCTGCTTCAACTCATTGGCCATGAGTACCTGCACCAGTGGAATGTGCGGCGACTTCGTCCGGTTGAGCTGCGTCCCTACGACTATTCCCAACCGGTGATTAGCGAGGGGTTGTGGTTCGCGGAGGGGATCACGAGCTACTACGACCTTTTCCTTCCTTTATGGGCAGGGTGTAGTGACGAGGCCATGCTTTTGGAGGACTTCGGTGCCGAGCTGTCCAGTGTGTTGATGTCACCTGGACGGTCGATTCAGTCCCTATCGATGAGCGCAGAAGAAGCCTGGGTGAAGTTGTACAAGGCCACACCCGCTTCTCGAGATACCCAGATCAGTTACTACCGCCTTGGCGCTGCGGTCGCATTTTGCCTGGATGTACGTCTCCGCAGTCTGGGCTCATCCCTTCCAGTGTTGCTTCGCCATCTATGGAGCGCCTATGGCGAATCTTGTCGAGGTTTTTGCAGAGACGACCTGCATCAATGGCTCACATCTGTGGATATGGGTCTTCCTGCAGAACTTGACCAGTGGCTTGATGACACACGCGCGGTTCCTTTAGAGCAATCGGCTGAACTCCTTGGTCTGCGGTTGGTGCCTGTCCAGCAAAAGTCCCCCCATCATGGGCTGATGTTGAAACAGTCAGCTGGTGATCTGGTGGTTCAACGGGTCATGCACAACAGCCCTGGAATGAGGGCCGATTTGGTGGTCGGAGACGAAATCCTGGCGATCAACGGTTTCCGTGTCCGTTGCATCGATGCAGTTGCTGATCTCATGCGTAACTGTCGTGAGGTAAAGCTGTCTTTTGCGCGTCGGGGCTTAATGAAAGAAACGCTCCTACAGCCTGAAACGGCAATTGAGTCTTGGCGTTTGGACATTGATCCCCAGGCGTCATCCGGTCAATTGGCATTACGAGAGCAATGGCTCAAAAACGTCTGAACCGTTGCCGAAAGAAAACTATTTCGCTTTTGCAGCGTCATCAAAAGACTGCCCTGTCAGCGGTTGCCATTGGCTCAATCAGTTTTGTTGTGTTGAGTTGGCTGCTGATCGATGGCCGAATGCTGTCGTTTGCTCTGGATCGACCTTCATTGTTGGATCTACTCGACCAGGTGAGTGAAGACAAGGATCGTCAGCGCAAGACGTCTCCGCTTGGATCCGTTCCTCTCGCTCCTCAATCCCGCTCGTGGCGTTCGCCACTGGCCCGTCAATGTTCAAATATTGACAAAAGCATTCGGTCTCGGTTGCTAACCCTGCAGAAGCAGGCGGGATCGTGGCGCACTTTTGTGCCCATTGACCCAACCAACTTTGGCGAGCGTTTCAGCAAAGACGCTTTTGGTCGTCGCCTCGACGCCTCTCCCCGGGTGATTGTTTTGCATGAAACGGTGTATTCCGTGAGCTCTGCGGTGAACACCTTTCAAACGCCTCACCCGAGAGATGAAGACCAAGTGAGCTATCACACCCTCATCAGCCGTGATGGCCAGGTATTGGACCTGGTGGACCCACTTATGAGGGCCTATGGAGCCGGCTATTCAGCCTTTCTTGGCGAATGGGCCATTACAAACAAACGTTTGAAGGGTTCGGTGAATAATTTTGCCCTCCACCTAAGCCTCGAAACGCCAATGAATGGTGCGCATGGTCGTTCTGGTCACAGCGGCTATTCGTCCGAGCAATACGACGCTTTGGCCCTGGTGTTGTCGGGGTGGATGACCGCGTTCAATCTCTCTCCAACATCAGTCACCACCCACCGTCACGTGGATATTGGAGGTGAACGCGCCGATCCTCGTAGTTTCGATTGGTCGGCCCTGCAGATTCGCCTTGCTGCTTTGGGAGACCTATGTGTTACTTAAGTCAGCGTGATTTGTCCGATCGCCTCAAATGAAACGTGCTCGGGCGGGAGCTCGCCTCGAGTAAATCAGCCCATGCAGTTCCGGATCCTGCATGTAACGCAAAACCCTGGCCGGGTAGTCCAATTTGCCGTTGTGTAAGTAGCTGAGTGTCGCAATCGCTTTTGCATCCAAGTAGGAACGGCTGGCTTGGAGCACGCCTTGGGGTGAAAGCCCTAACTCACGTTTAAGCCGCTGCAGTTTTCCCGCCAAAAGCCGCACGTTTTGTTCTGGATTCAACAACTGATCGCGTGCCCAAGCGACTTCTTCCGGGGTCGGTTGTTGGGGAAGTTTGTTTTGGTGAATTAATTCACTGATGCCGAGTTGGGCGGGGCCATGGGTCTTGACCAAGCCCGAATGAGCAATTAACGGCAATCCCTCTCCAGGTTTGGAGTGTTGAATTTCATCAAACAGAATTGCTGTCACCAACATCGGATTCACCCGATGTCGAGCAGATTCACGAAGGATGACCGGTTTGAGTGCCTGGAGACGATCAAGGGTGCGCAACCGTAGGGGCTGCAATTGATCCATCCCATCGGTGAAAAGCTGGGCCAGAGGTGTCTGGGGCCCATGGACTCCGAATCGCCGTTGCAGGATTTGTAATTCTTCAACGCTGAAATCAGCAGGATTGGGCCGCATTTCCAGCGTGGATTGCGCATGGCCAGGTTCCATGTCGATGCCTGGCGGTGTGCGCAAGAACCCCAGTCCGATGGCAACGGCAACACAGGCTCCTGCAGCGATGAAGCGCAGACGATCAGACATGGGGGAGTAATGCCAAATGCGAAGGAACTCGGATGAAACTACCCGGGGTGTCCAAGAAAGTGCGCATTTGGTCAGATCCTGGATAGCTTCAGCAGATATCAGCAGCACCCTGCCCGTGAGCTTTCCGGATTTCAGCGCTAGCGACGCTCAGATTCAATGGCAGCGGTTTTGTGATCTCCTCTGGTATCACGACGATCTTGGTTTGTGGCTGGATGTCAGCCGAATGCACCTCAATGCTCCGCAGCTTGAGGCGTTGCAACCGGCTATGGATCGTGCCTTCACCGCCATGCAAGAGCTAGAAGCGGGTGCGATCGCTAATCCCGATGAAGAAAGGCAAGTCGGGCATTACTGGCTGCGCAATCCCCAGCTCGCTCCATCCGATGAGGTTCGGACCCATATTTCTCGCGAAGTCGATGAAATCGAGGCTTTTGGCCGTGCTGTGGTTCGTGGTGAGATCAAGGCTCCAAGTGGAGCATCGTTCAGCGATGTGTTGTGGATTGGGATCGGAGGCAGTGGTCTTGGCCCTGCCCTGATGATTCGTGCGCTCCAGAACAACAACGAGGGGCTCCCCTTTCATTTCCTCGATAATGTTGATCCCAATGGAATGAGCAACGTTCTTGGAGGTCTGTCCGGACGCTTCAAGACCACGTTGGTGGTGACGGTGAGCAAGTCCGGTGGAACACCGGAACCTCATATCGGCATGGAGCAAGCCCGCTTAAAACTGGAGGATGCCGGTGGTGAGTGGGCTGGGCAAGCGGTTGCTATCACGATGTTGAACAGTCGTCTTGATCAACAGGCCCAACAGGAAAGTTGGCTCAAACGCTTCGACATGTTCGATTGGGTTGGTGGACGGACAAGCATCACCAGTGCCGTGGGGTTACTGCCTGGGGCACTCATTGGATGCGATATCAGAGATTTCTTGGCGGGTGCAGCTCAGATGGACGAAGCCACCCGCGTGGCCGACAGCCGTTGGAATCCAGCGGCGCTGATGGCGGCGTCTTGGTATGTGGCGGGGGATGGCAAAGGTCGCCGCGACATGGTGGTTCTCCCCTATCGCGATCGATTGGAGGTGTTTAGCCGCTATCTCCAACAACTGGTGATGGAGTCCCTCGGTAAACGCCTTGACCGGGATGGCAATGTTGTTCATCAAGGTATTGCTGTTTATGGAAACAAAGGTTCTACCGATCAACATGCTTATGTCCAACAATTACGCGATGGAGTTGATAACTTTTTTGCTACATTTATCGAAGAGCTTGAAGACAGTCAGGATATTCCGGGAATCAAAAATGAGCGCCCCGGTGACTTTCTCGATGGTTTTTTACAGGGAACACGATCAGCTCTAACGGAAGGTGGACGCCAAAATATGACGATCACCATGCGTCGCTTCGACGAACGTCGCTTGGGCGCTCTCGTCGCTCTGTTTGAACGCGCGGTTGGGCTCTATGGAGAATTAGTGAATGTGAATGCTTATCACCAACCAGGGGTTGAGGCAGGAAAGAAAGCAGCAGCAGCCATTCTCGACTTACAAAAACGCGTCGAAGAGGTTCTTCAGGATGGAGTGCCTCGCACTGTTTCTGAGATCCGACAAGTTGTCGATGATGGCAGTGATGAATCGATCTTTTGGATCATGCGACATTTAACCGGTAACAAGCGCCATTACAACGCGCAAGGCGATTGGTCGAGTCCCGCTGGTATACGCTTCAGCAAAGGATGAACGTTGAATTTATTGACTTAGACTTTTACGTTCATTAAGCAATGCATAAGTCTGTTTAAATTTATATTTATTGCTTCAATTGACGATGTCCAATATGTTTTAGGGCACAAGGTTGACAAGTTTTCCCGGCACGACGATCACGCGTTTCGGTTGTGTCCCTTCAAGCCATTTCCTGGCCACATCGCTGGACAGCGCCATCGATTCCAAGGTTTCTTTGTCCGCTTCAGCTGGCACCTGCATGCTTCCACGAACTTTGCCCTTCACTTGAATCACGATCGAGATGGTGTCCTGGATTAAGGCGCTGGGATCCACAGAGGGCCAACTCTGTTGATGCACGCTGCCGCTACCACCGAGACGATTCCAGAACTCCTCGGCGATGTGCGGAGCAAAAGGCGCTAACAACCGAATGAGGCCAGACATGGCCTCCTGGAGGATTGCAGGGCTAAGACGATCGGGTTCCGATGCCGTAATCGTGTTGGAGAGCTTCATCAATTCAGAAATGGCCGTGTTCAGCTGAATTTCATCGTCGAGATCCTCACTAACCGCATCAATCGCCAGGTGAAGTGCCCGACGAACATCGGCTTCCTGCTCCGTTAAGTCCGTTGGCAGGTCTGGTTTGTTCAGATTGGTCAGCGTCGAAGATGCACTTTCAACCAGACGCCAGAGACGCTGCAGAAACCTGAATTGCCCTTCAACATCGGCGTCGTCCCACTCGAGATCCTTCTCAGGGGGTGCCTTGAACAGAATGAACATCCGGGCTGTGTCGGCGCCATAGCGATCGATGACTGCCGCTGGGTCTACGCCGTTGTACTTCGATTTCGACATTTTCTCGAACAACACGTCGAGCTTGTCGCCAGTGATTGGATCGACCGGATCATTGGGATCGCTGACATCAGCTGTTGCGATGTACTTACCAGTTGTCGGATTGCGATACGTCACTGCCTGCACCATCCCCTGGGTCAGCAGACGCTCGAAGGGTTCATCGATATCAATGAGCCCACGATCTCGGAGTGCCTTCGTGAAAAATCTTGAGTAAAGGAGATGAAGAATGGCATGTTCAATTCCTCCTACGTATTGCTTCACCGGTAACCATCGATTCACGGCCTCCTTGCTGAAGGGTTGTTTTGTGTTGTGGGGATCAGCAAAGCGCAGGAAATACCAGGAGGAGCACATGAAGGTGTCCATGGTGTCGGTCTCACGCTGGGCGGCACCACCACAGCAAGGGCAGGACACGTTGACCCAATCGGTCTGTTGGCTTAAGGGTGACCCGCCTTTTCCTGACAGATCAATGCCTCGAGGTAATTCCACTGGTAAATCGTCCTGTGGAACGGGCACAACTCCGCAAGTTGGGCAGTGGATTATGGGGATTGGGCAGCCCCAATATCGCTGCCGTGAAATCAACCAGTCACGCAACCTGTAAGTCACTTTGCTGGAGGCCCATCCGGCTGTCTCTCCGTGGTCTGTGATGGATGCCTTGCCCTGGGTTGAGGGTTGGCCATCAAACGAGCCAGAGTTGATCAGCGTTCCTGCCTCTGTCCAGGCCTTGCCTGCTTCGATTGCTTCCCTGGCACCCTCGGCGTCGATCACCTGACGGACTGATAAACCATTGGCCTTGGCAAACTGGATATCCCGTTGGTCATGGGCAGGTACGCCCATCACCGCACCTGTTCCGTAGTCGGCCAAAACGTAATCGGCGATCCAGACCGGCAGTCGTTCACCATTCAATGGATTCGTGACACAGGCACCGGTGGCGACCCCTTGCTTGGGCCGATCGTCACTTGTGCGTTCAATCGTGCTGAGGCGTGCAACTCGCTTGCGGAACTGATCAACGGACGCGTGTTGCTCTTCCGTTGTGAGTGTTTCAACCAGTCGATGCTCTGGTGCCAACACCACGTAACTGGCCCCCGACAGGGTGTCGGGTCGCGTGGTGAACACCGTGATTGATTCCTGATTGGCACCTTCTACCTGAAATGTGATTTCGGCCCCTTCTGATCGGCCGATCCAGTTGGCTTGCATGGTGCGAACCCGTTCAGGCCAACCCTTCAGCTTGTCGAGGTCATTCAGAAGTGCTTCGGCGTAATCCGTAATGCGAAGGAACCACTGATTTAACTGACGTTGTTCGACCAGTGCTCCCGAACGCCACGAGCGCCCTTCTGCATCCACCTGCTCATTCGCTAAGACCGTTTGATCCACGGGATCCCAGTTCACCGTGGCGTTTTTTCTGTACGCCAGTCCGCCATCGAATAATTCGAGGAAAAGCCACTGGGTCCAGCGGTAGTAATCGCTATGGCAAGTGGCCTGTTCGCGATCCCAGTCGATGGACAGGCCGAGCCGGTCGAGCTGGTCCCGCATTTGGTCGATATTGCTGTCAGTCCATTCACCGGGGTCAATATTGCGTTCGATGGCAGCATTTTCGGCAGGCAATCCGAAGGCGTCCCAGCCCATTGGATGCAAGACCGAATCCCCCCGCATGCGCTGAACACGCGCGATCACATCAGTGATCACGTAGTTGCGTACATGACCCATGTGCAGGCTTCCTGATGGGTACGGAAACATGGAAAGAGCAAAGAACCCCGGCTTCGTGGGGTTGGTCTCAGTGATGTCCAGCCCTTGGTCTTTCCATCGGCCTCTCCAGCGTTGCTCGAGGGCTGAGGGGTCGTAACGATTGTCCTGCGGGCTGTTGCTAGCTGAAGCTGAAGAAGAGGCAGCGTTCACGGGTCCCGCATGTGGCATGGCTGCGATCGTGCCATACGCCTGTTGATCAATCGATGGATCGAATCAGGGTGATGTGTCGACGAGCGATCAAAACAGGGCGAGTCGATCCGAGACGTTCGAGCGCGAGAAACTCAGGGTCTTGCCAGATCAGACGTCCTTCGATGCGCTCCTGATCAAGAATGGCAATGCTCACAGCGAGACCTTCACGGATCCAGTTCTGCAGCATCCGCACACCCGGAAGACTCGGGTCAAGTGGCGCGGTCTCCATAAAATTCAGAACACACGTAGAGGGAGCATGCTGCAGTTCAGCAAATATCAGGGTCTTGGCAACGACTTCCTAATTCTTGAAGGTCGTCAAGGGCAACTCTCTGTTGGTATTTCGGAGCCTGATCCCGAATGGGTTCGGCGCATCTGTGATCGACGTTTTGGCGTTGGGGGTGACGGGTTGATTCTGGCTCTCCCCCCCCAGGCCGATGGCGATCTGCGCATGCGGATTTTTAATGCCGATGGCACCGAAGCTGAGATGTGTGGCAATGGAATTCGCTGCCTTGCCCGCTACCTGGCCGATACCGATGGAGAGGCCCCAGGGTGTCGATGGGCGATTGAGACCCCAGCAGGAATGATTCGTCCTGAATTGATGTCGGATGGACAGTTGCAGGTGGATATGGGCGCCCCCTTTTTGGAACCAACCTCAATCCCCACCACGCTTGAATCTGAGGCTGGTTTACCCCGAGGGTCGTTAGAGATCGACGGGGTGCCTCTCAATGTTGCTTCCGTCGGGATGGGCAACCCCCACGTGGTGGTTCCCGTCGACGACCTAAGCCGTATTCCCTTCGAGGAATGGGGGGCTGCTTTGGAAGTGCATCCAGTATTTCCTGCCAAAACGAATGTGCACTTCCTCAAGGTCCATTCCCGTGATCGATTGGAAATACGCGTTTGGGAACGGGGTGCTGGACCGACCCTGGCCTGTGGCACTGGTGCCTGCGCCACGCTCGTTGCAGCCGTACTTCTCGACCTCGCCGATGAGCAGGCCGAGGTCATGCTCCCGGGAGGCCCTCTTTTGATTTCTTGGCCAGGTCGTACCGGGTCGGTCTTAATGACTGGGCCTGCAGAGGCCGTATTCGATGGGGTGATCACGCCGGAATTGGTGCCCGGATTCTCCCCCTCGGAATCAACAGCTCTTGAATCAGGCGCTCCCACAACTCCTAATGACACCATCGCTGCTCCTTCCCCAGAGGATGAAGCGGCAGCTCTGGCAAAGGTGCAAGCGTTTCTCAACGACACGTCGTTGGATTCCATGTTGAACCTCGCCAGCGACTCCTTTGAGCAGCGCACACGCTCGCGCTTTGAACGTGGTGGAAGCTGAGGTCTACTTGGATGCGGCTGCAACGACTCCGCCTCGGCAGGATGTCATTGAGGCCGTCGTTCATGCGCAACAAGAGGCCTGGGGGAATCCCAGCAGCCTGCACAACACGGGTGTGAAAGCAGCTGAGTTTCTGGAACGGTTGCGCTGGAAGCTCGCGGACCGCTTCGCGGTGGCGCCAGATCAATTGATTTTCACCTCAGGCGCCACTGAGTCCGTTCATCTCGCAATTCTTGGTTCTGCAACGACCCTTCCCCCAAGTCGGATTGTGTTGTCTGGGGTGGAACATCCGGCTGTTTTGGCCGCTGCGGATCAATTGAAGAACAAGGGGTGGACCGTTGCGTTCTGGCCCGTTGATGCCACGGGTGTGATCCGTTTGGAGTTTCTGGAGGAGCTTTTGGCGGCTCCCACTCGCATGGTTTCGCTGATTGCTGCCCAGAGTGAGGTCGGTGCACTTCAACCCGTTGCCAAGGTTGGACGGGCCTGCCGTGCCCGTGGCATCAGGTTCCATAGCGACGCCACTCAATTCATTCCTCAGGGTTGTCCTGAATTCAATGGTTTTCAGGCTGACTTGGTCAGCCTCTCGGCCCATAAGTTCCAAGGGCCTCGAGGGATCGGTCTCTTGATCCGTGATTCCAGCCTGCCAATAACCCCGCTTCAAGGGGGTGGTGGGCAGGAGTTTGGCTTGCGATCGGGAACGGAAGCCTTGCCCCTGATCGCCGGGATGGCTCAGGCCATTTCTTTACTCCCCACCTGTGACCTAGATCGTGAATGGATCCCCCCAGGATCCGGACCTGAGGTTCGGCGACAACGGGATCAGCTGCTTCAAGCGCTCTTGGAGCTGCCTGGATTGGCCTTGTTGGGCCCGGACCTGCATCAGCGCTTGCCAAATCACATTGCAGTTCTGATTGGGGCTACAGACGGTCAGCCAATTCCTGCCCGGGCGATGGTGCGGGAGTTGGCCCGTCGAGGTGTGGCTTGCAGTAGTGGAAGTGCTTGTCATTCAGGACATCGCCAAGACAGTTCTGTTCTCACGGCGATGAATGTCCCCGAACCGTGGCGTCAGTCGGGTTTGCGCTTCACCCTTGGCCCTTGGTTGGATGACAAGGATTTGAAGCATGTTCCTGACCTTGTTATCGCCGCACAGCGCGCGCTCTCCTGAGATGCTTTTGTCATGACATCGTCTAAAGACACAACGAAGGACGCAACAGGCTCGCTCCCAGCTGATCTGTTGACGGCGGAAGCTCAACTTCAGGTTGCGGTTGTTGCAGCTCTCGCTTCTGGGGTATCGCGTCGATGGTCGGCCAATCTCCGCTTTGAAAATCTACGGATTCTTCCAGTAGCACTCAGGCTTGCCCGTGCCCTGTTGGCCAAGGATTGTTCCGTCTTAATCGTGTGGCCTGATGCCGGTGCTGCGGCCTTAGCGCGTCGCGATGCGGACGACCTCAGTGCAATCACGTTGGATTTCAATCAGCTGAAGCGGAAGGAGTCCAGCACTCCTGATACCAGCGTTCTTTTGGCTGTTGGTCCACAGCCCTCTGATTACGACGATTTTGAAGCGGTCTGTGATGGCCATGCTGGTCCGGTGGTGATGCTGAATGGCCGTCTCGAAGATGCGGCTGTCGGCATTGGCAGCGTGGCCCGTGAGCGTCGACGGGGTTTTGTCGCCACCTGGCAACAGGCATATTGGCTTCAACCTCTTGATGGCGGCGCCTTGCTCCGTTCCTATCCCGAGACCTGGCAGTTGTTTCGTCTGGATCCGGATGGGTATCGCCCGTTGTCGACCTTTGAGACCCGGCCCGATCCAGAAACGATTGCTGCTGTTTTGGCAGGTGAGGATCCAGATGGTTTGAAGCAGCAGCTCAAGAGCGTCGACCGCTTCCTTGATGGTCTACAAAATTGACCGGAGTTCAGCTTGATTGCTGCTCCGACTGTCTTTATCGTTCGTGTCCCCGTGGGGATTTATGACTCGCCTCAACTGGCTTCGTAACCTGTCGCCGATCGATGGTGCAGCGGCAGTGATTGCATGTCTGGCTCTCGTTGGAGTGGTCTGGTCTCCAAAGTTGAATCAGGCCATTGCCAAGGCCTCAGGGTCGATGCAATCGGTTGGGGTAAGTGTTGATGTTCGGCATCTGCAATTGGCTCAACCCGAGCTTTTGCTTCAGTCGATTCGTGATGAAGGCAGCGTAAATATCGTGATTCGCAATCAACCGGCGGGACGAGTTCAACTCTTGAAAGTTGTGGATATCACCCAGCCTTTGATGGCTGTGCAACCAGACGGTCGAATTGTTGAAGCACAGATGGCCAATCAGTCCCAAGGGTTTCATGTTCGCTTTTCGTTGAAGGCAGACGCTGAAGCTGATGCGTCGGGTGTTGTGTTTGGTGGCACCAAGCTCAAAATTGGTGTGCCAGTGGATCTTGAAGGACGGCTCTACAGCTTTCGAGGTGTGGTCAGCGGGATCACGCTGCCGTGATGCGACGACTCACGGCACTGGCTTTACTGTCTTCGCTCAACATCGCTGGAGCGGTGGCCCAGCCGTTATTAGCGCCCCCTCCTGTTCAACAACGTCAAGGTCGTGCGCTGCTGGGCATGGGACCTGTATGCCCAGCCCTTCAACGCTCTGTTGTGGCAGCAGTGGGATCCGAAAGTCAAGCCTGGAGTATCAGCGTGCTCGACGATCGCGGTCAACTACTGGCTGATCTCAACGGAGGCCTTGCGCGTATTCCAGCGTCGAACCAAAAGCTGGTCAGCACCGCTTTTGCCCTGGATCGGCTTGGCACCGACTTTCGTTTACGCACCGAGCTTCTCCGCCATCCCAACGGCAGTTTGGAACTGGTCGGTGAAGGGGATCCCGATTTGAGCATCGCTGAGGTGCAACGCATCGCCATGGTTGCCCTTGGGCAGGGTGGCTCCCGTGGACCATCAGCTTCAGCCCAGCCGGTGACGTTGATCGTTCGCGAAGAACCTCGTCAGCGTTGGTGGCCCAGCGATTGGCACCCCTCCGATCGTTCCTATGCCTATGGGGCGCCAATAACCCGATTGGCGCTCACCAGTAACGCGCTTCATATGGCTGTGATGGACCCTGCGGCTCGATTGCAGCGGGTTCTGGATTTGGCCATTCGTCGTCAAGGTGGTCAGGTTCAGCTTCAGTTGGTGGATCACGACCGTCGAACGATCGCAACGTCGACATCGAAGCCGACGTCGACGTCGACGTCGCGCGATGTTCGGGACAGCGTTGTGCTGCACCGCGAGGAATCGGCCCCCATGCATGCTCTGCTCAGCCTGGCCAACACCGAAAGTCATAACTTCACGGCAGAAGTGTTGATGCGCGAAGCCGCGAA
>JADHRU010000079.1 GCA_016777265.1 Synechococcus sp. BS30m-G31
ACAGGGACCAGGGCACGGATGTCGTCCCACTGCATCGACCAACTCCGACGCAGCAACCAACGAATCCAGCTTGGGTAACTCACCCGGAGGCCTGCAGCATCGGTTTCAACCTGCTCGCTAAGCAGGCCCACAACCAACACAAGCCCCAAGATCAAAGCACCCACCATCAAGGGCCTCAACGCTTGGGGTGCCATGACTGGCAATGGCAACACCAAAGCTACGTACAAACTCAACAGGGTGAAGCGGATCAGAGGAGAAAGACCAAAACGTTCCATGGAGGTCAACGATCGTCGGGCGATCCAGGTAATGGTTCAATCAGGTCGGAAGGCACATAGACCCCTTCAAACACCTCAGCTTCTCGACCCTTCCAAAATTTGCCCAAGCGCATCAAATCGGCATGGGCCTCTTGAAGTTTGGCGATGTACTCCATCGGATCCATCGTACTTTTTGCCTCTTTCAGTTTCTGAAGCCGAAGGATTTGAAGATTCCATGGTTTGTGAATATCTCCACGCTGCTCCATAAATCGCGCAAGTTCTTCAGACGATGGCTCCGGATTGATCGGCATCACATCTTTTCAGTAGCGAAAGGCTAATCAGCCCATCACGCCGGCAGGGCCCAAGGGTTCAGACCCAAATCGGCACCAACCCGATGTGCGCAGGCAAATCCGCTGAAGGCAACAGCGTTCAGGCCTTGCCCAGGGAAACAAGAATCCCCCACGCAATACAGATGCTTCACCCCAGTGCGATTGAACGGCATCGGCAACAAACCCGGTAATTGCATCGCTGGAATCGGGCCATAACTGCCTTGAAAACGTCCCAGAAAGCGGCGGTGACTGCGGGGTGTTCCGATCTCCTTGTGGGTAATCGCAGCGGAGAGCCCAGGAAAAATCGCTTCCAAACGTTGAATCATGCGCGCCGCATCAGCCTCTTTTTTGGCTTTGTACTCCGACGGACTCAACCCTTTCCACGCCTGCATCGATGACGGCGTGAATGTATGGAGGATGTGATGCCCCGTTGGGGCTAAATCGGGATCGAGCAGAGATGGCATTGACACGAAGATCACGCCCTGCTCATCTTCCATCCGCTCCCAGTCCTCCAGCAACAAGTGATGGCAATGGGTGCCGGCCGGAATTAAATCGGCACGTACGCCCAGGTGAAGCGATAAAAAAGAGGGAGAAGGTACATAACGTCGGCGCCAAACCTGCTCCTTTGCCGGGGTTTGGTCAGGCCCTACCAGGGCCTGACCTTCACCCTTCGCCGCTCCCACCTCACCAGAAAAGGTGTCCCAACGGGTGGCATTGGAGATCACTCGTTTGGCATGGATGATCTCGCCATCAGCCAACTGCACTCCAACAGCCTGGCCCTTTTCAATCAACACTTTGGTCACGCGCGCTTTGTAGCGAATCGCTCCCCCATGGCGCTCCAAGCCTTTCACAAGCTTTTGAGAGATCACCCCCACCCCACCTTTGGGATAGTTGATCCCACCCGCATGACGGTCTGAAAACACCATGCCAGCGTTGATCATTGGTGTGCGATCGGCGGGCATCACCGACCAGCAAAAACATTCGATATCAATGAACTTCAACAGTTGCGGGTCTTTGATGTGCTGACGCGCAACGACCCCTACGTTGAAAGGAAGCCAGCGCGCTAAGCCCAAGCACGCGAAAGGTGCTTTAAAAAAAACCTTGGTGAGATAAGCAGGATCCTCAAGCGACAACAACGGCATCGCATCAAGGCAGTTGAACACTTGCCAGCAGGCGTCATAGAAACGACGAATGCCCTGGGCTTCATGGGGGAAGCGGGCGGACAGATCCGCAATGAAGGTGTCGTAATTCCGATCGACGGCAATGCGTAATCCGCCAGGCATGTGATATTCCAGCTGGGCTTGGTCAGGAATGGTCTCGCAGTGTTCCCCGATGTCCGCCAGAGCTCGCGTCAGCAGGTTGGTATAGCCCTTCTCCCCGAACCCAAAAATCATCGAGGCACCCACGTCAAAGGTGTAACCATTTCGATGAAATGCGCCTCCGCTCCCACCAGGTATGAGGTATCTCTCCAGCACCAGCGTTTTTGCGCCCTTCGCCGCGAGCTGGCTCGCTGTCACCAAACCACCCACACCGGAGCCGATCACGACGGCATCCCATTGCTGCTGATCGCCCAAAGCTTCGAACACCACTAGTGATGACGCTAAGGGGCAGCCTGCAGAGTTGGATTCAAATGATGGATCGGAGGGTTCACCATGAGGATCACCTCAGACCGCACCGGCCGTCCCAGTGCTGAACTGCAGCGTTGATCAATTTGATGGCGAAGCCCATCGATCCCAAACCCGTCTTGCGGTTGCACAGGGTTGATGTAAACCACTACACAAGCAAGGCATCGGGCCGTAGCGGTGGACTGGGTCATGCCAGCAATGGTTCTGGGATGAGCGCACGAATCGGCTCAAGATCAGCCAAGGCTCGATCGCGATAGGCGCCGTAACGGGCTCGTTTATCGCGAATTCGTTCAGGCAGTTCTGGCATAAGCCCGAAGTTGGGGGGCATGGGCTGGAACTTCTTGGTGGGCGCTTCGCTCACGAAGTGGGTGAGAGCACCACCCATCGTGGTGTTCGGCAATGCAATGGGATCTAAACCCCGCACCAGACGAGCCGCATTGGTTCCAGCCAGCCAACCACCAGCAACGGCCGCCGCATAACCCTCTGTTCCAGTGATCTGCCCAGCAGCCAACAGATGCCGGCGGCTGCGGAACTGCAACGTTGGCTCGAGCAGCTGGGGCGATTCGAGGAAGGTGTTGCGATGCATCACCCCAAAACGAACAAATTCCGCCTGGGCCAAGCCGGGGATCATTTGTAAAACCCGCTTCTGTTCACCCCATTTGAGGTTGGTCTGGAAGCCGACAAGATTCCACAAGCGACCGTCCTTGTCTTCCTGACGCAGTTGAACAACGGCATAGGCACGCTTCGCCCTCCGCACATCACGGTCGTTGACGTCTCCCCAACGGGGATCCCAAAGACCAATGGGCTTCAGAGGCCCGTAGCGCATGGTGTCTTCACCACGGCGAGCCAACTCCTCAATCGGCAAGCAACCCTCAAAGAATTTGGCACTCTCCTGATCGAAATCCTTGAGTTCCGCTTGTTCGGCGTCCAGCAGAGCCTCACGGAAAGCGAGAAACTCTGCTTTGTTCATCGGGCAGTTGATGTAATCCGCGTCGCCCTTGTCGTAACGACTCGCGCGAAAGGCCAAATTGAGATCAATGCTGTCGCCATGGACGATGGGGCTCGCCGCATCGAAGAAATGGCAGTCATCTCGACCGGTGAAACCCCGCAAGTCATTGGCAAGGGACTCACTCGTTAAGGGGCCCGTCGCCAGCACAGTGACGGCATCAACATCCGGCAGAGCCAGCTGCTCACGACGTTCAATCGTGACCAAGGGATGTTGATCAAGGATCTCAGTAAGCGCAGCGCTATAGCGACCACGATCCACGGCGAGTGCACCACCGGCCGGGACGGCATGATCATCAGCCGTGCGAATCACGAGGGAGCCCAACCGTCGCAACTCCTCTTGCAACAAACCGGCTGCACGATCGCTACTCAGGGCACCAAAACTATTGCTGCATACCAATTCAGCAAAATCGCTGCTGTGGTGAGCCGGCGAGCGACGTACTGGCCTCATCTCCACCAAGGTGACCGGTATACCAGCACAAGCCACCTGCCATGCAGCTTCTGTACCGGCAAGCCCAGCCCCCAACACGGTGACGGATCGATCGTTGGGCAATGGAGCGGACGAGGCAGTCCTCAGCCTAGGAATGTTTAAAGGGCCTGAATCAGGCGCGGCTGCGTCTGATCAAGAGCTGCAATTGTCCCACTGCAGCGCGACCGATGTTGAAGGCTGCCCAGCTCAGCGCCGCAAGGATTGGAGCGATCACGAGGAAGACACGGGCATCGATACCCAGCACCTGACCAGTGGTAATCACACTGAAGGCCGAGTAACCGACGATGGCAAGGATCAGAACCAGGCCAAGAGCAACTCGGACCATGCTTGGAACAGGGAAATGCGTTTTGGGATCCTACGGACAACACGCCAGATATTGAGACTTTTGCTTCCAGCTGATCCATTTCGATGCAATCAATCCGGACGTTGCGCGTGCAATTGAGCCAAATCTGAGTAATTACGAGCATGGGCGTGTTGCTCCTCCACGCACTCCAAAGACAGTTCCCGACAGACCTTGGCAGGAATCCCCATCACCATCGTGCGTGGTGGAACGTCTTTGGTCACCACAGAACCTGCCGCTACGAGGGCACCCGCCCCAATGGTGACGCCGTTCAAAACGATGGCGCCAATCCCCACCAAACAGCCATCTTCCAAGGTCGCCCCATGGATCACGGCACGGTGACCGATGGTGACCTCTTGGCCAATCCAGACCGGTTGCCCCGGATCGCCATGCAGCACCGCACCGTCTTGAACGTTGCTGAACGCACCGATCGTGATGGTCGCCATATCCCCCCGTGCCACCGCCGTGGGCCAAAGACTGCTTCCATCCGCCATCGAAACGGCTCCGATCACCACAGCGCTCGGAGCCACCCAAGCGGATGAAACAATCGAGGGATTGGGCCACGGGACCTGCACTGGCATAGCTGGGATGTCATTGCCCATCAGTCTCTTCGTTGCTGGCAGACCAAGTGATACTCTCCTTTGGTGCCGAAATCGGCGCGCCCAAGCGGGCAAGGGTCGCTAGCTCAGCGGTAGAGCATCCGGCTTTTAACCGGCTGGTCCTGAGTTCGAATCTCAGGCGACCCATTCTTACGGAATGATGCCGTCTCAAGACGCAGCATCCTTCTTCTTTTTTGGGCTGTTAGAAAGCTTCAACTTCATAGTTCTGGTCAACGATTTCGAATGGCTTATTTCATCTTTTTCGGAGTCACGATCTTGTTAGCCCTTTTGGGAGGTCTTTTTTCAAGAGCAGCAGCAGAGCGTTACTGGATGTAATGGCACCGCGTGAATCACTACGACCTTGTTGTTATTGGAGCCGGGCTTGGCGGATGCAGTCTCCTGTCATCACTCGAGCAGCTTGGCTATCAGGGTCGCGTTGCCCTAGTTGAAGCCGGGCGAGGTCCGGGAGGACGAACGGCGAGTCGTCGCAGTCGAACCGACCCACAGTGGTGCATCAACCATGGAGCTCCAGCCATCCGCCTGAGTGAATCCCTTCCCGCCGCGGTTGATGCCCTGCTGGACCCTTTGCGACGTGAGGCGATCCTGCAACGCATCGTCAATGACGAGGTGGCAATCGATGCAAACGGCCAGATCGTGGCCGTTGATCCGACATTCTCATCTCAAGGCGATTGGTGGACCGGCAGCCCCGTCATGGCGAGTGTCTGTGAAGCTTTGCTCGCACGCAGCTCAAACACTCTGGCGAGCCACTTCGGCACACGGGTTCGATGGCTCAACCGCACCCCAGATCATTGGATGCTGTCGGATGAATCCAAAGGCTGGCAACTCCAGGCCAAACGCCTGGTGCTAAGTGGCAACTTGCTGGCCCATCCACGCTCACTGGCGATGCTCAAGTGGGACGATGTGCCGCTACGAACCGCTGTTCCCGAAGGGGAAGACCCTGAGTTAGACGCCGTTTTAACCACCCTGGAGGCCAGCGCATCCACAGTGCGCTGGAACTTAATGCTCGATTTAGGAGATGTGCCCTTAGCGCACCCTGAATGGCCCTGGCAAATCTGGCTAACCCCAGAAGCACAAACTCGCTGGGGAGTGGAGCGAATCGTGCTGCATCGCCAAAGCGATGCTCGGCTTGGGTTGGTGGTCCATGGGTTGCACAACGGTGCAACGATCGATCCCAGTACCCAGTCTGCGTTACTGGAATCCGAGGCGAAACGCTTAGAAGCTGTCTTACCCGAACTCCTCATGGCATGGCCTGGCCTCAGGAACGCCTTGGAATCAGCTCGATCCATGGGCGTGATGCGCTGGGGAGCCGCACAACCGCTTCATCACCCTGTACCCAGTCATTTGCAGTGGTGTCGCCAGAGCGCTGTTGGATTTTGCGGTGACTGGATTGAGGGCCCTCACTTCGGAACAGGCGAAGGTGCAATCCGCAGCGGCGTTGCTCTTGCAGAACGGCTGACCATCGACAGTTAATCTGGTGAAGTGCCGGGGAGTGGCGCAGTTTGGTAGCGCGCTTGCTTTGGGAGCAAGATGCCGCAGGTTCGAATCCTGTCTCCCCGACTCGCTAATAAGTCAGCCCCCAACTGACATCTCCGCCGCTCCGCAAGGGGCGGTTTTTTATTGCTCAGTGGGCAGGTGAGCGCAAAATGTGCCCATAGCCTTCAGACAGTCAGTGGTTTTATGTACGGCTTTCTGAGCATCGTGCGATCTCTATTGACAGGATTTGACAATCAATTCGGAATCGATTCACTGAATCGCAGGTTGAGGCTGGAGCTGTTGTCAGCCTTCTCGCAGAGAAACGTCGTCCAATCGCCGACCTGTGCTGCCACTCACTCAAAAGGATGATGTTCATTAGCCCTTATGGGTAACAACAACAAGTCCTGAGACAGGGGCAGTTCCAGCCAACTCTGGAGAAAGGTCTTCAAAA
>JADHRU010000080.1 GCA_016777265.1 Synechococcus sp. BS30m-G31
CTGCGGTGCAACGTCCTTTATGGCTAAAAACAAGGGCGTCCGGATTGTGGTCACTCTCGAGTGCACAGAATGCCGGTCCGCTTCCGCTAGCGAAAAACGTTCACCAGGCGTTTCGCGCTACACGACCGAGAAGAACCGAAGGAACACCACCGAGCGGCTGGAGATCATGAAGTTCTGTCCACAACTCAACAAAATGACTCTCCACAAAGAGATCAAGTGAGCCTGCAGACCTTCCAACCCTTCAACCGTTCCTGATTCATGTCGAGCTCGTTTTTCAAGAAGCGTCTTTCTCCGATTAAGCCCGGCGATCCCATCGATTACAAAGATGTGGATCTGCTCAAGAAATTCATTACAGAGAGGGGGAAGATTCTTCCCCGCCGTCTAACTGGTTTGACTGCTAAACAGCAGCGAGACCTCACTAATGCAGTAAAGCGCGCACGAATTGTTGCCCTTCTGCCCTTCGTTAACCCCGAAGGTTGATTGCACGTCTAAACATTCAGCAACTTGGTGAAAGCCTCAGTTAAGGCCAACGACATTGTTGCTCTTGTCTTAAAGGGGGTCCCCCTGATTGGCCGTCTTCTGTCCCTAAAGGGCAGCAAGGCGGTTGTTTCTTTTGGAGGACAACGACGTGATCAAGACGTTCCACTTCGGGATCTTGTTGGTTTAGGCCATGTGTCTGACCAACCCCTGCCAACACCTGACGAGGTGTCGGAGCTGTTGCCCGACCGAAAAACAGGAGCGGAAGCCTGGTGGATTCTGGCTGCCGATGGTGATGCTGCGCAGCTGAACCAAACTCTTGTCGAGCTGACGGGTCTCTTGAGAGCTTCCGTTGAGACTCCTGATATTGCAGCAACCTGGTCTTGGTTGCATGGTGATCAACCATGGTTCCGCTGGCGTCGAGATCAGACCATCTCTGCCTTGCCCTTGGACGAGATTCAACGCAAAAGGAAGCTTCAAAAACAACAGCGGCTAGCGCAAGAGCACGAACGGTTGCAGATTGCAGTGCTTGCTCAATCGTCCCCACTTACTCCAGAGCAGCTGGAGACACTTGATCCTGAGTGGAGTGATCGATTGGATCGCTTGGTGGATCGTCTTCGTGATGAGTCCTCGACCTTGAAGGACGATCCCGATGTGGCCCTTTGGTCGAAGGTCTTTTCGCTCAGTCCTGATCTGGCCACGCTGCGGCAATGGTGCATCCAACGGGGGCTCGTCGATCCTCATCAGCCCCGTGCCCTTCGCAGCAGTGTTTGGTCGGAATCATTCTCGACAGAGCTGGAGGAAGAAGCCCAACAGTTGATCTCGATTGCCGAGCAGACGCAACCCGGAGACGAGAAGCGTCTCGACCTGTGTCACCTGGCTACGTACACCCTCGATGATGCGGGGACCCGAGAAATCGATGACGGCGTTTCACTCGATGTTCAAAACGGTGATACCTGGATTTGGATTCATATCGCTGATCCAGCACGTCTGATCACCCCTGGTAGTTCGTTAGATCAAGAGGCCCGTCGTCGGGCCACCAGCCTTTACCTTGCCGATGGTGTCCTTCCGATGCTTCCCCTCGGCCTTGCCGCAGGTCCCCTAAGCCTTCGTGCCGGACAACGCACAGCAGCTGTGAGTGTCGCTGTGCTGCTCGACGATTCAGGAGCCATCGTGGACCGTCGTATTACGAGGAGTTGGGTCTTGCCTCGCTATGGCCTCACCTATGCCGATGGCGATGAACTGATCGAGTTGGCCCCTCCTGGTGATGAAACCTTGGCTGATTTATCCCAGTTGATGCAACTGCGCTGTCGTTGGCGTCGTCAACAAGGGGCCTTGATGTTTGATCGAATGGAAGGTCGCTTTCGGCGTTCTGAGGGTGAGTTGTCCCTCCAATTGGTTGAACCCAGCCCGGCTCGGTTGATGGTGAGTGAATCGATGTTGCTGATGGGAGCAGTGGTCGCGGATCTTGGTTGTCAAGAAGGTTTTGCATTGCCATTTCGAAGTCAGCCGCCCGCAGAGCTTCCGTCGCAGGCTGAACTCGATCAATTACCCGAGGGTCCAGCCCGCGATGCTGCGATCAAGCGATGTCTTAGTCGCGGGGTTCAGGGAACAAAGCCAATGGCGCATTTCAGCCTTGGACTATCTGCCTATGTGCAAGCCACATCACCCATCCGTCGTTATGCCGACCTGGTCGCTCACCGTCAAATCATTGCCCATCTGGATGGTTTGACCCCGTTGAGTGAATCTGATTTAGGTGAATTAATCGACGACCTTGACGATCCACTCCGTCAGTCGATTCAGATCAGCCGTGAAGACCAGCGCCATTGGCAACAGGTGTGGTTTTCTCAGCACCTTGATCAACAATGGGACGCCGAATTTCTTCGTTGGCTACGACCACAAGATGGTTTAGCTCTTGTGCATATTGCTGATTTAGCGATGGATTTCGTTGGACGCTCGGACCAAAGCAATCCGAATCCTGGCGATCGGATGACCCTGACGGTGAAACTGGCTGATCCGGACCGAGGGGAGTTGCAGCTTCAGCTGGCGTAATCAATTACACCAAGCAAACGGAGCCAGGGTCCCCAAGGATTGCGGACAGCGCGAACACGAATGCTTCCACTGCTGCCGGCTTGGTGATGCAGCCATTGGTTGATGGCTGGCTCAAGCGTGATGACGGGCCAATGTCCTGCGTCAGTCATGAATTGAAAACCACCCTCTGCAGTGGTGCTAACCGTGCCAATGAACAGTTCTTCATGGCGATCTTTTGGCGCTGCATTGAGGCCTGGTTGATCCAAATTGACGGATCGGGGCAAGAGGCCCATGGGGTCTATCTGGTCTGGTGCAGCCAGGCCCTGCTCCTGAGCTGTTTTCCAATGGGGATGCCATGCCGGCCACTGCCATAACGGCAACACTGCTGCCGGAGCCGTTGGTTCGTGGAGAAGATGCATTTGCAGAATCTCCACCGGCAGTTCAATGGGACGGCAGGAGCGACGGACCGCTAACGCTGCTGCTAAACCAGCGGCTTGGCCGATGTTGAGAATTAAAGGTTGCAGCCTTGTTGCCCCATTCGCCATATGACTCACGCTGAAGCCTTTGTCCGCCATTAATAGGTTGGGCACCGTTTCGGAGACCAAAGCGCCGAAGGGAACGCAAAAGGGGGTACCGGTCCAACGTCCGCCCCACCGACAACTTTTGGGCGCAAGGGGCCAGTCATTCCCTGGGTAGTGATGATCGTTGGCATAGGTACCGACGGCGACGCTGGTGCATCGGCCTGCATCATTCAATGGCAATGGACCACGACGGGCATTGTTCGTTATGGGCAGCAAATCGCGCTCTGTCACGGTTGCTGTCCCGACCAGTCGACGACTCTCCCGCCAGTAGGGCATTAGGGCTACAGACGGGTTGGAGCCGGGAAAAGCTCGTCCTGGAGTGATCCAACCGTTGCTGCAGTGTTGAAGAGCAGACAAAAAAGACAAGCTGTGCGCTTGCATCTCGGCGGCCAGCGCCTGCCTCTCCTGAGGTTCAGGGCTGATGGCCCTGTGCAGACCGTGATGCCAATCGTTGCCGTGCAATGGCCAATTGAGCATGACTAAGCCACCGGGTAAGCGTCCGTAGGTGATCGTCCGCTCCAAACCAAAGGAGGTCGTACTCAATTCGAAAGGCTGTGCGGGCGTTGAGGCCTTGGACTGTGGGCAGGACGGTGGGCGGGAGGGACTGAGTTGTCCCATCACAACCCATGTGGGTGATTGAACAGGTTGTTGGTTGAAGAATGCTTCGTCGTTCAGCCGACTCTGGCTGGGAGCACTGGGTTCATCCCATTGTTCCTTGGCTTCCCATCCCCAGCGGTAGGGCACCTCTGTCAGGGCAAGCAGGTCTCCGAGATCGCTTCCATCAATAAAAATCGCCGCCTCAACGGAGAGCTTCGACTGTTGCTGTTTTGGTGCCCCCTGCTGAATGTCGACACGCTGAATCACCCCATCCCGCTGAACAAGGTTTCGCAGCTCGCAATCCCCGTACCACTGCAACAACGGCTCGTTGTGGACCCAGCGCTGCAGAATCTGCTCGGCCAATTGAGGTCTGTAGCCAAAACAACTCACCCAATTGTGATCAAGTCCTAGTGGTTCACTGCTTTGAAGTTCCCGCAACAACGCCCCCCAGAGCCCCGTTTGCCAGCAAGTCAGTTCATGGCCGTCCGGTGCACACACACCCGCAGCGCTCACCATTCCCCCTAGCCATGGCCCCGGCGTGAACAGAATGGTGGAAGCCCCGCTTCGTGCCGCTTGCAGTGCAGCTGCAACGCCTCCGGTTCCACCGCCCCAAATCAATACGTCCTTACGAATCATGGGGTCTTGATGAATGGTTGCTGGAACACCTTTAAAAAAATCAGACCCAAGGGTTGCCGTTGTCGAGGGAGGTGGTCGTTAAACTCTGGCGTCGCTGCGGTGCAGCGGAGTTTTCCTCCCGACGATGTCTTACACCCTTACGACTCCGCTCTATTACGTCAATGACAAGCCGCATCTCGGCAGCGCGTACACAACTCTGGCTTGTGATGCACTGGCACGTTTCAAACGTCTGACCCAAGACGATGTGGTGTTCATCACGGGTGTGGATGAACACGGACAAAAAATTCAACGCACGGCTGAACAGAACAACATCACCCCCATCGACCACTGCGACAAGATCAGTGCTCGCTATCAAGATCTTTGGTCACGATGGAACATCAGCGAGGATCGTTTTGTTCGGACGACAAATCCTCGTCACCTTCAGCTCGTGGAGCAGTTTTACGAGCGTGTGAAAGCCTCCGGAGACATCGTTACCGGTCGTCAAACGGGTTGGTACTGCGTCGGGTGCGAAGAATACAAAGATGATCCAGATGATGCCGTCGATCCCCTCTGCCCCATTCATCAAAAAAACCTTGAGTGGCGAGACGAGGAGAACCTCTTTTTCCGCTTATCGCGTTACCAAAGTGAAATCGAAACTTTGATCGCGCAAGATGACTTCATTGCACCAGCGAGTCGGCGACAGGAAGTTCGTAATTTTGTGGCCCGCGGACTTCGGGATTTTTCAATTTCAAGGGTCAACGTGTCTTGGGGGCTCCCAGTCCCAGGACACCCAGGACATACGTTCTATGTGTGGTTTGACGCCCTGCTTGGCTATCTCACTGCGCTTTTAGATGATGGTGGTTCCGTCGATCTCGATCGGTTGGAGCACTGCGGATGGCCAGCTTCCGTTCACGTAATCGGGAAAGATATTTTGAGATTTCATGCCGTTTTTTGGCCGGCAATGTTGTTGTCTGCAGGACTTCCTGTCCCCAAGAGCGTTTTTGGTCATGGTTTTTTGACCCGCGAGGGACAAAAAATGGGGAAATCCCTAGGAAACGTTCTCGACCCTGAATTATTATTAGAACGGTATGGGGCAGATGCAGTGCGCTGGTACTTGCTAAGGGATATTCAGTTTGGTGATGATGGTGACTTTCAACAACAACGTTTCTACGATTTAGTTAACAATGATTTGGCTAACACGATTGGAAACCTTTTAAATCGCACCACATCAATGGCGCGCAAGTGGTTTGATGATTCAGTTCCACCTAATGTGATCGAAATAGAAACTAAGTACCCACTCGAATTAATAGCTCAAGCCACGATTGAAACGGTTTGTCGATGCATGCCTGAACTTGGTTTTAAGGCTGCGTCGGAAGCGATTTTGCAACTTGCTATTGCTGCGAACGGACATCTCAACGACACTGCTCCCTGGAGTCGTATGAAACAGCCGGGACAAGAACATGTCGTTGCTAACGATCTTTACATAGTGCTTGAGTCAACTCGGATTGTTGGTTTACTGCTGGCCCCTTTACTTCCCGATCTAAGTGCTCGGATCTTGGATCAATTAAATTGTCGTTTGGATCCTGAACATTGGTTGGATCAACTTCGCTGGGGTGGGTTGACTTCGGGAGCTGAGTTGCCAAAACCAGTACCGGTGATGCAACGTCTTGAATTAGACGAAGATTCTTGATATGAAGCCAGTCAGATCTTTTAAATTTAAGTGGATCACTGCTGTTATAAGTACCACGTTCTTGATTTCTTCGTGCGAATCTCAGCCAGCGGTTCAAGAGAAGAAGCAGGGGTCAACTCCATTTGTTTTTCGATCATTAGACCTTAAGCAACGGCGGCCCGATGGTGTTCGCGATTGGGAGCTGACCAGCCCTGAGGCTCGTTACAACACCGCTGCACGAACTGTTCGGGCCAGGAGTCCAAAAGGCATTCTCTATTTTGAAGATAAGCCCTCCTTCATGATCAGTGCAGAGCATGCAACTGTCGTCAATGATGGTGAGCTTGTTGTTCTTGAGGGCACAGTCCGCCTAAAGCGTCTTGGAAAATCACCTTTACTCATCCAGGGAGACCGTTTGATTTGGCGGCCAGCGCTTTCGACAATGGTGATTAACCAAAGGCCCTCAGCTCTAAA
>JADHRU010000008.1 GCA_016777265.1 Synechococcus sp. BS30m-G31
CCCCGCAGCCTTCACAGGTCATTGTGCTGAGGGCCCGGGCTCTGCGCTCGGATTCCAATCCAGAGTCCGTCAGGATCATTCGTCCCACTTCTTCCAGGGTGGTGTGTCCTTGGCGGACGAGTTCAAGGCTGTAACCCAACAGAGTCACCATCCCGGATTCCAGGGCCATTTGGCGGATCACATCCGTGGTCGCACCACGTGAAATTGCCGTGGCCATGTCCTCATGCACTCGCAAGACCTCGTACACCCCCACGCGTCCCCGATAACCACTGCCTTTGCAGTCAGGGCAGATCGTTTCCTGTTGTTCTGAGTGATGGGCCTTGAAAAAGCTGACGTTGGTTTCTCGGCTTGCCATTAGTCCGAAGCGTCCCAGCTCCTGTTCATCGGGTCGATAGGCCTCTTTGCAGCTGTCGCACACCCGTCGTAAGAGCCGTTGGGAAATGATCCCAATGAGGGATGCCGACACCATGAATGGCTCGACTCCCATCTCATCCAGCCGAGCAATCGTGCTGGAGGCATCGTTGGCATGGAGCGTGCTCAGAACGAGGTGACCGGTGAGTGCCGCTTCGATGGCCGTTTTGGCGGTTTCTAAATCACGGGTTTCTCCCACCAGGAGCACATCCGGGTCTTGGCGCATGAAGGCCCGCAGCGCTGTGGCGAAGTCGAAGTCTTTTTCGCGGTTCACCTGGCACTGGGTGATGCCCGGCAAGGTGTATTCGATCGGATCCTCCACGGTGGAGATATTGATTCCGGGATCGTTCCGCTCGGCCAGTAAGGAATAGAGCGTGGTCGATTTGCCTGAGCCGGTCGGCCCGGTTACCAGGATCATTCCGAATGGTTTTGAACCCAGGTCTCTGACGAGCGCGAGAGCCTGGGGATCGCTGATCAGCTTGTCCAGACCGAGTTGTGTGGCGTTGCTATCGAGAAGTCGGAGACAGATTTTTTCGCCAAAACGACTGGGCAGCGTGTTGACTCGAAAGTCGATCGTTTGGTCTTTGTATCGCCTGCGGATGCGTCCGTCTTGAGCCTGGCGCCGTTCGGCGATGTCCATGTCCGCCAGGATCTTGAAGCGTGAGGTCACCGCTGGAATGAGTCGAGCCGGTAATGGCTCGATGTATTGCTGCAGGACCCCGTCCTGGCGGTAGCGCAAGCGCAAACCGGTTTGCTGGGGCTCCACATGAATGTCACTGGCGTTCACCGACATCGCCTGCAGCAGGATCCGATCGACCAGAGCCACCACGGGTGATGCCTCGGCATCGTTGAGGCTTGCCTCTAAGTCGATGGCATCGTTGGCGAGCGAAGCGTTCTCGTCGGGATCGGCATCAAAAACACTTTCGGCGTTAAATCCGCCCAAAAACGAATCGATCGTCTCGGTTGAGCTGGCCGAGTCAGCTTCATCGCGAGATGGCCAAAGCTGTTCTGGGGTGACGTTCTCCATTGCTGTGTGGTTATTCAGGACGGCCTGAAGATCGACATCCAATGCGGGGTGCAGCCGAATCGTGCGGTTTTGGCTCGGTAGTTGGTCGATTAATCGCTGCCAGTCCTCATCGCGCCAGTCACTTGGGATCGCAATGTCTAGATGGTCTGGATCGCTATGGATCGGAACGGATTGCAGTCGTTTCCAGTCTTCTGGACTGATCTCCGGAATGGCGCCCTGCAGCAGGTCTTTGCTGCGACTCAGTTGATCGGGATTTGGGACCGCCCGTTGCAGGAGCAATTCCAGCTCAAACCGCTGTCGGGCGCCGTTGTTGGCATTAGAACTCGGCTGAGTCAGGGTCATTGATCAGAACGAGGTGCGGGCTTCCGCAGCTTGTGGGAGGAGAGCTTTTTCCTACAACATGTCTACACAGCAATCCCTGAGCGGTCAGCATGAGCGGCGACGCCTCCACTTCAGCGCAGGATCAAAACGTCGAATCCAACGACGTATCTGCGACTCCGGACGTCGATGCCGGCACCCCGATCGATCCTGTCGTGGAGGAAACTCCCACGATGGATACGGAGATCGATCCAGCCAATCGCCTCCAGCAGCTTGAGCAAGAACTGAGTTCTCTGAAGCAGGAACACGAAACGGTTCAAGCGCAGTACATGCGCATTGCGGCGGATTTCGACAATTTTCGAAAGCGTCAGGCGCGTGACCAAGACGACCTACGTCAGCAGCTGGTCTGCTCAACGCTGACTGAAATCCTTCCGGTGGTGGACAATTTCGAGCGCGCCCGTCAGCAGCTCAACCCTGAAGGGGAAGAAGCGCAGGCCCTCCATCGCAGTTATCAGGGCCTCTACAAACAGCTTGTGGATGTGTTGAAGCAGCAAGGTGTCGCGCGGATGGACGTTGTTGGTCAAGAGTTCGATCCAACCCTGCACGAGGCCGTTCTCCGGGAAGAAAATCAGGAGCACGCGGAAGACATTGTTTGTGAGGAGCTTCAACGGGGATACCACCGCGATGGCAGGGTTCTGCGCCACGCCATGGTGAAAGTGTCGATGGGGCCAGGGCCGGAAAGCAGCTCAGATGCAGCATCGGAACAGCCCCAAGAGGGTGACGCCTGATGGCCGACTATTACGACCTTCTTGGAGTGAGTCGGGATGCGGATGCGGATTCGCTGAAGCGTGCCTACCGGAAGATGGCTCGTCAGTACCACCCGGATATCAATAAAGAAGCGGGAGCCGAAGACAAGTTCAAGGAAATCGGTCGTGCCTACGAGGTGTTGAACGACCCCCAGACTCGGGCCCGATACGACCAGTTTGGAGAAGCTGGCGTCGGGGGAGCAGCCGGTGGCCCAGACATGGGTGATATGGGCGGCTTTTCCGACCTATTCGAAACGTTTTTCCAGGGATTTGGTGGCCCTGGCGCTTCGGGTGGGCGGCAACGCCGTCGTGGCCCGCAGCAAGGTGATGACCTCCGCTACGACCTCACGATTGATTTTGAGCAGGCGGTCTTCGGACAAGAGCAGGAAATCAAGATTCCGCATTTGGAAACCTGCGATACCTGCGGTGGAAGTGGTGCGAAACCTGGCAGTTCTCCCACAACTTGCGGAACCTGCGGTGGTGCTGGGCAAGTAAGGCGCGCCACGCGAACACCGTTTGGCAGCTTCACCCAGGTGGCTGAATGCCCTAACTGCGGT
The DNA here is from genome assembly GCA_016777265.1 of Synechococcus sp. BS30m-G31. Taxonomy (GTDB): domain Bacteria; phylum Cyanobacteriota; class Cyanobacteriia; order PCC-6307; family Cyanobiaceae; genus Parasynechococcus. The sequence goes on from JADHRU010000008.1 coordinate 3,120, forward strand.
GGTACGGGTCAAGTGATTGCTGATCCCTGTGGAGCTTGCGGTGGCCAAGGGGTCCATCAAGTCCGCAAAAAGCTGCGCATCAACATCCCCGCAGGGGTCGATACCGGCACACGATTGCGTGTCTCCGGTGAAGGCAATGCTGGCCCCCGTGGGGGCCCCTCTGGAGACCTCTACGTCTTCCTAACGGTCAAGTCCCATCCACGTTTGCGACGTGATGGGCTCAACCTTCTCTCTGAAGTGAAGGTCAGTTACCTCCAGGCGATCCTGGGAGACACGATTGAAGTGGAAACCGTTGAAGGCACCCAAGAATTAGAGATCCCTGCGGGACTACAACCCAGCACCATCTTGACTTTGGCCAACCAAGGGATTCCGAAATTGGGCAATCCCGTGGCTCGCGGCGATCAGCGCATCACGGTCACGGTGGAGCTGCCGAAGCGCATCTCCGATCCTGAGCGGGAACTCTTGGAGCGGTTAGCCGGTCACCACTCGGCTCGAGGTAAGCAGCATCACCATCACAACAGTGGGCTGTTTGCCCGCTTGTTTGGCCAGAAATGACGGACTTCCGTTCCCTCGATCTGAGGGGAACTCCGTGTCCCGTCAATTTCGTCCGTTGCAAGCTCACCCTGGAGACCATGCATCCCGGCGATCAACTCGATGTTGATCTCGACCGTGGTGAACCTGAGGAGATGGTGGTCCCTGGTTTGCGGGATGCCGGCCATCAAGTGGTCGTGTCTGGGGACGATCCAGCCTGGGTGCACCTGCAGGTGACCTGTGGTGGCTGATGGTTCAGGGATTGTCGTAGCGCTGCAAGCCAACTACCTCGAGGTCGAGCTCGATGATGCCCCTCAGGGATGCCCACTGCGGTTGTTGTGTACCCGTCGGTCGCGTCTCACGCATCGAGGTACGGACGTGAATGTGGGGGATCGGGTTCGGGTGGAAGCGATTGATGCCAAGCAGGCCAGAGCGGTGGTGGCTGAGGTTTCCCCTCGCCAGAGCTGGTTGACCCGGCCACCGGTGGCCAATGTGTCGTTGGTCGTGGTGGCGCTGGCGGTCGATCAGCCGGCCTTTGATCCTGATCAGGCGAGTCGGTTCCTGCTAACCGCTGAACGCACTGGTTTGGATGTGCAGTTGGTTCTTACAAAGGTGGATCTTGTCTCTGCGGAGGTCTTGAGTGAGCTGTGTGAACGCTTGCGCGGTTGGGGTTATGACCCCCTTCCTCTCTCGAGTGAATCCGGCTCTGGGATGGAGGTGTTGCAAACGCGATTGCAGGGCACATCGCTTGCGGTGCTTTGTGGACCTTCAGGTGTTGGCAAAAGCAGCGTCCTGAACAACCTCTTGCCGCATTTGTCGTTGCGGGTTGGTGCGGTCTCAGGACGGTTGCAGCGGGGTCGTCATACGACGCGCCACGTTGAGTTGTTCCCGATTGGAGACCAGGCCAGAGTGGCTGACACTCCGGGTTTTAACCGCCCGGAGTTGCCGGACGACCCTCAAGAGTTGGGGGTTTTGTTCCCAGAGTTGAGACGTCAATTGGATCCATGGCCCTGTCGGTTTCGCGATTGCTTGCATCGCGGGGAACCAGGCTGTGGAGTATCCAGGACTTGGGAGCGATACGACCTCTACGCCAAGGCATTGGAAGAGGTTGTCAGCCTTAGCCGCCCATTCCGGGGAGGTTGAGGTTTAAGCCGCCGGTGAGCTCCTCCATGCGGCCTTTCATCGTTGCTGTGGACTGCTCATAGGCGGCTTGAAGGGCTTCAAGCGTTGCTGTTTCACAGGCCTCGGCACCGTCTTGAACGAGGGCTGGATCGAGGCGGACGCGCAGAGGTTGTTGGTTGCCAGACAACCAAACACTGGCGCGGCCATCGGAATTTTTGCCCTCGATCTCCATGCCATCCAACTCCTCTTGAAGAGCTTGAGCGTCTTGCTGGATCTGTTGTGCCTTGCGGAAGGCTTCGGTGAGCTGACCGAAATTGGGGAGTCCGAAGCCTGCCATCGAGATTTTGAATGAGCGGGCAGATTAAGCGTTGACAGCAAATCCCAGTCGTTTTACTTCGGGGTGGAGGCGAAGCCCGTGTTCGGTTTCAACACGGTCTTGCACCAAATGAATCAATGCATTGATGTCGTTGGCCTGGGCATCACCAATGTTCACGATGAAATTGGCATGCATGGTGGACACTTCAGCACCACCGATGCGGGTGCCTTTGAGTCCCAGATTTTCGATTAATTGTCCTGCCTTTTGCGGGTCAGGGTTGCGAAACACGCTGCCGCAACTTGGTTGCTGATAGGGCTGGGTGGTCGTGCGGTGGTTGAGATTTTTTTTCGTGACACGACTCAGTTCCGTTGGGTCATGGCCGGGTTCGAGTTGAAAACGTGCGGACAGCACCACCAAGTTGTTCTCCTGCAGCCGGCTGTGGCGGTAGGCGTAATTCAGTTCATCGCAATGCAGCTCAAAGCTTGGTCCGCCTTGTTTCGGCATCACTCGGACTGAAATCAGAGAATCTGCCGTGCAACCCCCTTGAGCACCGGCGTTCATCACAGCGGCACCACCGACTGTTCCGGGGATCCCAACGGCCCATTCCAGTCCGTGCAGTCCGGCGCGGGCTGCTCGCCTGGCAAGGGATGGGATGGGTTCACCAGCGAGGGCATCAATCACACCGCTTTGCGCGTCGATGTTGTGATCTTGCAATTTGCGTAAGCAAAGGCAGAGCCCAGGCAACCCCTCATCGTGAATGAGCAGGTTGGAGCCGGCTCCAATCACTTGGCATGGAACCGCTTGTTGTTGGGCCCATTCCACCCATGCAATGGTTTCAGCAATCGTTGTGGGTTCCGCCAGCCATTCGGCAGGTCCACCGACCCGCCAAGTGGTGTAGTCCGCCAAATTGGCATTGGCATGGGGTGGCGACAGCTGCGTCATCGTGCAAGTCGTCCCCAGAGGCTGTTCACGGTCCCAGCTCCCATGGCGAGCACAAGGTCGTCTGGTCGGCTGCGTTGCTTCACCAGATCAGTGAGCTGATCGAGATTCTCCGCAACGGTAATTTCGAGGTCTGGTCGCAACGATCGAATGCGTTGCGCGAGTGCGTTGCTGCAAATGCCAGGGATCGATTCTTCACCGGCCGCATAAACCGGCGCGAGCAGCAATGCATCACAGTTTTGAAGTGCTTCAGCAAAAGCTTCCAAGAACTGTTGGGTGCGACTGAACCGGTGCGGTTGGAACACGGCCACGAGTCGTTGTGGTGGTGATGGGAGAGGACTGCGACCGCTGCTCACCATGAGTTGCGCCATCGACAACGTGGCGCGAACTTCGCTGGGATGGTGGGCGTAGTCATCCACGATGTGGCGACCCTCCCAGGTGCCCCTTAGATCAAAACGACGGCCAGGGGCTTGGAGTTGAGCAAGGCCTTTCACAAGAGCTTCAAACGGAATGCCCTCCATCCGGCAAGCCGCTAGGGCAGCTGTGGCGTTGCTCAAATTGTGGAGACCAGCCATGGGCAAGGTGAAGTCACCGATTGCAGAGCCGTTCTCATAAAACCGTGCCCTGCATCGATCGCCATCGAGTTGCAGAGGCAAGGCTGCAAATGCAATGTTCTCGCTTTGCTGGTTCGACCACCAGGCGGTCGGTTCAAAATGCTCCTGAAGGATTGGGTCGTCGTAGTTAGCGATCAACCGCTCGCAACCCTGACCAAAGCGTTGCAGGGTTGAGATCAGATCATCCAAGCCGTCGTAATGGTCGGTGTGATCGAGTTCCAGGTTGGTGATCACCCCAAGGCTGGGGCGGAACTTCACAAGGGAACCATCGGATTCGTCCGCTTCTGCCACCAGCAAACGACCTTGACCGGAGTGACCGTTGCTGCCAAGGCATGGAACAACACCACCAATGACGGCTGTGGGATCTTCACCCGCTTCGATGAGCAAGGTGGTGATCAACGTGCTTGTCGTTGTTTTTCCGTGGCTTCCCGCCACAGCAATCGAGGCTTGTTGATCGATGAGGGCAGCCAGGAGATCCGATCGATGCCAGATCGGAAGCTGATGTTCTCGGGCGTTTTGTAGCTCTGGGTTGGTCTCTGGGATCGCTGTGCTGATTACCACTACAGGTGGGAGCTTGTTCGTCGCGAGCACCGACTGAATGCTTTCAGCGGTTTGCTGTTTAAAAACAGTCACGCCTTGGGTTTGAAGATCCTGAACCGTGGCGTTGTCGCGAGGATCCGAACCGCTGACTGGGTGGCCGCGGTCCACCAAAATTTTTGCTAGCGCCGACATCCCAATACCGCCCACACCGATGAAATGAACAGGTGTTTGGGGAGTGAGCAGACGTGGCAAAGGACGGCTACGAAGGGCTGAAAGATAGGTCAGTTTGTTGGCCTTGTCCCACCGTGGATGGGACGGATTAACCGAGAAATTTCAAAGTTGGACACAGAATTCCCGTCAATTTCTGTATGATCGGCGCCCAAAACCATTACGCGGTTTTACCGCTGTTTCTATGACCCTGCGCGTTGCGATCAATGGATTCGGCCGAATTGGTCGCAATGTTTTGCGGGGTTGGATCAGCCGTGGGGCAGATACCGGTTTGGAAATTGTGGGGATGAACTCCACGTCCGATCCCAAAACCAGCGCTCACCTGCTGACCTACGACTCCATTTTGGGTCGTTTGGATCCTTCAGTGGACATCCAAACCACTGATGACACGATGATCATCAATGGCAAAGAGATCAAATTCTTTGCTGATCGCAATCCCCTCAACTGCCCTTGGAAAGATTGGGGCGTTGATCTGGTGATCGAATCCACCGGTGTCTTCAACACCGATGAAAAAGCCAGCATGCATATCCAGGCTGGTGCCAAAAAAGTGATCCTCACGGCTCCTGGTAAGGGCCCTGGTGTGGGCACCTTTGTGGTTGGCGTCAATGCCGACCAGTATCGCCATGAGGATTGGAACATCCTCAGCAATGCCAGCTGCACCACCAATTGTCTGGCTCCAATCGTCAAAGTTCTGGATCAAAACTTCGGCATGGAGTGGGGTCTGATGACCACCATCCACAGCTACACCGGAGACCAGCGGATTCTCGATAACAGCCACCGCGACCTGCGTCGTGCCCGTGCTGCTGCTCTGAATATGGTTCCCACCACCACAGGTGCTGCCAAGGCAGTGGCCCTGGTTTATCCAGAGGTGAAGGGCAAGCTCACTGGTTTTGCCATGCGGGTGCCCACACCAAACGTGTCTGCAGTTGACCTCACCTTCGGAACATCGAAGGGAGCAACTGTTGAGCAAGTGCAGGCCGTGATGAAGGAAGCTTCTGAGAATGGGATGAAGGGAATCATCAAGTACAGCGATCTGCCCTTGGTCTCCACTGATTTCGCCGGTACCAACGAATCCACCATTTTTGACGCCGATCTCACCTACGCCATGGGCGATAAGGCTGTGAAGATCCTGGCTTGGTACGACAACGAGTGGGGCTACAGCCAGCGGGTTGTCGACTTGGCTGAGGTTGTTGCCAAAGGTTGGAAGTAATCCAGCGTTACGTTCACAACATCCCTCCCCTAGGGGAGGGTTTTTTAATGGATTAAAGGGTTTGCGTCGTTCTGAAATGGTCGAACCCTTGGCTGTCGATCCGCTGGCGACTGTGCTGCCAGCGGATCATGTTGTGCTCGGCTGTGATGCAACCGATGTGGCGACTGTGAGGTTGTCGATCCAACCATCGTTGGGCCCAGGCAGGCGGCAGGCTCAACACGAGTTCAAAATCTTCGCCGCCTGCTAGGCACCAGCGATCCCAAAGGTCTCCGGTGGGCCAGTCTTTCGAACGAGGCAAGAGCGCCTCATCGAGAGACGCACCGCAGCCACTGCTGCTGCACAGTCCTTGGATGGCTGCCAGTAATCCGTCGCTGCTATCGGTTCCGCCGGCTCGCCATGGCAACGACTCGGGCTTGCAGTTCAGGAGGTCCTGGAGGGCTGCGAGACGCGGGATGGGCCTTTGATGCTGGTTGATCGCTGCCGTTCGCAAAGCGTCGGACAGCGGAATCCCATGGAGTGCCTTGTCGTTCTGGAGGATGGCTAACCCCAGTCGGCTGAGTCCATGGGGCCCACTGGTCACCAGGATGTCCCCTGGTCGTGCCTCGCCCCGGTGCAGGCGAAGCGGGCCTAGTCGCCCGAGTGCTGTGATCGAGAGCAAGCGCTCGCTTCCTTTCGAGCAATCTCCACCGAGGATCACACCTCCGTATTCATCAAGGGCTGCCTTGAGGCCTGTATAAACGCCCTCCACCCAACTCCAGGGGGTGTCACCGGGTGCGACGAGGGCCACGGTGATTCCATCGACGCTGATCGCCCCACTGGCGGCGAGGTCGGAGAGATTCGCGGCAACCGCTCGCCAACCCACATCGCTGGGCTTGGTGCTGGCGTCGCTGAAATGGATCCCGTCGACTAGGACGTCGGTATTGACCAGCATGGGGCGGGAATCGGATCCCAGAGCCGCACTGTCGTCGTTGAGTTGGCCTGGCGGAGCAAAGCGGGAGAGCCGTCGCAACAGCTCCGACTCCCCAAGCTCGGCCAGGGTCTCATTCATGCGTGGGCTTTGAGTTGATTGGCTCCATCAACAACGGTCACTGTTTTGATTGTGTCGTCGACACCGAGTTCTTCGAGCACATCAAAGCCTTCAACGACGTAGCCAAAGGCTGTGTTGCGGCCGTCTACCAAGTTGAGACCAGCGGGTGTGAGCTCTGCTTCATAGAGGAACATGAAGAACTGGGAGGAGCCATCGTCGAGTTCGTTGGCTGAATGGGCCCACCCCAGGGTGCCAAGGGTGGCGAAGGGAAGTGTTGGTGTGGCTTTAAACAGGCCCACGTCTTCAAACGTTTCGTTGTAGAGCGTGTCGGCTTCACCAGGAACTCGGATTTCGAGGGGAACGTGCCGTTCCTGCTTCGTCGATGGATCGATGTATCCGATCTCTGGACCCTCGGGGTCGCCGGTTTGCAGAACGTAGAAATCTTCAGCTCTGTTGAAGGGCAAGCCGTCATAAAAGCCCTTCAGAGCAAGGTCGATAAATGCACCGGAGGTGAGTGGTGCGTTGTAACCATCCACAACGGTGGTGAGGTCACCTTTGGTGGTGCTGATGTTCACGACGGCCCGTCCCTGTAAACGGGGGAGTGCATCAAATTCGGAGGGAATGGTTCGTTCGAACCCGTCCTGAACGAGCAAGCGCTCCACGTCACCAATGCGAGTCAGGGTGGTGCGCCGGTCAATGATGAATGCGGGCTTATTGACTGCTTTCACCTGGGCGGCCATTTGTTCCAATCCGGCATCCACTTCGGTTAGTAGCGCTGAGGCTTGGTCTCGGAGTGGCTCTGGAACAGCATCAAGAATCGTGTTGCGTCTTGTCTTGAGTAGGGCTTGACTGCGCGACACCGTCTTTCCGAGGGCACTCCAGCGTTTTGCACGTAGGTCGTCGCTGGTGAGTTCAAGTCGATGTTGCAGTTGACGAATGTCGTCTTGATCGAAGGGGAGCGCATCGCGAAGGATCGCCGTTGGATCCTTGACGGCATTGCCCTGAGGGAGCCCAGCCCAGGCAGGGGCTGCCAGGTTGAACAGCGCAACGCTGATCAGGGTGACCAGAACGGCCTTCAAACGCTGATGGGTCAAGGGGGAACCCCAGTGCTGACGCGACTTTGGCACAGCCGTATGATCGCCGGAACCGTTCCGTGGGAATGATCTCCAGCAACGACTTCCGCACTGGCACTTCGATCGAGATCGATGGGGCCGTTTGGCGCGTGGTCGAGTTCCTTCACGTCAAGCCCGGCAAAGGGTCTGCGTTTGTTCGCACCAAGCTCAAGTCGGTGAAGAACGGAAGCGTTGTTGAAAAGACATTTCGTGCTGGCGAAATGCTTCCTCAGGCCTTGCTGGAGAAGTCATCGCTCCAGCACACCTACATGGAAGGTGACGACTATGTCTTTATGGACATGTCTAGTTATGAGGAAACCCGGCTGACCGCTGCTCAAATTGGGGACAGCCGTAAGTACCTCAAAGAAGGGATGGAAGTGAATGTCGTCTCCTGGAACGACAATCCACTTGAGGTGGAGCTTCCCAATTCCGTGGTTCTTGAGATCAAGGAAACGGATCCTGGGGTTAAGGGCGATACAGCGACAGGTGGTACAAAACCCGCCATTCTGGAAACCGGAGCGCAAGTGATGGTTCCTTTGTTCCTTTCGATTGGCGAAAAGATCAAGGTGGACACCCGCAACGACTCGTACCTAGGACGTGAAAACTGATGGCTATGCAGCTGGATCACGAACAACTGCACCGCTTGCTAGGAGCTCTAGGTGACAGCGATATTCAGGAATTCCGGCTGGAAGGAGACGACTTCCGGTTAGAAATTCGCCGCAACCTTCCAGGTCAGGCCGTCGTTGCTCCGGTCATGGCTGCTCCCGTTGCGGCTGCGGCCCCTGTGAAGCCGCTCGACTCAGCGTCACCGCCGCCGGCCGCCACATCAACCCGAAGTGATCTTTTAGAGATCACAGCTCCGATGGTGGGCACGTTTTACCGAGCTCCTGCCCCTGGGGAACCCTCCTTTGTGGAAGTGGGGACTCGGATCAATATCGGCCAGGCCGTCTGCATCCTTGAGGCGATGAAGTTGATGAACGAGCTCGAGTCCGAAGTCGGTGGAGAAGTGGTTGAGATCTTGGTGGATAACGGTACGCCTGTGGAATTCGGTCAGGTGCTGATGCGCGTTAAACCAGCCTGATCTCAGCTCAGCGCCCAAGCGGCCTGAATGGCGGCAATCATGCTGTCGGGTCGGGCGATTCCTTGGGTGGCGATATCAAAGCCTGTGCCGTGATCGGGTGATGTCCTCAGGAAGGGCAATTCCAAGGTGGTGTTGACGGCAGCATCGAAGGCCATCAACTTCACCGGGATCAGCCCTTGGTCGTGATACAAGGCAAGAAATCCATCAGGTCCTGGGTGGTTGGGCTGATTCCAAGCTTGTGCTGCACTAAGCCAACACGTGTCTGGGGACATCGGTCCATCCAGACGAATATCGGGATGTTTGGCTCTCCAACGTTCGATCAAGGGGGTGAGCCAGGTCATTTCCTCAGAACCCAATTGTCCGGCTTCCCCCGCATGGGGATTGAGTCCTGAGACCACAAGGTGGGGATGTGGGTTGAATCGTCGACAGAAGTCCAAGAGCACGTTCAGCTTGTGACTAACGAGCTCTGGCGTCAGCGCTTGAGCAACGGCTCCGAGAGGGATATGGGTGGTGGCTAACAAGGTGTTCAGCCGCCATGCGGTGGAGGGCGACAACGCCGTAAACAGCATGGATGAGCGGTCACTGCCAGCGAGTTCAGCCAAGCGTTCTGTTTGGCCCGGATAGCGGTGCCCAGCTGCATGCCAAAGATGTTTGGCAATGGGTGCTGTTACGAGGGCGCGGGCTTGGCTGTGCTGCAACAGCGTCACCGCTCTGGTGAGCCAGCGGAAACCTGCGGCTCCCCCTTCGACGCTTGGGGCCCCGGATGGAACAGCGCTTTGGAGTGGCTGATCGTCGATGGTGAGTTGCGCTGGATCAGCCAGCGGAGCTGATGTGGTGTGTCGTAAGCGCTGATGGACCGCTTCCAGGCTGCTGCGACAACCCACCAGGATTGGTTCGATGGAGTGTGGTAATGCATTCGAGCCAAGGGCCTTCAGCACCACCTCCATACCAATGCCCGCAGGATCGCCAAGGGCGATCACGATCGTTTGTTTAGGGTTGATGAGATCAGGAAAACCCATTGTTGTGCTGCGCGTTCTGCTGCTGGGGTTGTTGCTCGTGGGGCTTGCCACTGGACTGCGCAATCAATGGTTGGTGATCCATTGGGACCGCTTTGCTGACGATCTCGGCTTGCCGTTGAATCCAGCGGGTGATGATTCTTCCACGTTCAATCAGTGGTTGATTGGCGAGCCCTAGGGGTCTGGGGCACTGAAATTCAATCTGTCTTGTTCTAGGCAGTCCTGCAAACCCTCTCGAAAGGTTGGATAAAGGAGCGAATAGTTCAAATCACGGCAGAGCAGCTGGTTGCTCACGCGGCGGTTCTCACTCCAAAAGGATCGTCCCATCGGACTCATCTCGCTGCAAATGTCGTCGTAGTCGTCTGCCTTGGGTAGTGCGCAGCCGAGTAGGGAGGCACCATGGCGAATGAGATCAGCGGGTGCCGTGGGCTCGTGATCCACCACGTTCACGATCGATGGTCGTTGGTTTGGATTGGAGCGGGAGTGTTGGATCAAATGCCAGCAGGCCCCAGCAATATCTTCGACGTGAATGCGGCAGAACACTTGGCCAGGTTTGTTGATCAACCGTGCTTTGCCTTGCCGAAGGGAATCGAGCACAGAGCGTCCAGGGCCGTAGATCCCCGGTAGCCGCAAAATTTGTACCGGTAGGCCCGAGTTCAACCAAGCCTGTTCGCATTCCAGCCGACGGCGACTTCGGTCTAAGCCTGGGGCTGGCGGATCACTTTCCTGCACCCATCCGCCGTTGCGATTGCCGTAGACGCCCGTTGTTGAGAGGTAGCCCGCCCATTCCAGTGGAAGGGTCTTTAGCAGTGGAAGTAAGGCTGACATCACTGGATCCCCGCCCTGTTTTTGAGGTGGGATAGTGCTGAGTAGATGGGTGATGCCTTGAAGAGCGCTGGCATCAGGCAACAAGCCATTACTGCTGTCGAAGATCAGGTCGGCATCGTGTTGTCCCGCAATGCGACGGGTACACAGCACTGGTGTTCCCAGCTCCCGAGCAAGTTTCGCAACGCAACGACCGCTGTAACCAGCCCCAAGCACCAGCAGTCGTGCATGCGCTGGTAATGGGTGACTTCGCTTGACAAGTGCTGAGAGCATCAGTACACCTGTATTAGTTCAATTTTGATCGCATGACCGACTCATCTCTGCGTTCTTCGAGAATTGGTGGTGTGCTCACGCGCTCCATCTTGGCCGCACTCGTGTTCGGTGTTGCCTTGGTGTTGGCCCCTGCAGATCCCCGAGCACAGGCCACAATTTGCCAGCGGCATCATTCCTTTGATGTTTGCCGGGTTTGGTAAGGCGTTAAGCCGCTTGAAGCCCAATGGTCGGGTCACTCTTTGGCGCGTGAGGCTGGTCGGGCTGAGCCCATTGCAGTAGGCGAAGTGCAAGGCGAATGTCACCGTCGATCCAAGCGCGAATGGCCATGGCGCGGCGCGGGTCATAGAAGCGCTGTTGCCGATACCACTCGAAAGCGTCTGAATCTGATTTTTGCCCGTTGCAGGAGAGGCAGGCGGGTACGCAGTTTTCGGTCACACTGAGACCACCTTTGGCGCGTGGAACAAGGTGATCAATTGATTCAGAAGGTTTGCCGCAATAAATGCAACTTTTGCCGGTATAAGTATGCAGTGATTTTCGCCATCTTCGAACGCGCAATTTAGGACAGAGTTCATCTAGAAAGACTGCATCTCTGTTGTGCATCCGAATGGATCGGTTGTTGTTATTTTGCCTTAAGCGCCAGTCTAGTCAATGTGTCGAGCGCTGCATTTTCGGCGATCTATATCCGTTGATGTGAAACTTGATACCAATCTCCGCCGTCGTCTTCAAAGTCATTAAAATAGTTACCTTTGGAGACGTCGATCTCGACATTGATCACGTCTCGGTGCTGTCTTGACCTCTCGCCTGCCGGACTGATTCGGGTGGTGAGCCCCTTTGATGCAGTCACACAAGCGCAGCTGCGTCGGATTCGCCCCCGCGGTCGTTGGCACGGGCCGACGCGAGGTTGGGAATTTCCTTTGGCCGCGGCTGCGGTTCTCCAGCAGCAGTTCGGTCGCCGTTTCACCGTCACGGCGGCTTTAGAGGAATGGTTGGCTTGGAGTCGTTTGCCTCTTCCCCCATTGCCTCAGCATCGGCAGCTTGTGGCTGCGGCTGATTTAACGCAGAGCCTCCCTGATGGTCGCTCGCCTCTGTTGCATCAACGCTCCGGTGCCCGCTGGCTCTTGGCTCGGCGTGGGGCGGTTTTGGCCGATGAAATGGGCCTTGGAAAAACGCTCACCGTGCTTTTGGCGGCACGGGCGATGGTGCGCTGCGCTGAGGTGCGTGTTTTGGTGGTGGCTCCGGTGGGACTGCATCCTCACTGGCGGCGAGAGGCGGATGCCGTTGGCCTTTCGCTGCAGTTGGTGAGTTGGGCGCGGTTGCCCGATGCACTGCCAGCTGCGGGCACGTTGCTTGTTGTTGATGAGGCGCATTACGCCCAGTCGATCAAAGCTCAACGCACGGCAGCTCTGCTGCGCTTGGCGCGGCACCCGCGGTTGCGTGCGATTTGGATGCTCACCGGGACACCGATGAAAAATGGCCGTCCATCCCAGCTCTTTCCTCTGTTAGCAGCGATCGATCACCCCATTGCTCGAGATCAGCGCACGTTTGAGGAGCGTTATTGCCAGGGGCATTGGCGGGAAGGCAAGGCGGGGAAGCGTTGGGAGGCTGCTGGTGTGAGTCAGTTGGAGGAGTTGCGTCGATTAACGCGTCCCTTGATGTTGCACCGCCGCAAGCGACAGGTGGTGGATCTTCCCCCAAAGCAGCGTCAGCATCACCCAATTGTCTTGCCAGACGACACGTCCATCGGCTTTGACCACCGGGTGGACTTAGTCGTGGAGAACTACCGCCGACGGGCCCAACTCGGTGAAGTGCGCTCGGATGCTGAGCCGTTGGCGGTGTTAACGGCGATGCGTCAAATTGCTGCGGAATTCAAGCTGTCTGCTGCCCAACAGTTGTTGTCACAGCTTCATCAGCAGGGGCACGCTGTTGTGCTGTTTAGCGCGTTTGTTGCACCGCTTCAGTTGTTGCATCAACGGATTGGTGGAGAACTCATGACCGGGCGTCAGCGTCCCCTGGAACGTCAGCAATCGGTGGATCGTTTTCAGCAGGGCCAAAGCAATTGCCTGTTGGCAACGTATGGCACTGGATCCCTTGGCTTCACCCTGCATCGCGCTCGGCATGTTGTGCTCTTGGAGAGGCCCTGGACTCCCGGAGATCTCGAGCAGGCCGAAGATCGGTGTCATCGCCTTGGGATGGGTGACGGGCTCACCTGCCATTGGTTGCAACTGGGCCCTGCGGATCAGTTGGTGGATGGATTGTTGGCAAGTAAGGCCGAGCGGATCGAAGTGCTTCTTGGTCCCCGGCGACAAAGCTTGGAACGTCAGTCGTTGCCGGCGATGGTCCGGGCGTGTTTGCAGGTGGCCTGACGCACCTCCAATTCATGGCTCAGCATCGGGTCAACCGGAGCTGTTGACTGTTGAATCAGCTTCAGGCCTGCGTCGACATCCGCACAGGCTTCCTGATGCTGACCGTTCAGAGTGTGAATGAAGGCCCGATCTCGCAGAAGCTCTGGTTGATCAGGGGTGGCAGCAATGGCGTCATTGCAGGCCTGAAGAGCACGATTGGGTTCGGAAACTTGGTATTGCTTTAAGCAGCTCGTCTCAGTGGAGATGGATCTTGTTTTTTGGGTCGGTGTTTTTTGGGACTGACATCCCGTTAAGCAAACGAGGAGAGATGACAGGACGACTGCAGCGACCCTGGTGGGTTTAGTAGCTGTAGCGCTCGTCGTTGACGCTGCTGGGTTCAGAGTTGGTTGTGCTTGTTCCAAGTGATGTTGTGGATTCTTTGTTAGGGGACCCTCCGTACAGATCACCGAGGAATTGGCCGCAATCGGGGAAATTTCCGGGGTCTTGAACTACGGCTTCTGTGATCATCACCGAGGCGTGTTCCGGCGATGTCTTGAACAGTTGTCGGCCTTGGCGCTTGATCACGGCGTAGGCAGCATTCCAACTCACGCTGTGGTCATTGCCACTTGAGCGCATGAAGCAATAGATCTTGGCGCCTTTCTCTTCAGATTCGCTGCCCGCCTGCACTGCTTGGCTGCCTCCAATCAGTGCACCAATCAGAGCAATGGTGGTAAGGGCCAGCTGAGGACCGAAGCGAGGCATGAGGACTCGGAATCAGATTGACCTCAAGGTATCGATTACAAGCGCACTGTCGAGTCCTGGTCAGGGTTGTCCAAGACTCGAGGGGAGAACCAAACGCACCACCAGTGGAATCACCAATAGAACGGTGATTAAGCGGACGGCATGTAGTGCGGCGACAGCTGCGCCGACTCCGAATTCAGCGCCGACCAAGCTCATGCCGCTAATCCCTCCAGGTGCAGCCCCGAGTAGGGCCACTACCGGGTCGATCCCAAGCAAACGACTGCTCCATAGGCCGATCACGATTCCCGTGAGTACAAGCGTGACGGTGATCAGCAGGGCCGGTTTCCAGAGCACCTGCAATTGTTCGAGGGAGGCCCGGGTCAACCCTGTTCCGATCACGGTGCCGATCCCAATTTCGAGAATCGTGCGTGTCCCTGTGGGCCACACCGCTTGATCCAACTGACCGCTCATACTCACAAGTCCTGCACCAAGCAGTGCTCCAGCGAGTGGCGCTGCGGGAATTCCACTGAGGAGAGCCAGCAGCCCGAGGGTGGTTCCAGCCACTAAATAGAGCATCAGCGTTGCCAGAGGAGACATCGAGATTTATGCAGCCGTATCAGTTTGATCTTGAGGCAGCACGGCTCTTGTGTTGTGATCTGGGTAGTGATTGCTTGATTGATGACGTCATCTGTGTCCTTCCGAATCACCCGAACCGCTGAAGATCTGGCGCAAACAATCACGGCTTTATCCCAGCGCTTGGTGAAGATTGAGCAACGGCAGGAGGTGATGGAGCTTCAACTGCGTCAGCAGTTCAAGGATGCGAACAATGTGCCCGACGATGAATTGGCCACATTGGATGGCATCGAAACCCTTTTGCGGGAGACCCGAGAGCTCTTGGAGAGCACAGATCTCAACGGTTTCGATGCCACAACGCACGATCAAAACGACGAGCAGCAACACTCAGAAGCCGCATAGGGGTAGCACCGGGTGCCAAAATAAAAAGAAAGGCAACTATGGCGTCCACCATTCCCGCCTCTCATGCTTGTGATTCGCTCAAGCCAGCTCAAACATTGCACGGCATGACGATCTGGTCGAAATCCGGATTTGTTGAGGGAGGGCACCAATTGGAAAAATTGGAATTTGCCTTGGCCCATGCCGAAGCAAAAGGCGATTCGACACGCTGCAACGAGCTGCAGGATCGCATTGCAGATTTGGGAGGCAACGCTGAAGAACCAGGTACCTAATGATTGTAATTCAGCAATGTTTCGTACTGATTGCTATTTCTGACATTGCTTCAAGAAGTCATTGGCATTAAATCTTTTGTTTCGGTAGTATGATTGAAATCAATAATTAAAGCTCCTTTGGCGCTCACTCTGGTGCGATCTGAAAGCGCTTCTGACAAGCGACAAGATCATGAATTAGCAGCTCGCGACTTTTTTGAGCGCGCCCGTCAATGTGCTGAAGCGGGTCAAACTTCAGATGCGGGTTCTCTCATACTCAAAGCGCTTAGCCATGAGCGCCGTGCTGGCGCTGTTGGCCCGCAGGTGATGCAAATTATCAAACCTCGTTCTTAACAACGTGTTCGATTTTGAAGCGGGTGACCGGATTCGAACCGGCGACGTCCAGCTTGGGAAGCTGACATTCTACCACTGAATTACACCCGCGTAATGGGTGAGAATGCACTCACCCATTGATTCTTTGATCAGTTTAGTGCTGCAGATGTTGCTGCAACTCCTGATCCCATTGTGCCTTTGTGCAGGCCTAATGACTGCAAGGTGGCTTCAATTGCGGACACTGCTGTCAACACATCGCGGTCGCACACATAACCCAAGTGCCCGATGCGGAACACTTTGCCTTTGAGGTGATCTTGTCCACCGGCGAGAAGGATGTCGAATTTCTGCTTCACTGTTTTGCGCAGTAGCTCTGCATCTAACCCCTCTGGAGCGACGGCCGTAATCGCGGGACTGCCATGACCTTTGGCGGCAAATAGGCGTAAGCCGATCGCTTCCATGCCTGCTTGCGCCGCCGTTCGATGACGCGCATGGCGCGAAATAATTGCTTCAAGCCCTTCCTTCTGCATCATGTCGAGCGCTGCCTCAAGCCCGAAGTAAAGGTTCACCGCCGGAGTGAAGGGGTTGCTGTCTTTTGCAGCCGTTTTCCGATATGGGCCGAGATCGAGATAAAACTTGGGAAGGTCTGATCGTTCGTAAGCCGTCCAGGCTCGATCACTCATCGCCACAAAACTGAGGCCAGGTGGAAGCATGTAGCCCTTCTGGGATCCAGAAGCCACAACATCCAGTCCCCATTCATCCATGGGCACGTTGGAGGCCCCAAGACTCGTAACGCAGTCCGCGATCGTTAGCGCTGTCCCGTGAGCCTTGACGTGTCGCGCAATCGTTTCGAGGTCGTTGATGACGCCAGTGGAGGTTTCCGAGTGGGTGAGGATGACAGCCTTGATTTGTTTCTCGGTATCGGCTTCAAGCGCAGTCCGGAAGGCTTCGGTGTCGAGCGGTTGTCCCCATTCCGCTGTCACCACATCCACCTCGAGTCCGTAGGCGCGAGCCACCTTCACCCAGCGCTCTCCGAACTTGCCGTTGTCTCCACAGAGAACTTTGTCACCACGGCTGAGGGTATTGATCATTCCCGCTTCCATGGCTGCCGTGCCACTGCCGGTGATCACGAGCACATCGCTGCTGGTTTGATGCAGCCATTTCAACTGCTCTGTCGTGCGCCGCACGATGGTTTGGAACTCACCGCTTCTGTGACCAATGGGATGACGTCCCATCGCCTTCAACACCGTTTCGGGAACCGGGGTCGGGCCCGGAATCATCAAGGTGAGCTTGTCCTGCATGGCGCGGGGAATGCCGATCCGCGACTCTAGAAAACAGCACCTCATTCGTCATCGACACCGTCCCTCCAGATTCAGTCAGTTCAGGTCTGACCCTTCCGGTTTGGGTCGCAGCAGCAGCGAAGGCGTCGTTGCAAGCTCTGCTCGGTCAACCGTTCGCTGCTCAGACGTCAGTGAGCCTTCCGGACCGCCCTGCTCCCCTTGTGGTGCCTGTGATCTCAGCGGCACGGCTGGATGGTGGTGAACAGGCGTTGGCCATTAGTCGTTGCGATCCAGGCCCAGGTTTGGACCTCACCCGTGATCTGGAAATTTGGGTTCGTGTGTCTTGGGGACCTGACACGCAGACGGGGCTCAAGCTGTTGGCGGGAGCTGGCGTCGGGACAAGGGGTGAGGGGGGCGATCTCTGTGTGTCGGCCTATGCCCGCGATCTTCTCGAGCGAAATCTTTTGCCCTTGGATCGTGGCCTCACTGTTGAGGTTGTGCTTCCAAAGGGGAGAGAGCTTGCCTTGCGAACCAGCAATGCGGCTTTTGGGGTGGTGGATGGGCTGGCCTTGATCGGAACCCAAGCGGAGGTGCAGCGCAGCGCCTCGCCTGACCAGTTGAAACAGGTGTTGTTGGATTTGGCCCAGCTCACGGGGGATCCCCAATTCCAGGGTGATCTTGTGTTGGTGATTGGGGAAAATGGTTTGGATCTGGCGCGTCAAGCGAAGCTGGCGCCGTTACTCAAGGTGGGGAATTGGCTGGGTCCCGTGCTCGTGGCCGCGGCCGAAGCAGGGGTCCAAAACTTGTTGCTGTTGGGCTATCACGGCAAATTAATCAAATTGGCTGGTGGCATTTTCCACACACACCATCACCTCGCCGATGGGCGTTTTGAGGTGCTGACAGCCCTTGGTCTTGATGCAGGACTGTCGTTAGAGCAGTTGCGTTTGCTGCGCCATGCCACATCGGTGGATCAGGCGTTCAAGGAGTTGGAGGCGATCAATCCAGCTGTGGCAGAGCAGTTGTGGCAGCAGCTGGCCTTGGCCGTCGAACAACGGAGCCAGGCTTATGTGGCCCGCTATGGCGATTGGTCGATGCGAATTGGTGCCGTTTTGTTCGATCGCAGCCGCCATTTGCGTTGGCGAGGACCAGTGGCGGGAGAGCGCTTCTTTACGCTGATGGATTGACGCTTGTCGCAGCGCGACACCTCCCTGGCTCGATGTCCCAGCCCTCGTCCGACGGTCAGCGTCAGCCGGCCATCGTCATCCTCGATTTTGGTTCTCAATATTCGGAACTGATCGCGCGTCGTGTTCGCGAAACCGAAGTGTTTTCGCTGGTGATCGGATACAGCACCACGGCGGATGAGCTGCGTCGGATGGCACCCAAGGGAATCATCCTCAGCGGTGGACCCAGTTCGGTCTATGCCGATGAGGCTCCCCTTTGCGATCCAGCGATTTGGGATCTGGGCATCCCTGTGCTTGGGGTCTGCTATGGCATGCAGTTGATGGTTCAGCAGCTTGGCGGTCGGGTGGTGGCGGCCACTGGTAAGGCCGAATACGGCAAGGCTCCGCTCGTGGTCGATGACCCCACTGCACTGCTCACGAATGTGGAGAGTGGTTCCACGATGTGGATGAGTCACGGTGATTCCGTGGAGGCCTTGCCCGATGGATTCGTGCGCTTAGCTCATACAGCGAATACGCCTGAGGCGGCGATTGCCAATCAGAGCCGACATTTATACGGCACTCAATTTCATCCTGAGGTGGTTCATTCCACCGGTGGAATGGTGATGATTCGCAATTTTGTTTATCACATCTGCGGTTGCGACCCCGATTGGACTACGGAAGCTTTTATTGATGAAGCTGTCGCCAACGTGCGTGAACAGGTCGGTCAAAAGCGTGTGCTGCTTGCTTTGTCCGGTGGCGTTGATTCTTCAACCCTTGCTTTTTTATTGAAGAAAGCCATTGGAGATCAGCTCACCTGCATGTTTATCGATCAAGGCTTCATGCGCAAAGGCGAGCCTGAATTCCTGATGGAATTTTTTGATCGTAAATTTAATATTCACGTGGAGTACATCCATGCCCGAGAACGGTTTATCAAGAAGCTTGATGGCATTACGGATCCAGAGGAGAAACGCAAAATTATCGGCACAGAATTCATCCGCGTGTTTGAAGAGGAAAGCCGCCGTCTTGGCCCCTTTGATTACTTAGCTCAAGGCACGCTGTATCCAGATGTGATCGAAAGCGCTGGCACCAACGTGGATCCCAAAACCGGCGAACGTGTGGCTGTGAAGATCAAGAGCCATCACAACGTGGGAGGACTTCCGAAGGATCTGCGCTTCAAGTTGGTGGAGCCCCTACGCAAACTCTTCAAGGATGAAGTTCGCAAGGTAGGCCGAACGCTCGGTTTGCCCGAGGAGATCGTCAGTCGCCATCCATTCCCAGGGCCTGGACTGGCGATTCGCATCTTGGGCGAAGTGACAGAGGAAAAGCTTGATTGTTTGCGTGATGCCGATCTGATTGTGCGCGAGGAGGTGAATGCGGCGGGGCTGTATCACGAGATTTGGCAGGCCTTTGCGGTGCTGCTTCCCGTGCGCTCCGTGGGGGTGATGGGCGACAAGCGCACCTACGCCTGGCCGATCGTGCTGCGCTGTGTGTCGAGTGAGGACGGCATGACCGCTGATTGGTCGAGGCTTCCATACGGCCTGATGGAAACGATCTCCAATCGGATCGTGAATGAGGTGAAAGGAGTGAATCGTGTGGTGATGGACATCACCAGTAAGCCTCCGGGAACGATTGAGTGGGAATGATGTCCCCGTTGGCATGGAGTTGGAATCTTGGTGGAATGTTCCGAAAGCAAAGTATTCCAATCCAGGCTGAAGCGTCTCGACGCATTTTTCTGATCGGCCACAATAAATGTGGAACACGATCCATTAATAAGCTTCTTAAAAAGAATGGTTATAGTTCGATACATTACGACAAAGGTCGTTTAGCGAAGCGAATTCAGGCCAATTTCATCTTTTCGCGTCCGCTTCTCGATGGTGTGGACCAGTACTGCGGTTATACCGATATGGAGCTTTGTGGGGAGTTCTATGCCTATCGCCTCTTCCCCTTATTAGATCTGCAATATCCGGGGTCTTGTTTTATCTACAACACGCGTGATGTGAACCGTTGGGTCGACTCCCGTTTAAGTCATCGCAATGGTAAATATGCGCGCACTTATCTAAACCGAATGCAGCGGGCTTTTGAGGATCCAAGCCTCAGCATCGATGACCTTCGCCAGCATTGGGTGGAAGCCTGGCAGCGTCATGACGCCGATCTTCGCAGTTATTTCGTTGGGCGTAATAACTTTTTTGAGTTCGATATCACCGTCTCTAATGAGCAGGCGGCTCTTTGTCGTTTTTTGCGGCGACGTGGATATCACATCCGCGGCAATGCTTTGCCCCACTCTGGAGCTCGTCCGTTGCGCGTCGAGAATCGATGAGTGAGGTGCTGGCGACCATCGCCGATCGCCGATACCTTGGGCCACCGGCCTTGGCTTCGTGACGGCGACTCAACAGCAGGATCTGCAATTGCAGCGGCGGCTGCAGCAGGACAGCATTCAGCTCGGTGGTCGCACCATTTATCTCAACCCCTTTTTGTATTGGCGTCGGTTCGATAGCAACACCGACCGCTGGCTTCGGGAACCCGGCCAGCTCACGGATGATCAGACCCGAGTTAACCGCAGCCGTTTTTATCCAGAACTCGATTGGACCGGTTTGGATGAGCATCAAACCGCTGTTTACGACGGTGCGGTGGAAATGTTCCTCAAGAGCCTTGATCTGATCAGCACCTTCCACCCGGAATTGGGGGCAGGTCAGATGTTGGAGGTGGAACGCAAGATGACCATCACCAAAAAGCGAGCGTTTGAGCGTTGGGTCGATAAAGCGATTCGGAGACGTCAGCGAGACGCAAACCGCGAGAGCCGTCGCTTTGAGCGCAGTCGTGTTTGGCGTGAATGGCGTGAGTGGATCGCGATGGACACGACCCAGAAAGCCCTTGTGCCACTGGTCATGCTCATGGTTTTGTCTGGAGTCGCGGGTTGGTCCTTCGGAGCGGCGCAGTCGGCCTGTCCGACACTGTCGCTGCCTTCAGGACAGACTGGAGTTCGTTGACTGGGTCCGATGGCCGCTGATTCCGGTTTTGACAATCCATTGGATCAACTGCGTTTGTCGCTCATGCAAGACGTCCTTCCCGTCGGCTTAGCAGTGTTCGAACGGGCGCGTCAGGGTGGGGCTGGTCGTGTTGCTGAGGTTTTTACTGGGGGATCGACCGACCCCATTGCTGATTTGCGCGAGGAGGGTGAGCCTGTGGCCCGCGACGTCCGGGAGCAATTGGACTCTGTCAGTCCCGGGCTTGGCAATCCTGTGATGCCTGTGAGTGTTTCTGTCGAAGAACCCACGACAGCCGCCGATGAGCGCGCTGATCTGAACCTGGCGCTGCAACGGATCGAGGATCGGCTTGAGTCATTGCGTCGGCTCCTCCCAGCAGATTGACGCATGGCTTCTGCCCAGCAGCGTCAGTCCGGATTGCGTCAACAGCCATTGGTGCTGTTGATGGTGGTGTTGGTGCTTTGCTCCGCCATGGTCGGCAGGCTGGTGTGGATGCAGTTGCTGGAGGGGTCACGGTTTAAGCAACTCGCCGATGAGAACCGCATTCGCCTTGTTCCACGGTCGCCGATTCGAGGACGGCTTTTGGATCGCAAGGGCCGTGTTCTGGCCACGAGCAAGCTCACGTATTCCCTGTATCTCGAGCCACGCTTGGTGAGCGATGCCAATTGGCCTGAATTACGCAATCGCTTGGCATCACTGTTGAATCTGGACCCATTGCTGCTGGATCAGCGACGTGAACGTGGGACAGATCGGGACGGCTACCGCACGACCTTGCTGTTGGATCTGAAGCCAGAACAGGTCCTGCGTTTCCGCGAGCAGGCCTCGACGTTGTCTGGGGCGCAAGTGGACGTCGACATCCTGCGTTTTTATCCCCATGGCAGCCTCGCTTCCCATGCTTTGGGATACACCCAACCGATCACGGAGTCTGAGTTCGATTCCCTGGTGGAGAAGGGCTACAAGATCCGTGATCGCATTGGTCGCACCGGTGTTGAAGCGGCCTATGAAACCCATCTGCGTGGCAAGTGGGGTGGCCAGATGTTGGAGGTGAATGCGATGGGGGAAGTGCAGCGCAACCTTGGTGATCGCCCCTCGGAATCGGGGAAAGATCTCACGCTCACCTTGGATTTAGACCTGCAACGTGCTGCTGAGCAAGCATTGGCTGACAAGCCTGGAGGCGCAGTCGTGGCGCTTGAAGCCAAAACAGGCGCTGTGTTGGCCTTGGCAAGTAAGCCTGGATTTGATCCAAACTTTTTTTCGAAGCTGATTACAACGCAAAAGGAGTACGACGCTCTCTTTTTAAATCCCAAAAAGCCCCTGCTGAGTCGGGCGATGAATCCCTACGACCCTGGCAGCACCTGGAAGCCTGTTACGGCGATGGCTGGGATGGAATCTGGCAAGTTCCCTCCGAAAACCAAGCTCCACACCAAAGCTTGCATCACCTACGGAGGCCATTGTTTTCCTGATCACAACGGTGCTGGTTTTGGTCATATCGGCTATGCCGACGCCTTGCGCTTTTCCAGCAATACATTTTTCTACCAAGTGGGCGTTGGCGTGGGGTCTCGGGCCCTGAAAAAGGCGGCCAATCAATTGGGCTTTCAGCAAAAAACCGGGATCGAGATCGACTGGGAAGAGAGTGTGGGTCTCGTCGGTGACGAAGATTGGGCGGCTAAAGGTCGTGGCTGGGCTGATCCTGGCAGTACTCCTTGGATCCCAGAAGATATGGCTAGTGCCTCCATCGGTCAGTCGGTGGTGCAGATCACACCGCTGCAATTGGCCCGCGCCTACGCCGTGTTTGCCAATGGTGGTTGGTTGGTCACACCGCATCTGGCGAAGGGGGAGATCGATTGGATGGCTCCCCAGTACCGGAGTGCGGTTCTGATGAAGCCATCAACTTTGGACACGATCAGAA
>JADHRU010000081.1 GCA_016777265.1 Synechococcus sp. BS30m-G31
TGGCGGAGCCAATCTCACCCTCCACGACAACCGCACCAAGAACTCCCCAATCCCCACAAGCCGCTGCTGCAGCTCCTCCAACTCCGGCAGCAACTCCGATAGCCGCCACAATCGCGACAGCGCCCCAATCACCAGCACAGGTGAAGGCTCCAGAACTTCCAGCTGTGGCGGTGGCAACTCCAAACCCGCCCACCGGCAGTACAAACCTGCCAGAGCTTTGGCAGCAAATCTTGGGTAGCCTGGAATTGCCTTCTACCCGCATGTTGCTGTCCCAGCAGGCGCAGTTGGTGCGTCTCGATGCCAATCGCGCTGTGGTGCAAGTGGCCGGCAACTGGATGGGCATGGTGCAAAGCCGCGCCAGCTTGCTGGAGCAGGCAGTGGCCAAGGCCTTAGGCGGGTCGCGTCAGTTGATCATCGAAGCCAGCACGAGTGCCATCGCTGCCCCGTCAGCGCCACCTGCTCCCGTCGTGCAACCCCCTCAGACAGCCCGAGCCCCTGTTGAAACTGAAACCCCTCAGCTCCCCAAAACAGCAGTTGTTCCAGCGGTTGTTGATGCACCAACGCCGATCGCACGACTCACAACACAAGAACCTGCAAAACCACCACCGACTCCGTCTCCAGTCGCCATGTCACCACCGGTTCAAGCCGAACCAGTTCAAACCCAACCATTGAGTGCCGTCATACCTCCAGCACCAGCACAAAATCCTGCGAACGCCAACCCACCATCAGGGCTCGACCGGCAAGCCAAAAATCTGGCTGATTTCTTTAACGGCCAGGTCTTGGACGTTGATACCGAAGGAATCAACTAACCCAGTATCTCTCCAAGGATGTCTGTTTCACGCAGGCTCAAATAGCGAATCGCCTGCCGTCCGGCCCAGGAGTAAGCCACATGCAATTCACCGGGGCGCCCCTCCAACAAGGTTGGATAGGCCAGCTGACCATTGAGATCCCAGTTCATCGGTCCACAGAAGCCAAAGCCGGTATCAATGTCGCGAATCCATGGCCAGCTTTGGCCATCGTCTGCACTGATCGCAATCGACAAGGGCCATCGGGTGCGGGGCCAGCGTGCTTCTCCCCAAACAGAAGATGCATCAGGCTCGTTTGGATCTGGAAGAAAGCCAAAACGATTGAAGATCAAAGCCAAGCGACCACTTGCCAAACGACAGGCCTGAATTGAACTGTTGTTGTTGGGTAAGTCGGTGGATTGAGGCGCGCTCCAACTGAGTCCGGCGTCCGCACTAGCACTGCAATACACCCAATCAGCCAGTCGACTGCGAAGAAACTGGTAGAGCGTTGTGCCGTCAACTGAAGGAACAATCGAACCATGTACGCGTCCCGTGCTGCCAGGAACAGTGATGGGGGACCCCATCGGCGCCCCCTCGGCATCCAAATGCAGCACCTCAGAGTGGTCGTGACCAAACGAGCCGCCCTGTTCGAGGCTTCGGTAGATCGGAAGCAACCAGGTGCCATCCTCCGATCGATGGGGAGGGTGACGACAAAAGGCAGGAGTTTCGATCAAGTCTTTGGCCAATGACCAGGCCTGACCCTCCCAACTCATCGCACGACCAAGGTCGATCGACTCCACGTTGAGAACTTGATGGCGGAGAACAGCCGTCCATTGCATCGAAAAGCTGGATTGCCCCTCAGCCCAGCCCTCGTCTGAGGCACCTCGCACCCGTTGGGCGGAATGGATCAGATGCAACACCCCACCAGACACGAACAGCAAAGGGTTCTGCTCTGAACGCTCGAGATCCTGGGAAATGCATTGGGGAACGCACCAACTCCCTTGTTCAGTCGATAAGAGGCTCAGATAAATCGACATCCCTGCCGTGCCCTCTCCACCCCCCGCCATCCAGACGCAGCCCAGGAGATCTGGACGAATCCAACAAAGCTGGGGTGCATGGTTCTGAGCCCCCATCGGTTCCAACAACGACCAAGCGCCCAGCTCAAATGGGGTGACAAGGATCTGCCCCCAAGCCAAATCCTCGTGACGGTCAAGGGCGTGGGTAAAGGCCGAAAGCATCAAGCCTGCGCCGGCAGTTCGCCGCCATGGCTCGTCTTCGCCCAAACCAATCGCTTCGGGAGAACAGCCATCCGCAATGTCACCCAAGGAATCACCACAAACCAATGGCCGAGATACGTAATCGCCACCAGCAAATTCCACAGACCTGGAGATGGAATGGATGGGCCCAGGTTTGTGCCACGACAACCGCGTCGATAGGCCAGTGCAGACACACTGAACGCCACGATCGACAAGGGCCAATACGTGGGTGAAGTGCGCGTGATCACACTGGTGCTCAAGTCAGCAAACGACACCACTGGCAAGCCGTACTGGAGCAGGAAAAAACAGGCCAAATCCCAACGCTGACGAGCACTGAGTTGAGACGAGGTCAGCGTTGGCCAGTAATCAAAAAATCTCTGCAAACCTCCTTCCGCCCAGCGTTGCCGCTGCTTCCACAGCGCCGACAACCCTGGAACCGCTTCCTCCTGGACCGGTGGATCCCAAAGGATTCCCACGAGGGCGCCATGGGTCAACAACCGAAAACTGAGATCTAAATCGTCGGTGACGGTGTCTTCGTTGAAACCTCCACTGGCCTCCAACACCGAACGTTTGATCAATTGACCATTTCCCCGCAATTCCACAACCCCACCACCCGTTAGACGACCCGTCTGAATCACAGCATCCAGGGCCATCTCCATCGCTTGAGATCGCGTCAGCCAGTTGCGGTCGGCGTCGATCACTGCTTTGCGCAGCTGAACCGCCGACCACCCCCCATTAAGGGCATACGGAACGAGTCGTTCGAGCAGGTCGTCCTGCAACTGCGCATCAGCATCCAGAACCAACAGCCACTCGCCTTTGAGCTGGGCCAAGGCCGTATTCAGCGCTCCAGACTTGCCGCCACCGGCATCTCGAAGCCGGTGAATCACATTCAAACTTGGGTGATTCTCAGCAAGAGCATCGAGGAGGGCAGGGGTCCGATCAAGGCTTCCATCGTCGATGACCCAAGTGGACAGCCGATCCGCCGGATAGCGCAGAGCAGTCAGCCGCTCAACCAAGCGAGCGACTACAGCTTCTTCATCCCGGGCTGCCACCACCACATCGAGGGTGGGGAACTCTCGAACTGCTAAAGACGCAGAGGTTGCCAAACCCTGCGCGCTTGGTCCTCGCGACAACTCAGCGCGCAGCACGGTGCGAAGGGCATAGCCACCAAGCATCAGCGCAAGGCTGATGGCTGGCCAAAGTGAGCGGGCGGAGTCAAGCCAATGGGGTGCTGCGCCAGCACAGCCACAGGCGAACAAAAACGCTGCAGACTTCGCCCTGCGGTGATCACCAGTCGCAGCGGTTGACGTCATGCACCGATCTAGGTGAAACGGACTCTAAGGGGACTGCACACCCCCGGTGAGAGGTCCGTAGATAGTCCCCGGGTAGTAATGAGTCAGGATCCGTTCTGTGGACCATCCCCGCCAGGCCAAATCAATGGCCCCTGCCTGAGACAGGCCTGCGCCGTGGCCAAAACCACCACCCCGGATCAGCCAGCGATCCAATCCCTGGGGCTCAATCACAAACAAGGTGCTGGGCAAACGGCGCAAGGTGCGTCGAATGCGATCCAAGCGCAAAACGACAGGCTCCGCCGCATCCGCACCAGCAATCTGCAACGCCAAGACGCGACCACTCGTACCCCGCTGCAAAGCGTTCAATTGCAACGGTGATTGCAAGGCCTGAGCCGGAGCACCAATGGACTGGCGGATTTCATCAGCCGTGATCAAACGACTCCAACGAAACAAGGGATGTTGGGCTCCATAGGCTCCGGAGCGGTCGATCAGCAAGGACGACACTGTTTGGCGCTGTTGCAGCGGAATGGCATGGCGCTGACTCCAACCCTCATCTCCATCGATCTTCGCCACCAAGTAAGGCTGGGGCTGCATGGCCCAAGCTTCAGGGCCAGCAGCCATCACACCACCATTGGTGGCGTGATAAACGGCACTAATCGGACGTCCAGCACGACTGAGCAATCGGCCTCGGGTGGCTGCAATCGCTTGCCGAACCGCAGCCCCTGCCAAGCGCGGATCGCTGTACACCTGGCATTGGGTATCGCTGCAAAGGTGATAGCCATCAATGTTGAACCGATGGCTGTTCGCCAAGGCCCAGGTCCGAGCCAACACCGTCTGAGCTTCCAAGGCCGCAACGGGTGATGAGGCGCCAATTTCATGGGGTACCACCCCTTCGAGATAACGCTCAACAGCAACCTGTTCAATCAGTGTCCAACTGCCATAGGCATCTCGCTGAAGACGGAACGGTCCACGGAACACACCACGGTTCCAACGCAAGCCATCGGGGGCTGTGATCTGCAGCGGGCCCTTGATGCGTTGCAAACCCTCAGGGCTCTCCAAGGTCGGTTCGACCGTGGCATGAACACGACGTGTCCAGTCCCGTATGGGGGTCCCCTCAGGGGCAATCGAACCCTGTGGAGCCCAAACCTCCCACTCATTGGGATGGGCCACAGATGCCGTCACTCCCAGCGCCCGCCAACGCTGGGCCAGACGCTCCGCCGATTCGAAACTCGCAAACGGGCCTGCGATCCGTCGCGCCAGCGTCAACGGATTGGGCAAGGCCACCGATTCCCAGCGCAAGGTGAAACTGGCAGCCTTCCAACTTCGGCCAGCAGCGTCTTCAAGGGTTAGCGGAGCGCCTGCACTGACGAGCCGCAGCGGCATCGCCGCTGGATGGGAACCGAGATGATCCTCGAGCCCCACCCAAAGAACGGGCTCCGCCCGCGACAACTGCGGAGGGCGTGGCACCGAGCGATGGGTGGCCGGAGCAGATGGTGATTGTGATTGTGGAGGTGCAGCCAGCTCCCTAGCCCCACAGCCGGAGGTCAGGCCGAGAAGCATCGATAGCGACAACAGCCGAAACATCTACAAAAGGAGCACTGGGACGTATTGTTGTTGTTTGTGCCTCGTTCGAGCAGATCAATGCCCAAGCTGAAGACCCGCAAAGCTGCCGCCAAGCGGTTCAAAGCAACAGGCACTGGCAAGTTCATGCGTCGTCGCGCCTTTCACAACCACCTGCTGGACCACAAAACTCCGAAGCAGAAACGTCACCTCGGCACCAAGGCCGTTGTTGATCGCACCGATGTTGAGCGCGTCACATTGATGATGCCCTACGCCTGAGCTGAGACGCTCACGCCCACTGTTCGCTTCACCTGATCTAATTTTTTTCCTATATGGCTCGCGTTAAGAGAGGCAACGTCGCCCGCAAGCGCCGCAATAAAATCCTGAGGCTTGCTCGCGGCTTCCGGGGCGGCAATGGCACCCAGTTCCGCACCGCGAACCAGCGGGTCATGAAGGCGCTTTGTAACGCCTACCGCGATCGTCGTCGTCGCAAGCGCGACTTCCGTCGTTTGTGGATTGCACGAATCAATGCAGCTGCACGCATGAATGGCGTGAGCTACAGCCGTTTGATTGGTGGCTTGAAAAAAGCTGACGTCCGCATCAACCGCAAAATGCTGGCGCAATTGGCAGTCGTAGATCCCGCCAGTTTCACGACTGTGGTGACTTCAGCGAAGAGCTAATCCAAGTCTGTGAATTTGCTGCCCCAGACCTATCTGCTGGGCCTGGTCGGCCTGCTCACCGTTGTCGCGGTGGTCGTAGGCCGACAGCTTCTTCGCGTTCGTCGCGATGAAGCACGCTTTGTTCAACTCGAACAAGCTGGCACTTCAGCCTCCCGGCAATCTGCAGACCTGTATGAGCTGGGTTCTGTTCAGTTACGAAAGCGCCTCTACCCCCAAGCTGCAGCGACGCTCAAGCAGGCTTTAAAAAGACTGAGCGACGAGCCCAATGAGGCGCGAGCTTTGATCGAAAATGCCCTTGGTTTTGCTCTGGCAGCGCAAAAGGATTACGACGGAGCAATCAAGCATTACAAACTGGCTCTAAGAGCCAAGGATGATTATCCAGTAGCCATTAATAATCTCGCTTTTGCTCAAGAAAAACTGCTTAAATACGAAGAAGCGATTAAACTTTACAAGAAAACATTAGAGCTTGAACCTGATAATTCAATAGCCAAAAAAGGCATCAAAAAATTAGAAAAACGCTCGTAATTACTCTCTAAAACAACAGCTTTACCAAAGTGGTTGGATTGGCATCTCGGCCTGACAAGAACTGGTGAGCGCCAAACGACCACCTAAGCCCGAACTCGAGTCCAGATTGTTGATCAAGCGTGGAGATTGCCAACCCGTTGGGCTAAAACCCTGCAACCCCAGAAAAACCCCACCAGGTTCCACACCAGCAATCAATTGATCACTCAAGGGAATCAAATCAAGTTGGTCCGACTTGGCAT
>JADHRU010000082.1 GCA_016777265.1 Synechococcus sp. BS30m-G31
TGCGGATAGGGAGACTTGAACTCCCACGATGTTGCCACCACTAGTACCTGAAACTAGCGCGTCTACCAATTCCGCCACATCCGCAGGCGTTGTCGTTTTAGCGACCGGATGACCTTACGGCATCGACTCACCGCATCGACTCACCGAAAACTGCCAGCACAGCTTTAAGCCATCAATCCAGTTTGAACGCCGGCTCTCTAGACGGTCTCAGCCACAATTGCGATTATGCGCAAATCGTGAGTGGTTAAAAGACATGGCGGTGGGTGTAATTACATCTCAAGAGAGCGTCACCCAGCGCCTGAAAGTCACAGGCGGCCAACGTCTAAGTGGAACGTTGACAGTGAGCGGTGCGAAGAACTCGGCCCTTGTGTTGATGACAGCAAGTCTTCTCACCAGTGAAACGGTTGAATTAATCAATGTTCCAGACCTGACTGATATTCAAGGGATGGGCGACATTTTGGGTGCCCTGGGTGTGCAGGTGGAGCGAAGTGACAGTCGCGTGTCTCTGACCGCAGCACAGCTCACCAATGCAGAACCTCCCTACGAACTCGTCAATAGCCTTCGCGCCAGCTTTTTCAGCATTGGATCCCTCCTTGGTCGAATGGGTCATGCCAAGGTTCCTCTCCCCGGTGGTTGCCGGATTGGAGCCAGGCCTGTCGTCGAACACATCCGCGGTCTTAAAGCCCTTGGTGCCGTCGTCAGCGTCCAACACGGGATTGTGACGGCCTCAGCGAAGGGGACCAACCGGCGACTTAAGGGAGCTGCCATTGTTTTGGATTGCCCCAGCGTGGGCGCTACAGAAACAATTTTGATGGCCGCCGTCTTAGCAGAAGGCACCACCACAATCGAAAATGCTGCCCAAGAGCCCGAGGTTCAAGACCTGGCCAACCTGCTGAATGTGATGGGGGCCAAGGTGACGGGTGCAGGGGGTTCAATCATCACGATTGAGGGAGTGCAGTCACTCCACGGCTGCCGCGGTTACGCCGTTATTCCTGATCGCATCGAAGCCGGCACCTTTCTCATGGCTGCTGCAATTACCCGTTCCAACATGCGTGTGGAGCCAGTTGTACCCGAGCACATGAATGCTGTTCTTCAAAAATTGCGTGATTGCGGTTGTTCCCTCGAGATCAAAGGCAGAAGCATCCAAATCACCCCTGGTGAAATCGTCGCAACAGACATCACAACGCAACCATTCCCAGGCTTCCCCACCGACCTCCAGGCTCCATTCATGGCCCTGATGTCAACGGCGAAAGGCACCAGCGTGATCAGTGAAAAAATCTATGAAAATCGGCTTCAGCACGTCGCTGAGCTTCAACGCATGGGGGCTGCTATTCGGGTTGATGGCAGCACGGCCATCGTTGAAGGTGTGTCGACCCTCAGCGGTGCACCCGTAACCGGCAGCGATCTTCGAGCCGCCGCGGCGATGGTGCTGGCGGGGTTATCAGCAACCGGCACCACTCAGGTGTCTGGTTTGACCCACCTGGACCGTGGCTACGACAACGTTGAAGCAAAGCTTCGCGGTGTGGGAGCAACTGTTGAACGCGACGGTTTCTAAACCAGTCCGTTCAATTCCTAAAAAGGGGAACATCAGTCCATACAATTGCTTTGCGGGAGCATGGCGGAATTGGTAGACGCAGTGCACTCAAAATGCACCGACTTCGGTCATCTCGGTTCAAGTCCGAGTGCTCC
This sequence comes from Synechococcus sp. BS30m-G31, assembly GCA_016777265.1. Lineage (GTDB taxonomy): Bacteria > Cyanobacteriota > Cyanobacteriia > PCC-6307 > Cyanobiaceae > Parasynechococcus. The sequence goes on from JADHRU010000082.1 coordinate 1,690, forward strand.
CACTGCAATCATGGGCACCTACAACCGTTATCCGCTGACGTTGGTTAGCGGACGCGGCTGTTGGCTTCGCGACCATCGTGGACATCGTTATTTGGATGCGGTCGCGGGTATCGCCACCTGCACATTGGGCCATAGCGACAGAGTGATGCGTCGTGCGCTGAAAGATCAGCTCAATCGACTGCAGCACGTTTCCAACCTTTATCAAATCCCCGAGCAAGAACAGCTGGCCCGCTGGCTGGTGAACAACAGCTGCACGGATAGCGTTTTTTTCTGCAACTCCGGTGCTGAAGCCAATGAAGCGGCCATCAAGTTGGCTCGCAAGCACGGCCATCAACGCCTCGGCATTGAACGCCCCGTCATCCTTACGGCAGCGGCCAGTTTTCATGGCCGAACCTTGGCAGCCGTCAGCGCCACGGGTCAGCCGAGATATCACAAGGGTTTTGAACCGATGGTCGAAGGCTTCGAAACCTTCGAATACAACAATCTCGCCAGCTTCGAAGCCCTTCTCACGCGCTTGGAAGCCAATGGACCAAGGGTGTCGGCTGTCTTAATCGAGCCGCTTCAAGGGGAAGGGGGAGTTATTCCTGGGGATCCCGCCATCTTTCAAGCGATCCGGCGCCATTGCAGCGAGAGGGGGATCCTGCTGATTTTCGACGAAGTGCAAGTGGGCATGGGCCGTAGCGGCCAGCTGTGGGGCTACGAACAACTCGGGGTCACCCCTGATGCCATCACCTTGGCGAAAGGCCTTGGCGGTGGACATGCCATCGGTGCCTTACTCGTGAGCGAACGAGCCGACCTTTTTGAACCCGGCGACCATGCCAGCACCTTTGGGGGTAATCCTTTTGCCTGCCGAGCGGGTCTCACCGTGGCGAAGGAACTGGAGCGCCGCCATTTGCTCCGCAATGTGCGCGAGCGTGGTGAGCAGCTGCGCCAAGGACTTGAAAGCCTGGTCGAACGCTTTCCCAACGTGCTGCAACAGGCCAGAGGCTGGGGACTTCTGCAAGGACTCGTGCTTCGAGACGATTGCGATCTGAATGCCGCAGCTGTTGTAAAGGCTGCTCTCGATCAAAAACTGCTGATTGTTCCTGCAGGGCCCAAAGTTGTCCGCATGGTGCCTGCACTTGTGATCTCCCGTCGAGACGTCGCTGCCCTCCTCACCCGCTTGGAGCGCACACTTCAACTGCTTCAGGCGTGACGCAATCCCAGGACGCTGCGCTGCACCGCCTGATTCAGCGCCTTCTGCCACCGTTCGAGCAACGGGGCATGGATCTATCCCTCGATCGCATGCATCGCGTTCTCTCAGCATTGGGGAATCCTTGCGGCAATACGCCCGCCGTCCAGGTTGTTGGAACCAATGGGAAAGGGTCCATCGCTTGCATGATCCACAGCGGTTTATCCGCAGCTGGCCTTCGGTCTGGCCTCACCAGCTCACCCCACCTGGTGAGCTGGTGCGAGCGGATTTCTATCAATCAAGTCCAGATCACGATGGTGGAGCTACACCAGCGATTACAGGCGCTGGAACCGTTCGCGGAACAGCATCACCTCACTACATTTGAGCGGTTGATCACCGCAGCGTTTCTGCACTTCGAAGCCAACGACGTGGATTGGTTGGTGCTTGAGGCAGGGCTCGGTGGACGCCTCGATGCCACCACAGCCCACCCCAAACGTCCGTTAATTGCCGTGGGGGCGATTGGCATTGATCACAGCGAACATCTTGGAGACACGCTGACGGCCATCAGCCGAGAAAAAGCTGCTGCCATTACCCCCGGCGCCCACGTGATCAGTGCCGCGCAGTTGGATCCTGTGCGTGCTGTTTTGGAGGAGCACACACGAACGATGGGGGCAACCCTCGAGTGGGTTGAGCCGTTACCCGACGATTGGGAGCTTGGTTTACCGGGAACTCTGCAACGACGCAACGGGGCCGTTGCCTGCGGCGCTCTCCAACACATCGGCAGGTTGGGCTCCACTATTTCTGATCAATCCATCCGCCACGGGCTTGCCATGGCCCATTGGCCCGGTCGCCTCCAAACGGTGCTGTGGAGAGGGCAACCGATCCGCCTCGACGGAGCCCATAACCCTGCTGCCGCGGCCCAGTTAGCCCAAGAGCGTCGTTGCTGGTGCGATCCCCAACAGGCTCAAATCTGGATTTTGGGCATTCAATCCCACAAACAGGCCCCCGAGATGCTGCAGCTCTTGCTGGAACCCAACGACTTTGCCTGGGTCATCCCCGTGCCAGGACACCAAAGTTGGAGCCTGGATCGTCTCTCTGAAGCTTGTCCACAACATGCCCATCAAATGGGACACGCCAATGACGCCGTGGCGGTGCTGAGTGGGCTGGCCTCTGCGCCTGGAGCTTGGCCCACTCCATCTCCACTCATTGCTGGGTCGCTTTATCTGCTCGGAGAATTGATGGCCCAACGGATTTTTGAGGCAGAGTGAATCGGGTTATGGACCAATCCGTGATGCGCCATTCGTTTTTGCGAGCAGCGGTGGCCGTAGTGCTCATGGTGTGTCTTTGGGTGTGGCCCAGCGCCGCCATCGCTCTCGACACCTCCGCCGGTTTTGGGTTGCAAGATCGCGCCCTGTTCCAGGAAAAAGTCGACTACACACTCACCAACCAAAGCAACGGGGATTTCCGAGGTCAAAACTTGGCCAATACGTCGTTTGCCGGAGCCACAGGGCGAGGGGCTGATTTTCGCGATGCCAACCTGCACGGAGCGATCCTCACGCAGGGAGCTTTTGCTGAAGCGGATTTCCGAGGGGCCGACCTCTCCGATGCCCTGATGGACCGTGCCGATTTCGTGGCCTCTGATCTGCGGGATGCCCTACTGATAGGGGTGATTGCTTCAGGCAGCAGTTTCAGCAAAGCCCTGATTGAAGGGGCCGATTTCAGTGATGCCTTGCTGGATCGTGATGACCAGCGACGCCTCTGCCGCGAAGCCGATGGCATCAACCCAACCACCGGTGTATCCACCTTCGACAGCTTGGGGTGTTGAATTTCCTTCAGCTGTTTTCCACACGCTCGAGCCAACCCCGAAGCTTGCCGGGGTTCATCAAACCAGCGGGATCAAAGCGTTGTTTAGCGGCGACTTGATCACCATCCACAACGCCAAGCCCTCCATCTTCCACGGTGATCACATGGGGGTTAAACACCACGGCTCCATGGGCACGACAGTGGTCCATCAGCTGTTCCAACAACGCAGCGCCACGCCAACGCACCAGAGGTAATGCAGCCACACGCACTGAACCTTGCTGCTTGACAAGCTCCAGGTGCCAAAGCAAATCATCACCCCATTGGTTGCGAAGCGCCTGCATGGCGGGCAGTTCAGGTTGGGGCAACAGCATTTGCAGATACGTCCAGCCCGGCTCCGAAGCCCGCATGTGCAATGTGGTGTGGTTCCAACTCAGTTCCCGTAAACCATTGCCGCCGCTGAGATCCTCCGCTCCAAGATCATGCAGATCAGCTCCGGCATCCGCGGCCAACCGTTTCAGGCTGGCGATGCCATCAGGGGCCACCAACAACAACAACCTGTGTTGACCCATGGCCGGGCCACTCCAGCCGGGCAAGCGTTCCAAAACTGAGGCTTCCAACGCCGTCGCGAGCTGCAGCGCTACAGCGGAACGGCCACAGGCCAACAACAACGCCACGGCATTGGCCCAATCTCTGCAGTCGATACAGACCTGATGCCAGTTCACCGCAGGGGCCGTGGACAACGTCAGCGCTGTGATGATCCCGTTCGTTCCATAGGAATGGTTCAGTGCTTCCGCCTCGATTTCATCCAATTGACGGCAATGGGCATCCGTCCTGATGGGCACAACCTCCAAACCCAACAGGTGACCTGGATCGCGAAGAAATCCCCAGCGAATTGAACCAATCCCCCCCGACCCCCCAGCCACAAATCCACCCACCGTTGCGCTGCGCCACGTGCTGGGGAGCAAGCGCAGCTGCCGCCCATGGCAGCGCAGCTCCTGATCCAACTGACTCATCAGGCAACCCGGCTCCACCGTGACAACACCCGTGGAGGGATCAAGACTGCGAATGCGCTGCAAGCCAGTGGTGAGCATTACCACCCCACCATCGAGGGGGACGCATTGTCCGTAATTCCCAGTGCCAGAACCGCGCACGGTGAGAGGGACCCCATGTCTTGCACACGCTGCTGCCAACTGCTCGACGGCGGCAACCGACGTAGGACGAGACACCAACTGCGCTCGAGCCCCCTCCAACTTGGGACTCAGCACAGGTGAATAGTCGTAGGCATCCCGTGAACAACGCACCAACTGGCCAGGGTCATCCAGTAGGTCCAGTTCAGGAACACTGGCCAAATCCTGCCTTAGAGAGAGAAGCGCCTCTGAGCGGGTCATAGCTGCAGACAGTTCATAGCAACGGGTCTAACCATTACGTGGTCGCGAATGTCGAGGGCAACCACTGGCCTTGAACGAGAACACGCCGGGACGACGACCCTCGCAAGACATCCGACCAACTCGTTCCCTTTACCGCCATCAGATCGGCAGGCGCACCCCGACGCAGCACGCCATCCCAAGGGAGGCCAAGAACTCCAGCCGCCGCCGTGGTGAAAGGTGCCAAACCAAG
>JADHRU010000083.1 GCA_016777265.1 Synechococcus sp. BS30m-G31
CGCGATTTGTTGGAGCTTCAGCGCAATGGATCGCGCCAAGACGATGTGGGTGCCCCTGTGATTTCTCGGTCCCCTCGGGGCTGGTGGCAACAGCTTGAGCTCGGTAAGGGTGCACTTCAGGGATTTCAAGCAGGTGATGCAGTGCTCGGTCCTGGAGGCTTGGTGGGACGGATCGCCAGCGTGACGCCGGCAACGGCTCGGGTGCGTTTGCTTACGGCCCCGGGGCATGAGATTGGGGTGTGGCTTCCGCGTTCCCGCAGCCATGGGTTGTTGGTGGGCCGTGGCAGCAGTCGCCTCACCTTGCAGTTCATTGATAAGGATCCCAATGTCAGCCCTGGAGATCTGGTCACCACATCTCCGGCCAGCACCTTGCTCCCACCCAATGTGTCGGTGGGTGTGATTCAGTCGCTGAACGAGCGGGCTGTGCCGGCACCGACAGCGATCGTTCAGCTCATCGCATCGCCGGAGGCGATCGATTGGGTTCAAGTGCGCACCCGTTGAGCATGGCCCGATTGCATCGACAACCGATTTGTGTGGCCTCGGCATTGCTCGTGCCTCTATTGGTGCTGGGTTCGCCGCAGTGGATCAGCATCGATGGAGTGGGACCCGCCTGGGCGTTGCTGTGGTTGTTGCCCTGGGCTCTCACCGACGGCCCGATCTCGGGGGCATTCGCAGGGCTGGCGTTGGGGTTGATCTTGGACGGACTCAGCCTTGGAGGCGTCACGCAGGTGCCAGCACTGTTGGCCCTGGGTTGGTGGTGGGGGCGGCTGGGGCGTCGGGGGAGCCAGATCCAACGCAGTCTCAATTTGGGTTTATTGGCTTGGCTTGGATCGGTGGGACTGGGGCTGAGTGTTTTGTTGCAAGTGCTGATCCGTGAAGGGGGCAGCTTGGATGCATTCACCCAGAGTTGGGGCTGGCAGACCCTTTGGTGCCAGGCTCTGATGACGGGCCTATTGGCGCCAATGTTGGTGTCTCTGCAGTTGTTGTTTTGGCGTCGGAGAGTGCCGTCATGACCTTGCAGCTGACGCGTCGACGCTTGTTGTTGTCTGCGGCGGCGGCTGGCTTGGCGGCTTGTGGCCGGCGGGGCCGTGGTCCCGAGCTGAATTTGTGGACGTTGCAGTTGGCGCCCAAGTTCAACCGCTATTTCACCGATTTAATGGCCGATTGGGCAACGCTGCATCCCGGGGATCCGGTGCGCTGGACGGATCTGCCTTGGGGATCGGTGGAACGCAAATTGTTGGCTGCTGTCTATGCACGCACAGCCCCCGACGTGGTGAATTTGAATCCCCCTTTCGCGGCCAATCTTGCCAGCAAAGGGGGGCTGACGGATCTGACGCCCCTGCTGCCATCGGACGCGGCTGAGCACTACCTGCCATCGGTGTGGCAAGCCTGTCGCGACCCAGATGCCGGACAGATCGCCGTGCCTTGGTATCTCACCGTTCGGCTCAGTTTGGTGAACCGACAGCTGTTGGATCAGGCCGACATCGCGGCTCCGCCGACGCGCTGGGATGAGATGCCTGCCTTTGCCCGGAAGATTCGGGAGCGGACTGGTCGGTATGGCCTTTTCATGACAACGGTGCCAGACGATTCCGCCGAGATGCTGGAAACCCTTGTGCAGATGGGGGTTTCACTGTTGGATTCGCAGCGTCGGGCGGCGTTCCATAGCCCGGCTGGCCGTCGGGCGTTCCAGTTTTGGACCGAGCTTTATCAAGAGGGATTGTTGCCTCGGGAAGTGGTCAGTCAGGGCCAGCGACGGGCGATTGAACTGTTCCAAAGCGGGGATGTGGCGATGGCAGCCACAGGGGCGGAGTTCTTGCGCAGCATCCAAACAAACGCACCAGGGGTGGCTGCGGTGACGGAGTCTCACCCTCCAGTGACCGGCGCTGATGGCACTGCCAATGTGGCCTTGATGACGTTGGCAGTACCCCGGCAAAGCACGAAGCAGGCCCTTGCCCTGCAGTTAGCTCTGCTCCTCACCGATGCCACGAACCAGGCGCGTTTCGCCACCGAAGCAAGGGTTCTTCCCTCGTCCGTGGAGGCTTTGGCAATGGTGAGATCGCAACTGCAGAGCGAGCAAACCGGCACGCCACAGCAGGATCAGATTCGTGATGCGCGCTTGCTGTCGGCCACCACCTTGGAGCGGGCTCGTGTGTTGGTGCCGGCTTTGCCCGGGATCAAACGGCTGCAAAAAATTCTCTACACCCAGTTGCAACGAGCCATGCTGGGCCAGGTGGACAGCGCCAAAGCATTAGGGACTGCTGCCTTGGAATGGGATCGCTATGCAGCGTCGCGCTGGCCCCTCAATGGGCTCAATTCTTAAGACAATCGGCAAACCGCCTGCGCTATAGGCCCTTCTCTCGTGTTCCCATCCCCTGACCGGTAAAGTTTCAACTCGTTAAGCAGGGTGCTGATGACGGGCGAGTTGCTGTCACCACAAAAAGCAACCGTCTTAGTTGTGGATGACGAAGCTGCAGTACGTCGAGTACTGGTCATGCGGCTACAGCTGTCTGGTTATCGCGTCATCTGTGCCGAAGACGGTGAGCAGGCGTTGGAGTTATTCCACAGCGAAACCCCAGACTTGGTCGTCCTCGACGTCATGTTGCCGAAGCTCGATGGCTTTGCTGTTTGCCGTCGTCTTCGGGCCGAATCATGCGTCCCGATCATCTTTTTATCAGCCGTTGAGGCCATATCTGAGCGAGTCGCTGGCCTTGATTTAGGGGCAGACGATTATCTGCCAAAACCCTTCAGCCCCAAAGAACTCGAAGCTCGCATCGCAACAATCCTGCGTCGTGTCGGACGCGGCAACGCCGTTGTGGAAAGCCGTGAACTTCCCACTGGTCAGGGTGTGCTCCGCCTCGGAGAGCTCATCGTCGATACCAACCGACGACAGGTCACCCGTGGCAATGAGCGCATCAACCTCACGTACACCGAGTTCAGTCTCTTGGAATTGCTGTTTCGCGATCCAGGTCATGTGGTTCCTCGGGCCGAGATCTTGGAGCAGTTGTGGGGGTACCCGCCTCGCCGAGCCGCTGATCTTCGCGTTGTCGATGTTTACGTCGCCCGTTTACGCGGCAAGCTTGAACCCGATCCACGCAACCCTGAACTCATTTTGACAGTGCGTGGCATCGGTTATTCGTCTCAGCGCGTGGGCGAAGTGTCTGCTACTGCCTGATTCCCACAGCCTGCAAGCCTCCGGCCCGGCAAGATAAGCCCGACTGCCCTTGCTGCTTTGTCTGAGCTGCGCGATACCCGCCTTGAGAAGTCGAACACTTTGGAGGAGCTGGGGCAAGGTCCCTATGCGCTGACCTTTCAGCCAAGCCATCGAATGGCTGAACTGCAAGCAAGCCATGCTGATCTCCCCAACGGTGAGGAGCGTGACATCAGCGTGGCCGTTGCCGGTCGCGTCATGACCCGCCGTGTGATGGGCAAATTGGCCTTTTTTACCCTTGCCGATGAAACGGGAACCATCCAGCTCTTTTTAGAGAAAGCAGGTCTTGAGGCCGAGCAGGAAGGGTGGTTCAAACAGATCACATCCCTCGTGGACGCTGGGGATTGGTTGGGTGTTAGCGGCAGCTTGCGTCGCACCGACCGCGGTGAACTGTCCGTGAAAGTGCGGGATTGGCGGATGCTGAGTAAGTCGCTTCAGCCGTTGCCGGACAAATGGCATGGGCTGGCGGATGTGGAGAAGCGCTACCGCCAGCGTTATCTCGACTTGATTGTCTCGCCGCAGTCGCGCGAGACCTTCCGGCGTCGGGCTTTGTTGGTGAGTGGCATTCGTCGTTGGCTGGACGAGCGTCAGTTCCTCGAGATTGAAACGCCGGTCTTGCAGTCGGAGGCGGGCGGTGCCGATGCTCGGCCGTTCATCACGCACCACAACACCCTCGATCTCCCTTTGTACCTCCGCATTGCGACGGAGTTACATCTCAAGCGCCTCGTCGTGGGGGGCTTTGAGCGGGTCTATGAGCTCGGTCGGATCTTCCGCAATGAGGGAATGAGCACCCGCCATAACCCGGAGTTCACGTCGGTCGAGGTGTATCAGGCCTACACCGACTACATCGGAATGATGGAGCTCACCGAGGCGATGATTGCTGAAGTGTGCCAGCAGGTCTGTGGCGGCACACGGATTCATTACCAGGGCACAGATATTGACCTCACGCCGCCTTGGCGTCGGGCCACCATGCACGAGTTGGTGGAGGAAGCCACTGGGTTGAACTTCGAAGCGTTCACAAGCCGTGAGCAGGCTGTTGAGGCGATGGAGGCTGCCGGACTGGATGTTCCAGCCACTGCCGACAGTGTGGGGCGCTTGCTGAATGAAGCCTTTGAGCAACGGGTGGAGGCCAACTTGATCCAACCCACCTTTGTGACCGATTACCCGATTGAAATTTCCCCCCTGGCCCGCAAACACCGCAGCAAGCCTGGGCTTGTGGAGCGCTTTGAGTTGTTCATCGTGGGTCGGGAGACGGCGAATGCTTTCAGCGAGTTGATCGACCCGGTGGATCAGCGGGAGCGGCTTGAGGCCCAACAAGCGCGAAAAGCTGCAGGAGACTTGGAAGCCCAAGGTTTGGATGAAGATTTCGTCCATGCGCTGGAAGTGGGGATGCCTCCCACCGGCGGCCTCGGGATTGGTATCGATCGCTTGGTGATGTTGCTCACCGATAGCCCTTCAATCCGTGATGTGATTGCATTCCCGCTTATGCGCCCAGAGTCGCGCCCTGAAGAGGCCCCTTCAGTGGGATAATGAACGCACAGGCATTGTCCAATCCTCATGAGTGGTGAGCGCGTAGGGTTCCGCTTCAAGCACGCTGACGCGGTGGTCAAGCGCAATCCACAGGGCCGTTCCCGCCGGGGATGGGTCATGGAACCAGTGGAACAGACCACCAGTCGCGGCACCAAAATGCCGGCATACCGCATTCGTTGGCGCGACAGTGAACGTCCAGAAATTGTTCTTCAGCACATGCTGATTGCTGATCCGGATCCAACTCCACCGCCCGAAGGTGTCAGCCTCGAGCCACCGGCGCCGAAAGCCTGAATCAGGTCATAGTCCAGCGTTTTTGCGGAGCTCTCGTAGTTCCTGTTCGGCTTCAAAGAGCGCCCAGTCTTTCTCCAGATCGGAGCCGCTGGGCGTTTTTTGTTGAGTTTTTAACTCCAACAATTGTTGCTCCACTTCGTTGAAGCGGCGCCCGAGGTCATCGAGGTCGTTCCAGAGCTGACGGCCCTGCTCCATCAGCCCATTGAGATGTTGATCAGCGCGATTGGCTAGATCGCTGGCGTTGGCCTCTCGGGCTTTCTGTGAGCGTTGTCGCCAGGCCCGCACGTCTTCGGCGAGCTTCAGGAGTTGTTGACGTTGCAGTTCGGCTTCCTGTTGCAGCTGCTGCCGTTGCCGTTGCAGAGATTGAGCGCGGTCGCGGCTGTGCTGTTCTTGAAACAGCTGGTCTTGTAGCGGGTTGTTGCGCAGGAAGCCGGAGAGGCGTTGATCCAGCTCCCGCTCCAGCTGCTCCAGCCAACTCATGCCTGATCGCCCGCAGCTGGGGTGGTGATTAAGGGCTTTTCGATTTCTTTGAGCAGCGGCTCGAGGGCGGCCAATTTTGAGTTGAGGATCATTTGAGTGAGTTGAGCCGCCTTCACTTCGCCCACCTCTCCCTCGAGGGTTCCGAGCCGATCAAAAGCAGCTAAGTAGAGGGCCTCGAGATCTTGGATGAGCCGTTCGCGTTCCTGTTTGATCGCTTGGCGCCGTTCGTCCTGTTTCATGACGATGGAGGGTCTTTGTCGAGCTCAGTTTGACGGCACCAAGAGGTGAAGGGAGATCTGATCGTGATCGTCATGCCAACATTGTTGGATTTGCCACCCGGCTTGTGCCGCCAAGTCCGCAGCGGCGTCTGGGTTGTATTTCACGCTGTATTCGGTCACCCAGCGTTCATTGGGCTGGAACGACCAGGCCGACTCGGCCAGCTGGATGGTCTGGGCGCAGCGACTCACAAGCGCCATTTCGATGCGCTGTTGATCGGCCTGCCAACGGGCCTGATAACGAAAGTTTTTAGGCAGAGCATTGCCCTGTAAATCGCGATTGAGGCGTTTCAGCAGGTTGAACGCGAAGGCCTTCGAAACTCCAGCGGCATCGTCGTAGGCGGCTTCGAGCAGCGCCGGATCGCGGGGTTGGTCCAACCCCAGTAGCAACGGGCCGCCCGCTAACAGATGCCGAAAT
>JADHRU010000084.1 GCA_016777265.1 Synechococcus sp. BS30m-G31
GAGATCACGACAGAAGCTGTCTTAGATGCAGTGGCAACGGTACTTCCGTTCGCACGAACCGGTGCCGGCGTTGCTCCATTGCGACGGACAACACCACGGCCTGCACCACCAGCCCGGTTACGGGAAGAAGGACGATCATCGGGCTCTGCATCGGCCCGGCCTTTGTACGTGGGTGTTCCCCCAGGGGCTGGCTGGACCAGGCAAAGGATCAGTGGCTCCACCTGCAGTTCCCGACGCATGCGGCGGCTGAGGCCCACCTCGACCTCACGCTGAACCCCCATCCAATCCACTTCTGGGGCCTTATCGCCGGTATTACGGGACAGCTGTTTCCAACGATTTTCCAGCACCCAGGTGATTTCTCGCTCGGTCCAAAGCGACATCTTGCGGGCATCGGCCGTAGTGACCACACCGCGGAGGTTCACCCGGGGCGGTGCCACCATCGCGCCATCGGTGCTAATGGCAGAAAGGATCGTGACCACACCGTCGACCGCTAGCTGCTGACGTTCCTTCAGGACGCGAGCATCGACAATGCCGTTGCGGGATTGATCGAGCAGTTCAATACCAGCTTTCACCGGATCGCCCTTTCTCAACGAGTCAGGGGTGAGTTCCACCACATCACCGTTCTGAATAATCATCGTGTTGTTGACGGGCACCCCCATGGAATGGCCTGTTTTGGAGTGCTGCACAAGCATCCTGTGCTCCCCATGGACGGGAACAAAGAACTTGGGTTTGGTGAGCGCCAGCATCAACTTTTGATCTTCCTGGAAGCCGTGGCCAGACACATGAATGCCTTCGCCTTTTCCATAGACAACCTTGGCGCCAAGCATCATCAACTTGTCGATCGTGTTCACCACAGAGATGGTGTTCCCAGGAATCGGACTAGCGGAGAAAATGATCGTGTCGGTGGTTTTCACCTTCACTTGGGGATGGTCACCGCGGGAGATCCGGCTTAGGGCTGCAAGGGGCTCACCCTGGCTACCGGTCATCAGCAACAACGTTTCACGATCCGGCACATCATTGATTTGCTTGATCGGTACAAACAGCTCATCGGGAGCACGCATGTACCCCAGTTCACGGGCTTTAGCGATCACATTGAGCATGGAACGGCCCAACAAGCCCACCTTGCGACCGTTTTTCATCGCCAACTCAAGAATCATCGAGACACGATGAATCGAACTTGCGAAGGTGGTGATGATCACTCGACCATCGGCATTCGCGATGTGACGGTCGAGATTTGGAAACACCGAGCGCTCTGGAGGACAGAAGCCAGGCACCTCGGCATTCGTGGAGTCACTAAACAGGCAGAGAACACCCTTTTCGCCGTAATGGGCGAGGCGAGCCATATCAAAGTGTTCACCATCCACAGGGGTGTGATCGAACTTGAAGTCGCCGGTGAAGATCACCGTGCCCACCGGTGTGGTGATCGCCAGCGAGAAGCTGTCGGCCATGGAGTGGGTGTTGCGGATGAATTCCACAGAGAAATGCTGGCCAACCTTCACCACATCGCGCGGAGCGACGGTCTGCAGCGTGGTGCGATCGGTAACACCGGCCTCATCCATCTTTCCGGTGAGCATCGAAAGGGCCAGACGGGGCCCATAGATCACAGGAATATTGAAGTGCTTTAGGTGGTGTGCAATACCACCGATATGGTCTTCATGGCCATGGGTGACGATCATTCCGCGAATGCGCTTCTGGTTTTCGCGCAAAAAGCTGGTGTCGGGCAGAACCACGTTCACACCATGCATTCCATCACTCGGGAACGCCAATCCGGCATCCACCAGCATCAGGTCGTCGCCGTACTCGAACACGCAGGTGTTCTTGCCGATCTCATGCAGACCGCCCAGAGGGATCACCCGTAGGCACGGCTCTTGCTCTTTGCCGGATCTTGCGTTGTAAGCCATGAAAAAAAGACGTAAGGAGAAAAAACTGTTTGCGTGAGCCGTTAAGCCGGACCCGTCAGGTCTGACGAAGGGCAGACAGGGCAATGGACAAGCTGGTTTTCATGGCTTCAGGTAATGGGGACAACGGAGGACGAGGAGCGCCGACAGACCACCCATTGATCTCGAGGGCAGCTTTGACAGGAATGGGATTCGTGGTGGCAAACAAGGCCTTGAACAGAGGGATTAATTGCTCGTGCTGGGCGAGGGCAGCGGCTGCTTCGCCTTCGAAATAGGCATTAATCATGGCCCGAATCTGCGGACCGGCCACATGACTGGCCACACTCACCACACCAACGGCACCAACCGACAGCATCGGCAAGGTGAGTCCATCATCACCGCTGTAGATCGCGAGGCGTGAGCCGCAGGCCAAGCGCAGGGCGGTGACTTCCTCGGTGGTGCCACTCGCTGCTTTGAAGCTGACGATGTTGGGGCAATCCATCAAGCGAGCCACCGTTTCGGCTTCGATGTGGCATCCCGTTCGACCAGGGATGTTGTAAAGCATCAAAGGCAACGTGGGGGCCGCCTCTGCAATCGCGCGGAAATGGGCTTCCAACCCCTCTTGGGGAGGCTTGTTGTAGTAAGGAACAACCACTAAAGCGCCGTCGGCGCCAACGGCCGCCGCTTCTCGAGTGGCTTTCACCGCCTCAGACGTGGAATTGCTGCCAGTTCCCGCCAAGACCTGAGCATCTGAACCAACCTCCTCTCGGACGACCCGAAGCAACTTCAGTTGCTCATCCCAGCTGAGCGTGGGGGATTCACCCGTGGTGCCACACACCAATAGCCCGTCCGACCCTTGCTCCACCAAATGACGGGCCAAACGAGCCGCCAGCTGAAAATCAACCGCTCCGCTGGAATCGAACGGGGTCACCATCGCCGTCACGATGCGGCCAAACGGTTGAGGGGAGAAGGAGGCGGAAAGAGTCATCAGTTCTGAATCAGCAATTCGGCGATCTGGACGGCATTCAGAGCAGCTCCTTTACGGATTTGGTCACCACAGAGCCAAAGTTCAAGGGCATTGGGATCACTGATGTCTTGACGAATTCGACCGATGGCAACCGGATCCCTCCCCGTCACATCAGTCGGCATCGGAAAGCGGTTAGCAGCCTGATCCTCGATGAGTTCCACACCAGGGGCCGCAGCCAAGAGTTGCCTGGCTTCATCCACGGGGAAAGGCTGCTCAAATTCAATGTTCACCGCCTCAGAGTGGGCACGCAGAACGGGAACACGCACACAGGTAGCTGAAAAACGCAAATCAGGTAATTCCATGATTTTTCGCGTCTCATTCACCATCTTCATTTCCTCTTCGCAATAACTGTTGTCCTGCAAGGGAGAGTTGTGAAGAAACAAATTAAAAGCAAGGGAGTAAGGAAGCACCTCACTGGTGGGGACACCACCGTCGAGCACCACTCGGGACAGGTCTTTAAGTTCGTCCATCGCGCGCGCTCCCGCACCACTCGCCGATTGATAGGTGCTCACTAAAACGCGCCGCAGCGCTCGCTTCGCAGCCAGGGGAGCCAAGGCCAACGTGAGCAAAATCGTTGTGCAATTGGGATTAGCAATCACCCCTTTGTGCCCATGGGCCGCCTGAGGATTAACCTCCGGAACCACAAGTGGAACACCCTCCTCCATACGAAAAGCGCTGGAGTTGTCCACCATCACAGCGCCTGAACCGGTGATCGCGTCACGCCACTGACGTGACACAGAACCGCCTGCCGAAGCGAGGACAAGATCCACACCTTGGAAGGCTTCGGCCGTGACTTGCTCAACAATGAGCTGACGGCCATTCCAAGTTTGCTGTTGCCCCGCAGAGCGGGCTGAAGCCAGCAACTTCAAACTTCCGACTGGAAATTGGCGTTCTTCCAGCAACAACAAAAGTTCCTGGCCTACAGCCCCGCTGGCGCCAAGAACAGCAACATTGAGCGGACGATTGGGGAGAAATGCTGTCAAGCGGTAATGCGAACGTCTGAACTGAAAACTTTTGGGTCAACTGATCGCTACCACCCATACGTAGAGGAGGTGGTGCATCAATTCGTCACCCCTTCACCATACCGGGCAGAGGCTAGAGCGGCAGTTTCTTAAGCTGGATTGCTGCCACGAACTGCCGTCAACACAACCATGAGCGCTGCTGCCCTGAAGGTGTCCACCGAATCCCGCCCCAGTAGCCGATTGGCGGTGACGGTGACCGTGCCTGGGGAGCGCTGTAAGGCCAGCTATGAGGAAGCCATTAAAAGCCTGAGCCGCAGCATCAATCTCCCGGGCTTCCGTAAAGGAAAAGTGCCCCGCTCGGTATTGGTGCAACAACTGGGTGGCGTCCGGATCAAAGCAACAGCTTTAGAAAAACTGATCGATAACGCCTGGCGTGACGCCATCAAACAGGAATCGCTTGAGCCCATCAGCCAGCCCGATCTGAGCAGTGGATTCGATGGATTGTTGGAAAGCTTCAACCCCGGCGATGAATTGACATTCACGTTGGAAGCCGACGTGGCCCCAACGCCAAAGCTGAAAAGCACAAAAGGGCTAAAAGCGGAATACGAAGCCGTTGCCTATGACCCAGCGAAGGTCGACAGCATGATTGACGACTCCCGCAAGCAACTCGCCACGGTGGTTCCCGTTGAGGGGCGCGCCGCACAGAAGGGCGACATTGCTGTGCTCGGTTTCAACGGCACCTACAGCGATGACGGATCCGAAATCGAAGGCGGAAGTGCCGATTCAATGGATGTGGATCTCGACAACGGCCGCATGATCCCGGGATTCATCGAAGGCGTGATTGGCATGAACGTAGGCGAGAACAAGTCTGTGGATTGCCAATTCCCAGAGGACTACCCAAAGGACGATGCACGGGGTCGGAAGGCAACCTTTGCAATTGAGCTCAAAGACCTCAAAACCCGCGAGTTGCCCGAACTCGACGATGCCTTTGCCAAGCAAGCCAGCGAGCAGGACACGATGGCTGAACTCCGCAAAGATCTCGAGCAACGCCTCAAGGACGATGCCGAACGCCGCCAAACCAGCAACCGCAACGATGGCCTGGTCAAAGCGTTGGTGGAACAACTGGAGGTGGACCTACCTGAAGCCTTAATCCAGCAAGAGAGCCGTAATTTGGTGGAACAAACCGCTGCTCAATTTGCTCAACAAGGTATGGATGTGAAATCACTGTTCACACCAGACTTGATCCGCAATCTGATGCAGAACTCCCGTCCTGAAGCCGAGGAGCGCCTGCGTCGCAGCTTCGCGCTCACCGCTCTGGCGGAAGCCGAAGACATCAAGTTGGACGACAGCGCCATCGACACCAAGCTGGATGAGGTAAAAAAAGACTTGTCGGCTGATGCCAAGGTGGATCCTGAGCGTCTTCGCCAGGCCGTGATGGACGACCTCATGCAAGAACAGCTGATGAGCTGGCTTGAAACCAACAGCACACTGACTGAAAAAGCTCCAGAACCGGATTCGGACACCAAGAGCTGAGCTGCACCCATAGATTGTGTCCACTTCCTTGGACATCGAGCGCGTGATCGACGCCCGCAGTCACCACCCCATCCAAAATCGCTGGCGGTCCGAGATGCCCATCTCGGCCCCTGGCCCCTTACCAACCGTTGTTGAGCAGTCCGGTCGAGGCGACCGAGCCTTCGACATTTATTCACGGCTGCTCCGAGAACGGATCATTTTTTTAGGAACCGGCGTTGACGATGCAGTCGCCGATGCCCTTGTGGCCCAGATGCTGTTTCTGGAAGCTGAGGATCCAGAAAAAGACATCCAGATCTACGTCAACTCCCCGGGTGGCTCAGTCACCGCTGGTTTGGCGATCTACGACACGATGCAACAGGTCACACCCGACGTGGTGACCATCTGTTATGGCCTAGCAGCCAGCATGGGTGCCTTTTTGCTCTCAGGCGGAACCAAAGGCAAGCGTTTGGCCCTGCCCAATGCGCGAATCATGATCCACCAGCCCCTCGGCGGAGCCCAAGGTCAGGCCGTTGATATTGAAATTCAAGCCAAGGAAATTCTTTTTTTGAAAGAAACCCTGAATGGGTTGATGGCGGAACACACGGGCCAACCGCTCGACAAAATTTCAGAAGACACTGACCGCGACTACTTCCTTTCCCCGGCAGAAGCGGTTGAATACGGGCTGA
>JADHRU010000009.1 GCA_016777265.1 Synechococcus sp. BS30m-G31
GATGTTCCTGATGTCGGTGAAATTTCCAGACCATCGCAGTTATAGATAATACTACAAACTAAATTGCCATCCCAGGCTATTTGATCTTTACTTTGAGACTTTGACCAACATCTTATGCGTTCATAATATTCAGGAATTATGGCTCCAATTTTTTCACATGCCTGTGCTAAAAGCCATAGTGCTGGCGGCTTTGAGGGAAGTGAGAGTTCTTTTCTAATTTTTAATTCGTCAAATACTCCTGTGTATCGTATGTACTCAATAATTGACTCTTCTTCCTTCGTCAATGATGAGTTAGCCAGAGCTTGATTGAAGCTGTCGGCCTCAATGATGGGTCTTTTGGAGGACAATACGTTGTTCACCTAATATTTGATTTGGCAATTTGCTCCAGCTTAGCAAAGCAGGTAAACCCATCTTTAGTCGTCAATCAAGTTTGAGCGGGTTCGGTCCAAAAATGTTTCGATCTTAAATTGCAAATTGAAACCAAGGACACGATTGATTGGCCAGCTTCCATTTATGTTCAACCCGCTCTACTTGGATTCGTCCTCTTGTCTTGACGGGTCTTGATTGTTTTGTTCGACAGTTTGCCGAGCTTTTCTGTGGCTGATTGCAGTTGAATAAATATGCTGGCGATTAGGACCGACCACCGGCCCGATTTCGTGTATATATAGTATTGATATCGTTACGATATTGCTCTTATTTGGCTGACATTTCCAATAATCAACACTTAAAGCAGGGGCGTTGCGAAGATTGAGGAACTTCGTTTTGAGCCCATGCCTCTTCGTTCCCTGGTGCGTCAGCTGCGGGAAGGGGCTCTCACAGGCGAATTACTAGAGCGCAGCCGTCGGTCCGACCGATTGTTGCTGCGTGGCGCAGGTCGCAATTGTCGTGCGCTTGTGACAAGCGCCATGGCCCAACGCGATGGCGCCCCGCTCCTCGTTGTGGTTCCCACCTTGGAGGAGGCAGGTCGTTGGACTGCTCTGCTCGAGCTGATGGGTTGGTCGATGGCTTGTCTTTATCCAACAAGTGAAGGATCCCCCTATGAGCCTTTTGACCCCACGAGTGAAATTATCTGGGGTCAATTGCAGGTTTTAAGTGACCTGCTCAATGATCCCGAAGCCAGTGGACGCGCCATCGTTGCCACGGAACGTTGTCTGCAACCCCATTTGCCGCCACCACAGTCTTTAAAGAACACCTGCCGTGTTCTGAAACGGGGTGATGAGGTTGATCTCGAGTCGCTCTCGGAAACACTTGCGAAACTCGGTTACGAGCGAGTTTCCACGATTGACCAAGAAGGTACTTGGAGTCGTCGGGGAGACATTGTTGATATTTTTTCTGTTAGCAGTGAGTTGCCCGTACGGCTTGAATTCTTTGGCGAAGAGCTCGTCAAATTGCGCGAATTTGATCCAGCCACGCAGCGGTCTCTAGACCCTATTGATCTGTTAAGGCTCACACCTACTGGTTTTAGTCCACTCATTGCAGACCAATTGCGCGACACGATGCCGGATGGTCTTAGCTCACTACTTGGAGAGCAAGCCACCGACGAACTCCTCGAGGGTGGAACGCCAGAGGGGATGCGTCGTCTGATGGGTTTGGCGTGGAATGAGCCCGCCTCACTCCTGGATTACCTCCCCGACGTCACCACGGTTGTGGTGGATGAGCGCCGTCAGGGTCTTGCCCATGGTCAGCTTTGGCTCGATCACGCCATCGATCACCACAAGGAAATGGCCGTCGAGGCTGGGTTGTCCGAGCAAGACCGCGACTTGCTTTGGCCTGGAGTTCTTCATCGCGATGTTGTTTCTGCCTATGGCTTGGCGGAAACCTTTAATGGGTTTGATGTTGCAGAACTACTCGAAGAGGACAATCACCCAAACTCCTTCGATTTCGCCAGTCGGCCCGTTCCTGCTTACCCCAATCAATTCGGCAAACTCGGCGAATTAATTAAGGGGCTTCAATCGGATCGAATAGCCGTCTGGTTGATCTCCGCTCAGCCAAGTCGTGCCGTAGCGCTTCTTGAGGAACATGACTGCATCAGTCGATTTATACCGAATGCAGGCGATCTGCCCGCTATTGAACGGTTAATTGAACAAAACACCCCCGTTGCCCTTAAGGCGAAGGGAAACGCCGAACTGGAAGGAGTGCTTCTACCCGCGTGGCGCATCGCCCTCGTTACAGATCGGGAGTTCTTTGGGCAACAAACCCTTACCTCAACGGGATATGTCCGTCGTCGTCGAAAAGCCGCCAGCCAAACGGTCGATCCCAACAAGATGCGACCCGGCGACTTTGTTGTGCATCGAAACCACGGTATTGGTCGTTTCAAAGCGATGGACAAACTCGCCATGTCTGGCGATGTCCGCGACTACCTAGTCGTTCAGTACGCCGATGGCATTCTCCGAGTAGCCGCTGACCAGTTGGGAAGTCTTGGTCGGTATCGGGCCACGAGTGAATCACCTCCCCAACTCAGCCGAATGGGCGGGGCAGCTTGGACGAAGGCCAAAGAAAGAGCCAAGAAGGCTGTCCGCAAGGTGGCCCTTGATCTCGTGAAGCTCTATGCCGAACGTCAACAGTCCAATGGCTTTGCATTTCCAGCTGATGGTCCCTGGCAGACCGAACTAGAAGAGTCTTTTCCCTATGAACCCACCCCAGATCAACTGAAGTCCACCACCGATGTGAAGCGCGATATGGAAAGGGCAGAACCCATGGATCGCTTGGTTTGTGGAGATGTTGGCTTTGGCAAGACTGAAGTAGCGATTCGGGCAATTTTCAAAGCCATCACCGCTGGCAAACAAGTGGCCATGTTGGCTCCCACCACGGTGCTGGCACAACAGCACTGGAGAACCCTGTCCGAACGCTTTGCTCCTTATCCGATCAAAGTTGCACTGCTCAATCGCTTCCGAACAACGACGGAACGGAAAAGTATTCTTGAAGGCTTAAGGCAGGGCACGATTGATGCGGTTGTGGGCACCCATCAGCTTTTAAGTAAAGGCACAAGCTTTCAACAGCTCGGACTCCTCGTTGTTGATGAAGAACAACGCTTTGGTGTCAATCAAAAAGAAAAGATCAAAGTTCTACGCAAAGATGTCGATGTATTGACCTTGTCAGCTACACCCATTCCACGAACTCTTTATATGAGTCTTTCGGGTGTTCGTGAAATGAGTTTAATAACAACGCCACCCCCCCTTCGTAGACCGATTAAAACCCATTTAGCCTCCCTCGATCTAGAAGCTGTACGCAGTGCAATTCGCCAGGAATTAGACCGCGGCGGACAGGTATTTTATGTGGTTCCGCGGGTCGAAGGAATCGAAGATGTGGCCACTGGTCTTCGCACGATGCTGCCTGGTCTCAAGCTCCTTGTGGCCCATGGACAAATGGCTGAAGGGGAGCTGGAGAGTGCCATGGTTGCTTTCAACGCTGGTGAAGCAGATGTGATGCTTTGCACCACAATTGTAGAAAGTGGCCTTGATATACCTCGAGTAAATACCATTTTGATCGAAGATGCGCATCGATTTGGTTTAGCGCAGCTGTATCAACTTCGTGGTCGAGTTGGACGCAGTGGCATTCAGGCCCATGCTTGGCTCTTTTATCCAGGTAATGCATCACTTAGTGATAATGCACGCCAAAGACTTCGAGCCATTCAGGAATTTTCCCAACTCGGCAGTGGTTATCAATTAGCGATGCGAGATATGGAGATTCGTGGGGTTGGCAATCTTCTTGGTGTCGAACAGAGCGGTCAGATGGAAACGATTGGCTTTGACTTGTATATGGAGATGCTTCAAGAGTCCTTAGCTGAGATCCAGGGGCAAGACATTCCTGCGGTGGAGGATACCCAGGTTGATCTTCCAGTCACTGCTTTTGTGCCCGCTGACTGGATTACGGATCCAGATGAGAAAATCGCCGCTTACAGAGCTGCAGCCGACTGCCAATCGTCCGAGGCTTTGGTGGAGTTGGCGGCTGGCTGGGCAGATCGGTATGGAGCAATACCCGCTGCGGTTCAATCGCTGTTGCAGTTGATGGAGCTGAAGATGCTGGCGAAACGCTGCGGTTTCTCACGTATCAAGCCGGAGAAACCCAATATTGTTTTGGAAACGCCGATGGAAGAACCAGCATTCCGGCTTCTGCGTCAGGGGCTACCCCAACACCTCCACGGGCGATTCGTCTACCAAGCAGGCAGTGGTCTTCAACACAAGGCATTGGCAAGAGGTCTTGGTGTCCTTCCGATGGAGAAACAACTGGAACAACTGATGGATTGGCTGAAGCTCATGGCATCGCAAATCCCAGACAAAGATGGGCTTACAGCCGATCAGCGGGACCGTAAGAATGCTGAGAAAAACGACGAAGTCCTCAGGGTGTAGGCCCACGGGACCACCCATTTCTGAGAAAAACTTCACAGAGCCGCAATTCTTCGTTACATTGGTTCAAAGATTTGGTCTTCCATGGGCGAATTCATTGAGATCGGTGTGAATGGCGCCTCAATGCAAATGGTCAGTGGCGTGTTCTGTGCAGCTGCCATAGGCATTTATGCCCTTATGCAGCCCGATGCCTCAGACGACGATGATTCCAACGGTGGCGGCGGTGGTGGCCTGATGCAGCCGATCTCTTGATCGGTTTGAGGTGGTGTCCTCACTGCTACTCAGCTTAAATATTATTTTATTTTTTTATTAGGATCTAATTTTTGTCAATAATAGGGCTTGAGCATCAATATATTGTGAATCTTGAGAAGATCCCAGTTTTTCAATCGTAAAGTTTTTGAGTTGATCTTCAGTCATTACTGATGTTACATCTGGCTCAATACCATTCTTGTGAATGTCGGTTCCTTTGGGAGTTAAATATTTAGCGATTGTGACCGTCAAACCAGAGCCATCAGACAATCCTCTAACAGCTTGCACTAAACCTTTTCCAAATGTTTTTTGGCCGACCAATTCAGCCCGAGAATTGTCTTGAAGAGAACCAGACAAAATTTCACTAGCACTAGCAGAGCCCTGATCAATCAACACCACCAAAGGTTTATCAGTGATGGCACTGCCGGTAGCCCGACGCACGTCACGAATTCCCTCGCGCGTACGTGTGCTCACAATGATTCCTTCATTCAACCATTGGCGAGCGATATCAATACTTGCTTCTAACAATCCACCCGGATTGCCGCGTAAATCGAGCACATAACCCTCAGCCCCTTGTTCTTCAAGCGACTTTGCTGCTTGGCGCATCTCTTTGGCCGCATTCGCATTAAATTGCTTTAGGCGAATGTATCCAATTTTTTGTTGATCTTTTGTTTTATTAAGTCTGTATGTAACTGCATTAATCTCAATACGAGCACGCGTTAGAGGAACATCTAATACTTGATCACCACGACGAAGTCCTAAAATAACATCTGATCCTTCCGGTCCCCGAATTAATTTAACGGCATCCTCTGTACTCATACCCTTCGTTGATTTCCCATCGATGGAGACGATCACATCCTTAGAGAGAACGCCGGCTCGTGATGCAGGAGTGCCTTCAATCGGGGATACAACGACTAATTCTTTGGTTGCTTTATCAAGACTCAGTTGAATGCCCACACCCATCAATTCACCTGACGTATCGATACGCATCTCCTTAAATTCTTTTGGATCGAGGAAGCGGGTATATGGATCATTCAGGCTTGCCAACATTCCACGAATGGCTTCGTAGGACTCAGCGTTACCCGCGAATGACTTTTTAAGCAATTTGCTACGTAATTGTCGCCAAGACTTTTCATCGTAATCACCACTTGAATCGAGGTAATCCCGATAAACAATCTGCCAAACCTGATCGATAACCTCTTTTGGGCTATCGCTTATCGATCCCCCGCTGGCAGTGGGAAGCGTTAATCCAGGCATCCCCACCGTGATCGCGGTGGTGACTCCACCTAAACCAAGAAGTATCAATAAAGGGGTTGACCGTAAAAACGATCGCCAATTCAGTGACTTAGCCATATTGGTATTTTGTTAGGTCTGTGCTCTCACATTAACGAGTTTCATCAGGTTCGACCCAGAGCCCATCCTCCTTAATCAACTGGATCAGGGCTTGAACACCTTCTTTTTCAGGGACTTTACGAATCTCTTCCCGCCCTCGGTATAAAGCAATAACGCCAGGTCCCTTTCCAACATATCCATAGTCAGCGTCGGCCATCTCGCCAGGCCCATTAACAATGCAGCCCATCACAGCAATATCTAAACCTTTGAGGTGAGATGTAGAGTCGCGAACTTTGTGCAATACATCCTCTAAGTTAAAGAGTGTTCGGCCACAACTAGGACAGGCAATATACTCAACCATTGTCTTCCGTAAGCCGAGAGACTGAAGGATTGAATAACACACAGGTATCTCTTTTTCAGGCGCTTCAGTGAGTGAAACCCGTATTGTGTCACCCAATCCCTCTGCCAAGAGTGTGGCGATACCCGCTGTACTTTTAATGCGGCCATAGTCGCCATCACCCGCTTCTGTCACGCCAAGGTGAAGCGGGTAATTGAAACCCTCCTGATCCATTGTGTCGGCCATCAGCCGATAGGCCGCGAGCATGACTGGTGCCCGTGACGCTTTCATTGATATCAGAATGTTGTGGAAATCAAGTTCGTCGCAAATACGAACAAACTCCATTGCCGACTCCACCATTCCCTTTGGTGTATCGCCGTAGGTAAACAGCATGCGTTCGGCCAGGGAGCCATGGTTAACACCGATGCGTAGAGCCTTATTTTGGTCACGTAATACTTTCACCAAAGGCTCAAATGTTTCTCTAATGCGCGCACCAATCTCAGCAAATTCCGATTCGGTAAATTCCTGACGATCTGGATCGGGCTTATCAAAAACAAAAAGGCCAGGATTAATTCGTACTTTATCGACGTGTTGTGCGACTTCTAAGGCAATCTTGGTTCCGTTGTGGTGCACGTCAGCCACCAACGGAACGTTGTATCCCTTGCTTACCAGTTCTGCCTTGATTTTGCCCATGGCCTTGGCATGACCAATCGATGGAGTCGTGACGCGAACGATCTCGCATCCAGCATCAACAAGTCGGATGATTCCAGCGACTGAACCATCGATATCAAGCGTGTCCTCGTTGATCATCGACTGCACCGCAATGGGGTGCTCGCTACCGATTGGAACCCCACCCACCATCACGGTGCGGGTGACTCGACGGTAGATCTGGGTGTCGTATCGCCGATCTAGGGCGGTCATGTGTAGCCGTTCCAGATGCAAGTCAACGTTCGCACAGCCTGGTTCGCACAGCTAAGAGATCTTGGCGGGTGAGTTCAACCGGGCCGCCCTCCTTTGTCTGCGCGTGTCGAAGCAGATAAGCCGGATGAAAAATGGGCATCACCGAACGTCCTTGCCAGGACTGCCACTTCCCTCGCAACTGGGTCATTGCCGCTTTCGTTCCGAGCAGGGCCTCAACCGCTGTTGCCCCAGTCAGCACGATCACAGCTGGATTCACCAGGGCAATCTGCATGTCGAGCCATGGACGACATGCCGCAAGCTCATTCTTTTTCGGGCGACGATTGCTTGGCGGCCGACACTTCACTGCATTGCAGATGTAGATGTCTTCATCGACGTTGAAACCCGCCTCCATCAGCAAGCGGTCAAGGGCTTGTCCAGATCGTCCTTTGAACGGCACACCGGATTGATCTTCCTGGGCACCGGGGGCTTCTCCAATCAGCATCAGCGGAGCGACCGGATTGCCACGACCGACCACCACCTTGTGACGTGTTGCGGCTAGTTCACAGGCTGAGCAGCGCAAACATCCATCCAGATCGAAGGTTGTCATGCGCTCCGTTCCAACCTTTCGATAGGAACGAGCAATAAAACAGCATTTCCTTCCGGATCATTGATCCAACACTCAGCACCAAACGGTTCCAGCCGCGCCGGCTCCAAAACAGAGCCGCCCAGGCGAAGTGCATGGCTGACGTGATCTTCCAACTCAACCAAAGGAATGTGATGTGCAGGGAGTTTCAAACACAGCGATAAAGCACGACCTGCTGCCGGAAAAGGGCGATGTTTTGATGGCCGATAAATCTCCAGTCTCACCCCATCATTGAGGTCGAGAATCCTGTGGTGATCGGCTTTCCCCTCACGGGCTTTCGCGCCAAAAAGTTCGCAATAAAAATGGCTCAGGGCCTTGGGCTCGTGGGCAGCGAGAACCAAGCTGATTTGCATTGGATTCATGGCCTGCGTGAACAAAAGGTTGTTTGGGTCACTGCTTGAGGCAGGATGAGATTTTTAAACGCGCCCCGGGGAGGTGCGTTGAAGATCTTGCGCCCCCCAGAACTCTCCCATCGGGCCATCGCCCTCAAGCCCTCGCTGACCCTTGAGATCAGCGCCAAAGCCAAGGCGCTTCAGGCCGAAGGCCGGGATATCTGCAGCCTTAGTGCTGGAGAGCCTGATTTCAATACTCCAGATTTCATTGTTGAGGCTGCACGGGAGGCTCTTCTTCAAGGCATCACCCGGTATGGCCCTGCGGCGGGTGATCCCGAGTTGCGTGCTGCTCTCGCCGACAAACTCAGTCAAGAAAACGGGATTGCGACCCGCCCTGAGCAGGTTCTGATCTGCAATGGCGGGAAGCAAGCGATTTACAACCTGTTCCAGGTGGTGCTGAACCCTGGGGATGAGGTCTTACTGCCTTCGCCGTATTGGTTGAGTTATCCCGAAATGGCTGCTCTAGCTGGAGCCTCCACAGTCTTGATTCCATCGTCAGCATCCGATGGTTTCCAACTTGATCTCGACGCATTGGAAGCCCGAATCACCCCCAAAAGCAGACTTTTGGTGATCAACAGTCCAGGCAATCCAACCGGTCGCGTGATGCAGCGACAAGACATCGAGGCGCTCGCCGAGCTTGTTGCTCGTCACCCCAATCTTCTGGTGATGAGTGATGAAATTTATGAATATCTTTTGGCCGACGGAGAACAACACATCAGTTTTTCCTCCATATCCGAAACGCTCAAGGACCGTTGCTTCACGGTGAACGGCTTTGCCAAAGGTTGGGCGATGACCGGATGGCGCCTGGGTTACCTCGCTGGCAACGCGACGGTTATCAAAGCCGCTTCAGCACTGCAAAGCCAAAGCACCAGCAATGTGTGCAGCTTTGCTCAAAAAGGAGCCCTTGCCGCGATTCAAGGCTCACGAGACTGCGTTAAAGACATGGCTCGCAGCTACAACCTGCGCAGAGATCTTTTGATCGACGGACTTCAAGCCATTCCAGGCATCACCTTGATTCCGCCCAAAGGAGCGTTCTATGCCTTTCCGCAACTGCCGGAGCGCGTGACTGATTCCATGGAATTTTGTCGACGTGCTTTAGAAGACGAAGGACTCGCAGTAGTACCAGGCGTTGCCTTTGGAGACGACCGTTGCATTCGTTTGACGTGTGCCGTATCGCGTGAGACGATCACGACTGGTTTGGAACGACTGCAGCGGACGCTCAGCCAGTTTTAAACGTATGGCTATGACAATTCCGATGCTCGTTCGAGAACGCCGGGCCGTTTTGGTTGCATGTCTTTTGACCGGCATCACCATTGCGGCCACCGTGACTAGCTGTGGATCAGGTCCAACAGGGACGGAATCTCCAGTCCTTCACATCGGGGCAATCCCAGATCAGAACCCAGAGAAACTCAACCGTCTCTACAGCTCACTTTCAGATGAACTTAGTGATCAGCTGACGGTTCCGGTGCAATACGTACCGGTAAGCAATTACCCCGCTGCGGTGAGTGCCTTTCGAACTGGAAGCCTCGACTTGGTTTGGTTCGGTGGCCTCACTGGCGTGCAGGCCCGGTTGCAAACACCAGGGGCCAAAGTCCTGGCCCAACGAGATATCGACGCCAAGTTCACAAGTGTGTTCATTGCGAACGGTGCCAGCGGACTTCGCCCCATCAGCAACGGCGATCAGCTCACAAATCTGAAAGGACGGCGCCTTTCATTTGGTTCAGAGAGTTCGACCTCAGGCCGGCTGATGCCGCAATACTTTATGAGCCAAAACGGGGTTGAAACCGCGGACCTCGCTGGTGGTGCTCCTGGTTTCAGCGGCAGCCATGACGCCACCATTGCTGTGGTGCAGAGCGGGGCCTATGAGGTCGGAGCCTTAAACGAACAGGTTTGGAGAAGCAACGTTAAGGATGGTCGTGTTGACCCCAATAAGGTGTCAGTCATTTGGAGAACGCCCACATACGTCGACTACCACTGGGTGGCGCGTCCCGATCTCGATGAGCGTTTCGGCAATGGATTCACCAAAAAGGTCCAATCCGCACTGCTGAAGATCTCACCCACAACGCCTCGAGGCGAAACTATCCTCGAACTCTTTGGTGCAGCTCAGTTTATCCCGGCTCAAAACTCCGACTACGACAAAATCGAAGCCGTGGGTCGCCAACTTGGCAAGATCCGTTGACAGCGCTGCTGGAGTTACACCAGGTCAGCCTTGACCAACGACTCCAGTCGACCAGTCTCACAATCAGAGCTGATGAACGGGTGGTTTTGCTTGGAGCCAGTGGCGCTGGTAAAACCACCCTTATCCAACTCTGCAACGGAAGCCTGAAACCTTCGAAGGGAAGCATCCAATGGCGTGGTCAACCATTCGCGTCTCTGACGCGTCATCAACGGCGCTCAATCGGCACCCTCTGGCAGGACTTACGACTTGTGGAGGAACTCAGCGTTGTCCAAAACATCAATAGCGGTGCTCTCGGGCGTCATGGCTTGTTGTGGGCCCTGAGAAACCTTCTTGGTGTCCTCGACAAGGACGCCTGTCTCACAGTGATGGACCAGGTTCATTTGGAGCCATCACTGCTCAATCGTGCGGTGACCCAACTCTCTGGAGGTCAGCGACAACGCGTTGCCCTAGCTCGATTGCTGCGCCAGAGGCCTGAACTGGGGCTCGCCGATGAACCCTTGTCTGCACTCGATCCTGTCATCGCCAGGGATGTACTCGACACCTTGCTTTCATTTCCGGGGTGTCTGATCAGCTTGCATCGTCCTGATCTCATTCATCGATTTGAACGTGTACTGGGGCTCAGAAACGGAGCCCTTGTCCTTGATGCGGCACCAGAAACGATCAGCAACTCGCAATTGGAATGGCTGTACAGACGTTCTTAAAACCAGCGTTACCGCTGCTCACTCTGTTGCCAGGACTCTGTCTGATTCCAGTCGTGGCCATCTTGGTTCGCGATGGCCACGGCGGCGGTCTGCCTTTGTTGATCCAGTTTGCTCAGGGTGCTCTTCAGCCGTCCTTCGATCCAAACCTCCTCAAGAATCTGTGGCAAGGACTTCAAATCACTCTCGTAATAGCCATTCTCTCCTGGGGAATCAGCAGTGGTCTGGGGGTGATTTTGGGCTTTTTGGGATCACGCACACTTTGGCGAACGGTCCTGGGAAGCGCCTGGCCAGCCCTGCTTTTTAGACGACTGCTCTCCCCGTTTCGAGCCATTCATGAGTTGATCTGGGGATTGCTATTGCTTCAGATTTACGGACTCAATGGCTGGGTCGCCATTGCAGCGATTGTCATCCCTTACAGCGCGCTGATGGCAAGAGTGATCGCTGATCAAATTGATTGTCACGAGTCTCCAGCCTTACCCGTACTTCAAGCCACGGGCGGGCCGGCAATTGCAGTTCTAATGACGGCTGTTATTCCCGCAGTGAGCAGCGCGATCAAAAATCACATTGGACATCGCCTCGATTGCGCGCTTCGATCCGCTTTGATCCTGGGAGTGTTTGGTCTTGGGGGACTTGGAACAGATTTGATGTTGAGCCTTCAATCCCTTCAATTCCACGACATGTGGAGTGGGTTGTGGTTGTTGGCCATTGCCATGGTGGTCCTGGATCAAATCCTTGGGAGCCTTCAGCGCAAGCAACGGATAGGGGTTGTCATCAGCGTGGTGCTGATGTTGGCGTTGGTTGGGAGTGCAACTCTGAATTTGGATCTGTCCTGGCCGAGTGGAACCCTTGGATCTGTGCTCGATGTTTTGGGAGATGACCACAACGCAGCAGCAGCGCTCTTTGAGCTGAATTGGGTGGCTGTGATTGGGTCAACACTCCTGATCACCCTGATGGCCAGCTGCATCGCGACAGCAGTTCCACCCCTGCTGCTGCTGCTTTGGCCAAGCCCAGGCAGCCTTCGGCTTCAAAGCTTGATCTGGGGTGCACTGCGCCTATTACCGACACCTTTGAGTGCACTACTACTCCTGGTGATGGCCAAACCGAGCCTCCCGCTCGCCGCGTTGGCCCTTGGACTGCATCACAGCGGTGTGATGGGTCGCGTGCTGATCAAAGACATCCGCGAAACAGGTTTCGGATCGGCTCAGACCCTTGAGCGGGGTGGAGCGACTGTTCGTATGAGCTGGCTTTACGGCCCCTTAGCGGAAGTAAGCCGGAGTTATCTCGCCTATGCGTCTTACCGATGTGACGTCATCCTCAGAGATACCGTCGTTGTCGGCATTGTGGGCAGTGCTGGGTTGGGTTGGCAGTTAATCGATGCGTTGTCGTCCTTTCACTGGTGGCTCGTTGCTTGGTTGGTCGTTGCATTCATTGGATTGACTCTCTTGGGTGAGACCATCACGGAACGCTGGCAACAACGTTTGAACTGCAAGGCTGTGGTCCTGTGATGGCGGTATCCATGGGGCCGAGACAACTCGTGGTTCTCGGGGATAGCGGCGTTCTTGGCTGGGGGGACCGGGACGGTGGTGGTTGGTGCCAGCGCTTACGAATGGATTGGATGCAACTCCCTTCAGCACCGGTGATCTATCCACTCGGCGTTCGAGGCGATGGCATTGAGAGGGTTGCCGCGCGATGGCGTCATGAATGGTCTTGCCGCGGGGAACTTCGACGACAACAACCCGATGGTTTGCTGTTGAGTGTTGGCCTCAATGACACAGCCCGGATCGGTCGTATGGATGGCCGCCCCCAGCTTGAGTTGGATGCCTTCGCATTTGGCATCAGCCAACTTCTCGCGGAGATGACGTCGGTGACAAATGTCTTCGTATTGGGGCTAACCCCAGTGGATGAACATGTCATGCCTTTTGCAGATTGCCTGTGGTACACCAACACGGCGATCGCCGCGACTGAAGCCGCCTTGGCAGAACAGTGTCGTGAGGCCAATGTGCCGTTTCTTGCCCTCCATGCCGAAATCCAAGCGCAACACGATTGGTTGCAGTGGATCGAGCCCGACGGACTTCATCTCAATGCGAACGGGCATTCCTGGATCTACACCGCTCTCCAGCAGTGGCCCCCGCTCCTTCAATGGGCAAGCCTTTCATCACTGAACACACCCACCCCGATGAATGGATGAAGAGCCTCCAAGGCCATCGCTTTCGCGGCAGCGCATCCCAAATCCGACAAAAATGGTCAATCTTTTTGAGCCGTCAGGGCTTCTGGTCGCCAATGGCTTGCTTTTAAACAGTTCAAATCACTGTTAGGCACATTTGTGCCTGTTTGAGGCCCTGAGGTGGGCAGGCATCCAGAGGACGCATTGCAACCGTGAAACCAGTTGCTTCCATCCAATGGTTTTCAATGCTCATCAGCGCCATGAAGGACGGCGCTGCTTACCCAACGGCACCCGCGACCGAAACCAGTTGGTTTTAAAGCACATGGGTTTGGCCCATTGCGTCGCGACGCGCCAACAACAACGTGGACCAGAAGAGCATGACGACCTCCTCCAAGAAGCCCGTCTTGGTTTGATTCAAGGCATGGACAAATGGAATCCGTCCCTTGGCTTTCGACCCAGCAGTTACTTAATGAGTCGAGCGAATGGCCAGGTCTTGCACTACCGGCGAGACCGTTCGCGCATGGTGCGTATTCCTTGGCGTCTCCAAGACCTTTATGTCTCGGGTCAGCGTCTGCAGCAGGAACGGATGCAGAAGGGTTTACCCCCCTTAGACGACTCTTCCATCGCTGAACGCCTGAGGGTGACGCTTCAGCGATGGCTGGATGCCACTGCGGCGGAAGTTAGTAAAAAAATCATGCCGATCGGGAATCTGGACTTAGAAACAACCTCTTGCTGTGCAAAACCCGATGCACAAGCGGAGTGGCTTCAAGGCGTTCTGCATCAGGTAGACCCACAACAGCAAACGTTGCTGAAGCAACATTTGATCGAAGGAGTTGGTCTTCGAGACCTTGCTCAGTGCCATCAGCTCAGCCAAAGGCGTTTGAAGCAAATACTTCAAAACGGGATTAGATGCCTGCGACTGCTGGCAATACAAGATGGCTTGCTAGTGCCGCCCAGGCCATTGCCAAGCCAGCTGCCAGAAGCGTTTGCAGCGCATTAATCAGCTCATTGCTCAGCCAACCCACGCGGTTTTGAACAACTGCCCCCAGAACACTTTCAGCAAGGGTGGCCAACAAACCCACCACCATCACCAGTCCAGCGGCAGAAGCATTGGCGATCAATGGAAGTTCCGGGGAACTGAGCCCCCAGAGCGCCAAGGTCATCACCGCACTGCCGACGGCACTGGCCGCTGTTCCTTCAAGGCTGATCGCACCATCGGTTCCAGGCGAGACCGGACGGAGTGTGGTGATTAACAAGGTCGACCGACCCCATCGCTTGCCAATTTCACTGCCAAAGGTATCGGCAAGTTTTGCAGCAAAACTTGCCGAGAATCCAATCAATAAAAGCTGACGCCAAACGTCGGCGTCCTTCGGTGAAGCCGCAAGAGCGAGAGCTAGACCGGCACCGACAGCTGCTGACCCCCAGACATTTTCAGGGCCCCTTCGTCCCTCACGGGCTTCAGCGAGTCCACGACTTTGCTTGTTTCTGAAACCAATGCGGGTCACCACGCTGCCTAAAACCAAATAGACAACAACGGCAGACCAACCGCGCCAACCGAGGCTCCCCCACAACATTGTTCCAAGGGCTGCGGCATGGATCCATCCCCGCGTCGTAAGCAGCGGAGTGCGCTGGGCAAGGCCAATGAGAACAGCATTGACGACGAGGGCTTGAATCCACATCAAGAGCATCACGCGTGTTGCAGTGCTCTAAGCATCTCTTGTGAACGACAAATACAGGAGGAGAATCATCCAGTCTTCTTTGGATAGGTCGAGCGGATGGTGTTCAACAACAACAACAAGAGTTTCTTCCTCACGCTCGATGACGAAGCTGCACCGGCCAAGATCGATCTACCTACAGAGCAGATCGAGACCGAGGAAAGCCAAGACACACCCCATGAACCATCAGCTCCGACGCTGCTCGTAGCACCCTCTGATCAATCTGTTGCTGCTCCAGCCACTCCTGCGCCAGTTTCGGCAGTCCAAGACAATCAGACCGCAACCGCAGAAGTTTCAGAGCCCAAGAGCGGCAGCATCACCACGGCAGAGGCCATGGCCGCTGAATTGGCAGAAGCCGAAGCTGCTCGACCTGAGATGACGTACAGCACATACGCGCCTGACAATCTCGTTCCAGGCTCCGCTTTAGGACAGCAACGCAAGCGTGCACCCGGTGCTGCAGTAAAAACCTTCCGCAACATGGCAGAAGATCTATTCAAGAGTTGAGCTGTTGCTCACGCCACCGAACCAACTCAACGGCCCCTGCCACTGCGGCCGTTGATGTTCTGAGGATCGAGCCTCCCAGATGGATCGGGACCACAGAATGTTTGTCCATCGCATCGCGTTCAGCCGACGTCCAGCCTCCTTCAGGACCAACAATCAGCCATGTCATGGGCTGTGGCATGGCCGTCTGGTCTAGCCAATCAATCAATGGTCGAACATTTTGTTGACGCGTCACACCAAAGGCTTTCTGGCCTGAACTGGACTCAAGCCACGCATTAAGGGTGTTGAGCTCCAGAACGGTTGGTTTCCACAGGCGCTCACATTGTTCGACGGCTTCACGAACAATCGTGTTCCAGCGTTCTGCACGGTGATCAGCTTGGGGAACAGTCCGATCACATCGAAGCGGTTGAATCCTGTCGATGCCGAGTTCGCAGCCCATCCGCACCACATCATCAAAACCGCGACGGATGATTGACACAGCCAACCCCAATGTTGGCTGAGGTTGATCGACCTGCTCACAAGGCTGAGGATGAGTCCGAACGGTGTGTTCATCGACAACGTCTGCCTGCCAGAGCTGGCCACAGCCGTCTGCGATCGCCAGCGAATCACCGACCCGCAAACGAAGAACCCGTCGGAGGTAATGGGATTCATCACGGTGGAGCCGCAACAGCTCCGATCCAACAAAACGGTCCGGGGGAATCAGCAGACGCCTGAGTTCACGCACCGGCAGGGAAAACACTATCTGGATGTTCTTCAACCGGCCAATCTTCATTCACTCCACCAACCACCAGCTCTGCGATTTGCACCACAGCAGCATCGAGTTGGCGCAATGTATTGATCAAAACATCGAGAGAAACGCCATCACTTGTGCCGAGGTCAATCCAACACCTCGCCCATTCCTCTTGGTACTCCATTTGCCCCATGTTGTGCATCAGTGCCGGCATAACCGACTCGGCATCCTCGTTGTTGTATCCCATCCAACTCATGTCGGCACCTTCCTCATGCACCTGCAGATTTTCAGCGTTGAATCCCCCGAGACGACCGATCACGTACCAGCTGTCAAAGATTCCGTCCACATAATTTCGTTCCCCCTGACTCGGAACGTCTGAAAAACGCAGCCAAAGCCAACAATTAAAGGGATCCACTTCGCGGAATCGAACGTCCATAGACCCAAGGCTCACGCCTCATCATCGTTCAAGCTGAGGTGATGCTTCAACTGTCTGAGGTCACCTACGCACCCGCGACGGTTGCGTCTCCCGTTCTTCGCGGCGTCAGCTTCAGTGCTGAGCGTGGAAAACCACTGCTCATCGCAGGAGATAGCGGGTCTGGAAAGACATCGTTATTGGAGGTGATCAGTGGATTGGCAGACGCACGAGCCGGATCGATTGCCTGGAACGGGAAGGTGATGCCCCGTCGGCAACGACGGAGCCTTTGCGGAATGGTGTTTCAGTTCCCTGAACGCCACTTTCTTGGATTAAACGTGAGCCAGGAACTCCGTCTAGGCCACCGACGCTTGGGATCTGATCGTCAAGATCAAGTGCTGCAACGGGTTGGTTTGCAAAATATCTCGCGTAATACGGCTCCAGAACGCCTGAGTGGTGGCCAACAACGCCGTTTGGCTTTGGCTGTTCAACTGTTGCGAGGAGCTGAGGTTTTGCTCCTGGATGAACCCACTGCTGGGTTGGATTGGTCGGTTCGCTCGGACGTTTTGAAGCTGTTGTCGGATCTCGCCCAAGAGCAAGTCCTGATCGTGGTGACCCATGAGCCTGAATTATTCAACCGCTGGGATTCAGATCGATTGCGGCTGGAGAGCGGACAACTGGCTTCGATGACTACATTGCCTTGAGTTTTGAATACGTGATGGCTGACCGGCTGGTGAGAGCAACGGCCGCCGGGGGTGGCATTCGACTTGTTGCAGTCTCCACGACCAAAACCCTGCGGGAAGCACGAGAGCGTCATGGGTTGTCGTTACTCACCACAGTGATGTTGGGTCGGGCGATGAGTGCAGCTTTGATGCTCGCCAGTTCGATGAAGGTGCGTCACGGCCGAGTGAACCTGCGGCTCGGCTCCGATGGACCCATCAAAGGGTTGATGGTGGACGCGGGCCGCGATGGCACTGTTCGTGGCTACGTCGGGGAGCCGGCCTTAGAACTCGATCCCATTGCCGATGAGAACGGGATCTATGGATTCAATTTCAAAGCCGCTGCGGGTACTGGGTATCTTCACGTGATGCGCGATGACGGCAAAGGCGAACCGTTCAACAGCACTGTGGAACTGGTTGGAGGAGCTATTGGTGAAGACGTGGCGTCTTA
This sequence comes from Synechococcus sp. BS30m-G31, assembly GCA_016777265.1. Taxonomy (GTDB): domain Bacteria; phylum Cyanobacteriota; class Cyanobacteriia; order PCC-6307; family Cyanobiaceae; genus Parasynechococcus. The sequence continues at coordinate 17,772 of JADHRU010000009.1, forward strand.
CCTTCTCCACTCTGAACAAACTCCATCTGGTGTCTTTGTTGGAGAACAACTCAACACTGACGGAATTGTGTGCAGCGGAGGATTACTCGTTCAGATTCTTCCAAAGGCAGCAGACGAACCAGCACTCGTCGAACTCATTGAACAACGATGTCGCGAAATCGAAGGGTTCAGCCAAAAACTTGCTGCTTGCAACAACAATCTTGAGGATCTACTGGTTGATGTATTCCCTGACCTTGACCCCCAACCGCTAACAGATACCGATGCCCAACAGGAGGTTCGATTTGCCTGTAAATGTTCTAGAGAACGAAGTATCGGAGCTCTGTTATTACTGGGACGGGAAGAGTTATCAGAAATGTTGAATGTTGATGGGAAGGCCGAGCTGACTTGCCACTTCTGCAGCAATCGCTATGTCGTCGATCGCGAGGAACTGATCGAATTAATTCAGGCACTGCCTACCCCTGCTTAAGCCAACAGCAAGGCGGCAAGCCAGAGCAAAATGGCAGCAGGAACGGCCTGAATCTGTGCCGGACTGATGGCCAACTGCTCAAGTGCCGTTGGAGAGAGCGCAGTGGTAAGTAACGACCCCACCACGAGTCCAACCAGAAGGGCGAGAAGGGTCCACCCCAAAGAAGCCAAAGGACGACGCCCCCGTCTGATTTGGCTCAGGAAAACCCCGATGCAGGCCAGGGCTAGAACAAGCTGAACACTGGCCGCGGAGACCACGAGTAAGCCGAGCCCAACGACACCAGCAATGACCCGAACAACGCGTCCCTGGCCTTCCACCAACGACCACTGAGGCGCAAGGGAGGCCAACGACTGGCTTGGATCAGGAAGATTGGTGCGTAATTTCTGTAAAACACTGGTGCCAGGGAAGGAAGGACCCGACAAAGGAACGGATCCAACTCGCTCCTCGCGCTGAGAAGCTGTTGCTGCAGCTGGACTCACTTGACCCTGCTGCCGATCCCGCAACCGCGCCATCAGAACGGAGTCGTAGGCAGCTTCGACGCGAGCTCGAGCCTGATCGTCACCATCAACTTCAGCAATGCAGCGAGCTTTCGCGGCTTGAACCTGCTCAAAAGTGGCGTCTTGACTTAAGCCAAGTCGTACATATGGATCGTCAGAACCGGAATCTCTACCTGATTCGCCCACCGCTGCCATGGCCTAAATCAACTCGTTTCAATAAGAGTATCGAGGTTTGCTCAAAATAGAGGCGCTCCATGCCGATAACCTTCAGTGCGCTCGAGACGACGCTGACACGATTTCGCATCGGCGCGATTCAACCACTTCCTGCGTTTGATGAACGGCATTTGGGGAGGCAAGTGATATCCCTCCAGCATTTCCACGGGTTCATCGCCACCTCGGAAAAGCACGTAATCGGTCCCACCGTCCGTGCTGCGACGCAGTAGCCAGAGGGTATCCACAACCTGTCACAGAACTTTTACCAGTCTGGCGATGACAGAGCCTGGCCGTGGACCGCTAACGAACATCCACAAATGAATTTTTGGCGATGCACTTTCTCTAGAGGCTGATGGGCTCAACGCCACTCACAACAGGAGCAACGTTGCTTAATTCAAACTCAGGATGGTCTTGATTCAGTTGATTAAGGTTCCACTCATTTTTAAATAGAAGAACTGGACGATTCCACGCATCGCGAACAGTTTTGCAGTTGAAGATTCGACCCAACTTCTCTAGTTCAGGCCACCCCCCCGTAACCCAGCGGGCCACTTGATATCCAAGGGGTTCTAATCGTGTTTCAACGCCATACTCATGTTCAAGACGATGCTGCACAACTTCGAGTTGCAGTTGTCCCACAGCAGCGAGGATTGGATCACGTTTGCTCTCATCGATGTCGTAGAGAATCTGTACGGCTCCCTCCTCCCGCAGTTCATTCACCCCCTTGCGAAAATTTTTAAACGCCGATGGGTTTGGGTTGCGAAGCCAGCTAAAGATCTCAGGGCTGAAGGAAGGGATTCCTTCAAATTCCACTTTGTTACCCACATACAATGTATCGCCGATGGCAAACATTCCCGGATTGTTCAAACCGATCACATCTCCGGGATAAGCATCTTCAACAACTTCACGATCCTGCCCAAAAAGTTTTTGAGGACGAGACAACCGAATCGCCTTACCGCTGCGGGCATGCTTCACAGTCATATCGCGAGCGAAACGACCACTACAGACACGGACGAAGGCGACACGATCGCGATGGCGAGGATCCATGTTGGCCTGCAGCTTGAAAACAAAGCCACTGAAATCTTCTCGAAGCGGATCGATCATTCCGTCACTGCTCGTACGACCAATCGGTCGTTGAGCAAGCTCCAAAAACGCATCGAGAAATGGGCGGACACCAAAGTTCGTCATGGCCGATCCAAAAAAGACCGGTGTCAAATCGCCGGAATGGACCGCCTCTAAGTCCAGGTCTGCACCTGCGGCCTCCAGTAGCTCTAGTTCTTCAAGGGCAAGATCGAGTAAATCGTTCTCAACCAGTTCACGCAGGGCTGGGTCATCTAAAGACAATTTGCGTTCTGTCGCCTGTTGGCCTCGACCGGCGCGACTGAACAACATCACCTCGCGAGAGCGACGGTCGATGACACCACGGAATTGTTCACCGCTGCCGATGGGCCAATTCACTGCCCAAGGGATGAGGCCAAGTTCGGATTCAATTTCATCCAGCAAACTCAGTGGATCGCGACAGGGGCGATCCATTTTGTTGATGAAGGTGAAAATCGGGATCTGTCGCATCCGACAAACTTCGAACAACTTGCGTGTTTGTGGTTCAAGCCCCTTGGCTGCGTCCTCGAGCATCACAGCGTTATCCGCGGCAGCCAAGGTCCGATACGTGTCTTCTGAGAAATCCTGGTGCCCCGGGGTGTCGAGCAAATTGATCGTTGTTGTGCCGTAATCGAATTGAAGAACGGTTGATGTAATCGATATTCCTCGCTGCTTTTCAAGTTCCATCCAGTCGGACGTGACTTTGCGTTGCTCCCCCCTTGCCTTCACGGCTCCGGCTTGTTGGATGGCACCCCCGTACAACAACAGTTTCTCGGTGAGCGTGGTTTTACCAGCATCCGGGTGGGAAATGATCGCGAAATTCCGACGTCGATCAACGGCTTCAGCCAGTTGCTTGGCCAAATCAATCTCTAGGGGTGCTTGGCTGCTGCTCATCAGAACTCTTCAACCCACTAAGCCTGACACCACCAGATAACGGTCGTCCTCAGGCCATGCCCTCAGGAGAGTCGTGTCAGCCCGACGCAGTTGCTCAGCCACCTCATCCGTGGTGTAAGCAGCAACGAGAGACGCAGTGAAGTCCTGAATCAGAATCGATGGTGCTTTCGGCAAGTGTTGTTGCTGCAGGTGATGGACCTCAGCGAGGGTCGAAGGACGACGCAAATCACGATGCAAAACACGACAGCCAGGCTTGCTAATCGATTGGGTCACGCTCCAAAGCAACTCAGGATCCTTGAGGTGGTGCAACAAGCTGTTGCTAACCACTAAATCTGCCGAGTTGTTGAGGTGAGCGGCAATCCCATTGAGTTGCAAGCAGATGAACTGCAAGTCGCCTGGTGCGTCAACGGAACGCTGTTTAGCCACGGCCAGCATCGGCTCAGAGCCATCGATCCCGATCACTTTTGCGTTCGGCAGCAACGCAGCCAAACGAAAGGTGATGTTGCCTGGACCGCAGCCAAGATCGACGATTAAAGGATTGTCTGGCAGAGAACCCGTCTCATCCAGCAATTGTTCAACCAGGGCGACCGTTCTGGCATCACCACTGCTGAAATCAGCCTCTGCGTAGGCATCGACCTGTTCTTTGGTCGTCATGAGCTCTGGCTCAGGGATGCGTTGCATCAAGACTGGAAAATCTGAAAATAGTTTGAACTGGACACTGCAGATGGTGGCAAAGCGTACTTGCTCCCCCTATCTATGGCGTTAGTGTTCGCACAATATTTGTGCCCCTACCGCACGTGACCCTGACCCCAAACCGTGTGGAGCCCACCGCTGAAAAGTCTCTAAGCTTCGGCGATTTCCCGGCCACGGCTCCTGCAGCAAATCCAGTTTTTTATCGGACCTACAGCCGACGCACCCCCAATGGGCGGGAAAGCTGGAGCCAAGTTGGCTCAAGGAACCTCGATGGATTGCAGAAGCTAGGCAATCTCACAAAGGCCGAGCTGACGTTGATGGCCCGGATGCAGGCCGAAAAGAAAGCGTTGCCTTCTGGGCGATGGCTATGGATCGGGGGAACTCCCTGGATCGAACAGCCCGAAAATTTCTCTGGCTCCTACAACTGCACCTCCACCAACCTTGTGGATTGGGAAGCCTTTGGTCTGATGATGGACCTGGCGATGATGGGTTGCGGCACAGGCGCAATCATTGAGCCCCGCCTGATTGATCAACTTCCAATTGTTCAGAACACACTGAAAGTCGTTTCGGTAAGCGACATTGGCATCACTCCAGCCGGGTCTCGCCAAGACGACTGCACCCACAGCATCGACGGAAATAAGGTTCAGATCAAGGTTGGTGACACACGCCGGGGTTGGGTCGACAGCTACCAGCTGTTGCTCGAATTGAGCAGCGATCCTCAGTTCGATGGGGGCATTGTCGAGATTGAGGTCAATCTCAATGACGTACGTCCCGTTGGCGAAACCTTGAAAGGCTTCGGTGGGATGGCGAATCCCGTCAAACTTAAGGATCTCTACGGGCGCGTCGCAAGGCTGCTGAACAAGGCGATTGGACGGCGTCTCACTTCCGTTGAGTGCTGCTTGCTGATCGATGAAGCAGCCGTCACGATTGTGGCGGGCAACATCCGCCGCAGTGCGGGGATGCGGCAGTTTGCTGCAGACGACCACGCCGCTGCATCAGCGAAGGACAATCTTTGGCAGCAAGATTCCGATGGGAATTGGCGGATCGACCCTGAGCGAGACGCGCTTCGCATGGCCAACCACACCCGCGTGTACCACACCCGTCCCACTAAAGAAGTGGTTCACGCCGCCGTCACAAAGCAATTCATGTCTGGGGAAGGAGCCATCCAGTTCGCCCCTGAAGCGATTGCGCGCTCGAACGCCGATCTCCTCAACACCCCTGAACTGCGTCAGGAATTCATCCAGATCTATTGCGATCAAGGTCGGGATGAGGCGGGCCGTTGGCTCTGCACCAACCACGGTTCGATCAGTGATGCAGAGCTCGACCACCGATTGAGCCGTTACGGACTCAATCCTTGTGGAGAAATTCTTGGTGCCGATTTCCACTGCAACCTCGCGGAAGTTCACCTCAATCAAATTGACCCCAACGACAACGAGGGCCAAGCCGATGCTTTCCGTGCCGCCGGTCTTTCAGTGGCGTGCTTGCTGAACCACCGGTTTGATGTGGAGCGTTACCGCCAGAGCCGCGAATGGGATCCCATCGTGGGAGTGAGCTTCACAGGTTTATTCGATTTCTTCGTCCATGCCTTCGGTAGCGAATGGCTCACCTGGTGGGAAGCCGGTCGTCCGGATACAGACCAGGGTCTTGCCTTTAAATCCCAGGAAGCTGCTTTTCTGGCTCGCTGGAAAACCATCGTCAACGAAACGGTCTGGGAATACTGCGATCGCGAAGGTTTACGCCGACCCAACCGCTGCACCACTGTTCAGCCTGCTGGAACCAAAAGCCTGCTGACTGGCGCTGCACCTGGTTGGCACCCGCCCAAGGCCCAGCGCTTCATTCGTCGGATCACCTTCAGAAAGGATGATCCCGTTGCGATGGCATGTATGGATTACGGCTACACCATCGTTCCGTCTCAATCCGACAAAGATGACGAGGGTCGTTTGCTCAACGATCCCTTTGATCCACGTTGCACGGAATGGTTGGTTGAAATTCCAACCGAAGTGAGCTGGGCGAACCTTCCCGGTGCTGATGCCGTTGATATCAATGGCTTCTCAGCAATGACGCAATTTGACTTCTACATGCAAGTTCAACGCCATTACACCGCTCACAACACGTCAGCCACGATTGAATTCCGTGAGCATGAAATTGAACCCGTCGCTGAGGCACTCTTCAAAGCCATGAATGAGGGAGAGGGCTACATCTCCGCAGCACTGCTTGCGCGGTTCGACGCCAATGCCACGTTCCCACGGCTTCCATTCGAACCAATCGATGCTGAAACCTATGAAAAGCTTCAGTCTGAGGTGGTGCAACGTCGGGTGAGCAGCAACTTCTTTGAAGCTCTGCAGCGTTACGACGATGGAGAGCTCAGCGAAGCTGGACCAGCCGGATGTGACTCAGACAAATGTCTGCTTCCCCTGGCGAAACCGAACTAGATGAAAAGGCGTCTCCGAATACAATGGTCAGACAACACATGCTGTTGTTTGACCTTCTTTGACGACAATCCTTTATTAACACGCCAAATTTTAATTAAATCGCTATTTGCTTCATAGTGATCCATGCCAATCATCGTATGCTTAGTTCCAACAGTATAAAATTAGCAAAAATAGAACAACTATCTCCCTGTGTTAGGTCAACTCATTATCGAGCTTTCATTGCGAAAGTGAGACAACATCAGCAATTGAACTTTATTTTAGCTTGTCAACAGCATGTTTTTACGTAGCTTTTTTCAGCAAAATGACCATCCGGATTACTTCATCTCATCGCCTCCAACGGCCTAAAACTATTTTGGTTTAATCGATTAACTTGTTCCAGCGTATATTTAGCCGCCTGGATTTACCAGATCTGATAAATTCCGATATCGATATATTGATAATACTTTTATGCTTTTCATCAAGCCCAGATCCAAACACAAATGCTTGAGGAGTAATGTTTGGATTTTTTACAGAAATACTATAACTATCAGAATCATCAATATTTACAAGTATACGGTTCAAAACGGCAACGTCGGAAAGAATATGCCGCACTTTGCCAGTCGTTAATGCTTCAACAAGCTCAGGCTCACCATTGGTTGCTCGAAGTATTTTTACCCTCGAAGTATCAATATTTTCTAAATTCTCAACCTTTTTCTGAAGCCAATCATCCATCTTAGTGGCCCTATTAACGGCAATCCCCCCATAGACAATTCCTTTCAAAGATTCATCATTCAAAGAATGAGCATCTTGAGGAAATTCTCTTTCTAAAATCAAAGATGCAGATGATCCAAGCAATAGTGAAACTAAAAATAACCTAGCAAAAGCAATCGCTAGCACAATCCAATTTGAATTTCTTCTATCTTTAAGCAATGGAGCAAATGCTCCGATCAGAAAGTGAGTAAAATTGTTGGTTATTCCCGCGAGCAAGAGCTTGCCAGAAACTCTAGAGTCAAGACATTGCGCCAATTCATGCCTGCTTATGACCAAAGACCCTGCAATACAGATAAAAATAAGAATAAAAACTGATAAAAGAATTTCAGATTTTGAAATTAAATCAATCACAAA
>JADHRU010000010.1 GCA_016777265.1 Synechococcus sp. BS30m-G31
ACGTTGGTGGTGGTTGCCCATTGGTGACCCCACTCTTCGACATTCCAGCCCTGCTTTCGCAGGCCATCTTGAAGGGTTTCAAGGGCTGAAAATGGTCCGAAAACGGTTGCTGTTGTTGTGTCGATCAGGTCGTATCCATCGGCGTCAAGGTCCAGCAGGCTCTCCAGTAAGCGTTCTTCGCTACCGGCGTCCGTCTTGATGCTCACTTCACTGCGATGCTCGAAAAGGTAGGACACGCATCCGTTTTCACCCAGATTTCCGCCGTTCTTGCTGAAGGCAAGTCGTAAATCTGCTGCGGTGCGGTTGCGATTGTCGGTAAGGGCTTCAACCATGACGGCCATGCCGCCAGGGCCGTATCCCTCATAGCGGACGTCCTCGAGTTGAGCTCCTTCCCCGCCTTGGCCTGATCCCTTGGCGATGGCTCGATCAATATTGGAGGCCGGCATCGCTGCCGCACGGGCTTTGTTGATCGCGGTTCGCAATTGAAAATTGCCAGCTGGGTCGCTCCCAGCTCTTGCGGCCACCATGATCTCCCGTCCAAGGCGGGTAAATAGCGCCCCGCGCTTGGAATCAACCACCGCTTTGGTGCGCTTGATCTGTGACCATTTGCTGTGGCCAGCCATCGGGGCGAAGCAGAGATATCGGGTGTCTGGAGGGTACTCAGGCTTGGTGAACCTGCTAACTCTTATCCGGCGGCGTCAAAAACCACCTTGGGCCGCAGTTGATGGTCCGCTTCGGCTATGCCCATCCCAGCAATGCTGCCGTCGGCGTTGCATACCACCACCGCATCACCGTCAGCCAGACTTCCCTCCAGGTTTCCCCCAAGACTGAGCCGCCGGCCACAGCGCCAGTCGATTTCTTCGCTGCTCGTGAGCGTCCGTGTTGGGTACGTTTGTAAGGCTTCCAGTGGCGATAGGGGTGGGGGAAGCTCCGTCGTCTGATCCGATTCCGGTAAGGGATGGGCTTGCGCTAGGTGAAAGCCAAGCGCTTGGGTGCGGGTGAGTTCTGCCAGGCAGCCACCACAGCCCAAGGCATCCCCTAAATCGCGGGCGAGTGAACGGATGTACGTTCCTGCCGTGCAGTGCACCTCGATGCTCAGGCGGCCCGATGTTGGGTCCCAATTGAGTAGGTCGATTCGTTCGATGGTGACTGTTTTGGCGGGCAGGTCCATCGACTCGCCGCGACGGGCTCTTGCGTGGGCGCGCTCCCCATCGACATGAACCGCAGAAACCTGCGGTGGACGTTGTTGAATCGTTCCCTGGAATGGAACCAGTGACTCGAGACACGCTTGATTGGTGAGTTCTGGCCATGGAAGGGTCTGCAAGATCTCGCCTTGGAGGTCATCACTGCTGCTGCGTGTACCCAGTTGAATCACCCCCCGATAGGTTTTTTCGCCAGGTAAGTAGGGCAGCAGACGCGTGGCTGGTCCAAGGGCAATGGGTAGGACACCGGTGACTGCTGGATCGAGGGTGCCGCCATGGCCAACGCGCCGAAGGCCATAGCTTCTCCGCATCCGACTCACGCAGGCGTGGGATGTCAGCCCGGCGGGTTTGTCGATGACCACAAAGCCAAAGGGACCGTCCAAGGGGGGCATCGCAGGCAGGTGGAGCTCATGAGCTCAGACTGTTGCATCTAAGTGGACACAGGACCAGCAATCCCATGCAAGAGCTCCGCAGCAGTCTGGATGTGAACGTGGATGGCTTCTTGAAGGATGGTTTGCAGGTGAGGGCCCACCTTTCCCGTTATCTCTCCTTGTCGCTGGAGGAATTGGAGACGCGTCTACCCAGCAGCACGGATGATTTGGCCGAACTTCACCCGGGTGCGTTCCGCCCTGAAGACGCGACGGAGTTCTATGAAGACAAGGTGGGTACGGGCCATCTGCTTGAGCTGGCGGCCTGGCATCTTTCCAGTGCCGACTACATCGCTGACACCTTGAGACTGCAAGGGATGGCGGCGCGGGGCCAGGTGCTCGATTTTGGTGGTGGTATCGGAACCCATGCCCTCTCCGCTGCCGCTTTACCAGCGGTAGATCATGTTTGGTTTGTGGATCTCAACCCGCACAATCAGGCCTTCGTTCAACAACGCGCCGAAGCGCTGGGACTGAGCCATAAGCTCTCCGTGCATCGGGATCTTGGCAGCACAGCTGATGTGTGTTTTGACGCTGTGGTTTGTCTGGATGTTCTGGAGCACTTGCCGGATCCATCGGCGCAATTGCGAGAGTTTCAGGGGCGGATGGCTCCTAATGCCATTGCTCTACTCAATTGGTATTTCTTTAAAGGCAACAACGGCGAATATCCCTTTCACTTCGATGAGCCAGCGCTCATCGATCGTTTCTTCCGCACCCTGCAGGGCCAGTTTCTTGAGGTGTTTCACCCCTTATTGATTACAGCCCGGTTGTACGAAAAAATTTGAATCAATGAATGGATAGCCATCAAAAAACCCCAGTCATGATGACGTGCTGGGGCTTTTCATTGATTGGGTGAATTCAGCTAAAGGGGCTGAACAATCAAACAGCAGCGGTGATGTTGATGCGTTTGCGGTTGCGTAGGCCTCGCTTGATGCTTTCGAATTTCACGAAACCATCGGTGAGGGCAAACAAGGTGTCGTCTTTTCCCTTGCCAACGTTGACGCCGGGCAAAACGGATGTGCCGCGTTGGCGGATCAGGATTGAACCGGCGGTGACGGACTCACCGCCGTAGGCCTTGACGCCAAGACGCTTGGAATTGGAATCACGGCCGTTTCTTGTGGAGCCTGTGCCTTTCTTATGTGCCATGGGGAAGAAATAGAAGACGGGATTTAAAGGTTTGGAGCACTTAGCCGATGGCTTTGCCGCCTACGGAGATGGACTGAACCATCACTCGGGTGAGTTCCTGACGATGACCATTCTTGCGCCGTGTTTTCTTTTTGGGGCGCATTTTGTAAACGATCACCTTGGGGCCACGGCGATGGGCCATCACCTTCAGCTCAACACTGGCATCTTTGACATAGGGCTGACCAATCGTTGTGCCTTTGGAGTCCTTGACGAGCAGGACGTTGTCCAACTTCAAGGTTTGATCCACGTCGGCTTGAAGCCGATCCAGGTCGTAATAACGGTTTGTTTGCAGCCAAATCTGGGTTCCGGAGGCCTCCACGATGGCGTAGGCATCACTGGTTTCCGGAGCAGTTGTTACTGCAGGTGTTGTGTCAGCCATTGGTTAAAAGACGCGATCAGGCTCGGATTAAACCGATTGGGCCTGAGCCGCAATCGAAAGACAAACAAAGATCTTCGTCTCTAGCCCCCCCACTCGTCAAGATTCAGAGGATCCATACATTCGAATTGTCCGATGGCCCGGCCGGCCCTCACAGTTGCTCTCGTCCTCAGTTCATCCACCCTGGTGAATCTCTGTCGTCAATGGTTGCCAGCCAATCGCTATGAATCGGTGGTGCTGTCCGTTGGCGAAACGGAAGGTCTCGCTTCAACATTGGCCCCACGGCACAACGACTTCGATGCGGTTGTCGTTGAGCAGAATCTGCTGGACGGTGATACACGGGAGGACTTGCTGAAAGCAGGACTCCTCTTTCCTGCCGTCATCGTTGGCGAGGTGAAAGGGCATGTGGATTATCACCAAGAGGAATTGCATCTCCCTGAGGATCAACTCGCACAACTGGGCTACAACGTCGATGCGGCGATTTCAAGATTTTTGCGACAGGGCCGCATGGATGGCCGGCTGGACGATGCGGCCACCAAAGCTGTCGGTACTTTGTCCCGCCGCTTGCAAGAACGCCTCGGCTATCTGGGGGTGTTCTACAAGCGGGATCCATCCCGTTTTCTCGGCAGCCTGGCTCCCGATGAGCGCAGGGAATTGATTGAATCCTTGCATCGCACCTACAGAGATTTATTGGTTAGTTACTTCAGTGATCCAGCCGCCTCGAATCAGGCTCTCGAGAGTTTCGTCAATACGGCTTTCTTTAGTGATCTTCCGATCACTCGCACGGTGGAGATTCACGTGAATTTGATTGATGAATTTTGGAAGCAACTACGGTTAGAAGGACACAAAAACGACTTTCTTCAGGATTACCGCCTTGCACTTCTCGACGTAATGGCACATTTGTGTGAGATGTATCGACGTTCGATCCCACCTGATATTCCGTTGTCGGCCATGGCGTCAAACCGTCAATCTTCCGTCGTTGACCAGTCCATGTCCTCTGGGGAGTTGTTATGAGTCCACGCAAGACATACATCCTGAAGTTGTACGTCGCAGGGAATACTCCCAATTCCATGCGAGCCCTCAAAACACTGCGCAACATTCTCGAAACTGAATTTCGGGGTGTTTATGCACTCAAGGTGATTGATGTGCTTAAGAACCCACAATTGGCTGAAGAGGACAAGATTCTCGCAACACCAACATTGGCAAAGATTCTGCCGCCTCCGGTGCGTCGGATTATTGGTGACTTATCCGATCGCGAACGTGTTCTGATCGGCTTGGATTTGCTCTACGACGAGCTATCGGAGAGCTCACTGACGTCGAGCTCGCTTGATGCCGATGAGGAGGAGAGCGATTCAGCAACGATGGATTCTTAAACGAGCTGGTGCGCCTCAAGCCCGACAGTTGCTTTTTTACTAAATTTTCTTTTATAGGTCTTTGTTATGCAATTCCCTTCCGCTAGCGGTCAGTCACAAATGCAGGTCCAGAAGCTCGCAACGGGGATTGAGGGCTTTGATGATGTCTGTCACGGTGGGCTGCCAATTGGGCGCAGCACCCTAATTAGCGGAACGTCCGGCAGCGGTAAAACTGTTTTATCACTGCATTTTCTTCATAATGGAATCAAACATTTTGAAGAGCCAGGTATCTTCGTCACCTTTGAAGAATCACCGCTGGACATCCTGCGGAATGCTGCCAGCTTCGGCTGGAATCTTCAGGAGATGGTGGAACAGGACAAGCTTTTTATCTTGGATGCTTCTCCGGATCCCGATGGGCAGGATGTTGCCGGCAGCTTTGATCTCTCGGGTCTGATTGAGCGGATCAATTATGCGATTCGCAAATACAAAGCGAAGCGTGTTGTGATCGACTCAATCACTGCAGTTTTTCAACAATATGATGCCGTATTTGTTGTTCGTCGTGAAATCTTTCGCCTGATTGCTCGGCTGAAGGAAATTGGCGTTACCACGGTGATGACCACCGAGCGCATTGATGAATACGGACCGATCGCTCGGTACGGAGTGGAGGAGTTTGTTTCGGACAATGTCGTGATTCTGCGCAACGTGCTCGAAGGGGAACGCCGTCGACGCACGGTGGAAATCCTCAAATTGCGTGGCACAACGCATATGAAAGGAGAGTTCCCTTTCACGATGGGTGCCCATGGCATCAGTATTTTCCCGCTGGGTGCAATGCGACTCACCCAACGTTCATCCAATGTGCGGGTGAGCTCGGGAGTGCCCCGGCTGGATGAGATGTGCGGTGGTGGTTTCTTTAAAGACTCAATCATCTTGGCCACCGGAGCGACGGGAACTGGCAAGACAATGTTGGTGTCCAAGTTTATTGAGGATGCCTGCCGCAGTAAGGAACGCGCCATTCTTTTTGCCTATGAGGAATCCCGTGCTCAGTTAATGCGAAATGGCAGTAGCTGGGGGATTGATTTTGAACAGATGGAGCAGGACGGGCTGCTGAAGATTATTTGTGCTTATCCCGAATCCACTGGTTTGGAGGATCATCTTCAAATCATCAAAACTGAAATTAGTGAATTCAAGCCATCACGAATGGCGATCGACTCCTTGTCTGCTTTAGCCCGTGGTGTGAGCCATAACGCCTTTCGTCAATTCGTAATTGGCGTCACTGGCTATGCAAAACAAGAGGAAATTGCAGGGTTTTTCACCAATACATCTGAGGAGTTTATGGGGAGTCACTCGATCACTGATTCCCATATTTCCACGATTACTGACACCATTCTGTTGCTTCAATATGTAGAGATTCGCGGTGAAATGGCCCGCGCTCTCAATGTGTTCAAAATGCGTGGCTCGTGGCATGACAAGGGCATCCGCGAATTTGTGATCACCGGAAATGGTCCGCAGATCAAAGATTCTTTCTCCAACTTTGAGCGGATTATTTCGGGTGTGCCCCATCGCGTATCCACCGATGAGCGCAGCGAACTATCGCGGATCGCGAGAAGTATGTCGTCCGACGATTGACGCGTTGGATCGCTTTCAATTGAGGGAAATCTCTAACCCCTCCACTTGCGGCCGCTGCTTAAGCGGTGAGTTCCTCATCGCTTAACTCACTGAGAGAACGGCGCTCCGCTTGAAGAGCGAGTTCATCAAGGTCGGCCTGCTCGAGGGGGAGCTCAAACCAGAATGTTGTGCCCACATCGAGTTCACTCACCATGAACACTTGCGCTCCATGCTTATCAAGAATTCCACGCACAATCGATAACCCGAGCCCAGTGCCGACTTCTGTGTGAACAGCATTTTCCACACGATAGAAACGGTCGAAGATGCGTTCTTGATCTTGGGCACTGATGCCATAGCCAGTGTCAGCGATCTCCACCCGAAGTCTTGGTAAGGGCGAGGTGAGGGCGCACGTGGGGCCTTCCGTCATGGTGCTGATAGGGGCTTCGACACGGCAGGTATCCGGCCAGGCGTAAGCACGCATGCTCAACAGGCCTCCAGGTCTGCTGAACTTGAGAGCATTGCCCACCAGGTTGTCGAACACCTGCAGCAGTAAATCCCAATTGCCGAGAACGTCGGGTAAATCTGGGGATACGTCTAATTCGAGTTCAACCGATTTGTCATCGGCATTCAGTCGGTAGGTCCGCAGGGTTTGCTCCATAGCAGGCCGCAAGTTCATCTTTTCGAACTGAACGGTTCGACCTGATTCGAGTCTTGATAAGTCGAGAACATCGTTCACCAATCGAGTCAGTCGATCGGTTTCGTCGTTGGCAACGCCAAGAAATTCTTTTTTTTCCTCCTCGGTGAGTTGGTCCCCGAGGTCGTGCAGGGTCTCGACGTAGCTCTTGATGTTGAACAGCGGCGTTCGCAACTCGTGCGAGACGTTGCTGATGAAACGGCTTTGTGCCGCATTGAGCTCCACCTCACGGGTGAGATCTTGAATCGTGACGGCGATGCCTTTCAAGCTCTCTCCACTGGCATCGCGCACGGCTTGCATCACGATTCGAAGGGTGCGGGCCGGATCGCCAATGCTGCAGCGCAAGTCTTCCCCGTCGGAGCTGTTGAACAACAGGGCATCCAGGGCACTGTGCACCTCGATGGAGAGCAATTGAGGCAACTCCTCCACGAGTTCTTGCCCTTCAAGGCTGCGGCCTTCCCAACGAAACAGCCGTCGTGAGGTGGGATTGGCCAGCACGATGCGTCCAGTTGCATCAAGAAGGATGGCTCCATCAGCCATGGTCGCAATCAACGACTGCTGCTTGACCTGGGCAGCCGTGAGTTCCTCGATGTTGGCTTCGTCATAGGCCTCGAGCTGTGAGGCCATGGCATTGAAGCCCGTAAGCAATTCGCCCAGTTCCCCACCCATGGGTAGTTCTACGCGGGCCTGGAAATCACCGGAGGCCACGGAGCGAACCCCGCGGAGAAGCTCTTTGACCGGTCGGGTGATGGTGAGGGCGTTGAACACAGCTCCAAGAATCACCAACACCCAAATGGAAATGAAGACCGCCACGGTGACTTCGCGCGTTAACGCAGCACTGGCCAGCGCTGTTTCGTTGGGGTTCACACCCAACCCAAGGACCCCGTAATAGGTTCCGTTGCGAATTAACGGCACGAAGACATCGTTCACAGTCCCTTGCGGGGTTAGGTGCTGACGAACGAGAGGATTTTGGGGGCGCCGTCTCAGCTCATCCGGTAGTTCAAGCCTTCGGTTCAGGCGGAGTTCACCGTCTTCTCCGTTCGGCGTGGCGCTGATCGGAATACCTAGATAAATAACGCCGTCTGGGTCGGCAAAAAAGATGTAGCGAACGCTTCGGCTTGAGCGCCAAAATTTTTCAGCAACGTTGGCGAGCTCACGGTCTTGGCCATCCGCCACCAACTCTGTGACATTGCCTGCAAGCAGTAAGCCCAAATCCCTGGCGTAACGGGTGTCGTTCATGGCGGCATCCCGTTGGATGCCGGCTAGAGCAACAAAGGTGATGCCGGTCATCATCAGGCTCACCACGAGGGTGGCCATCGCCAGCAGTTTGGTTTGGAGCGTGAACTCAGCCCACCAAGCTGCGATGCGTTTCCACACCGTCTTGTCGTCGGTGGGGGGGCCGCCGTTTGGAGGTAAAGCCCAGTCGGCGATCACTGCTCCGCTCTCGCTGGTCATTGGTTTGAGCGCACCTGATGCCCAATATCGCGACGGTAAGTGATTCCAGGGAAGTTGATGCCTGCCATGTCGGAATACGCAGCAGCGAAGGCGGCATCAAAATCGTCCCCCTGGGCGACGACAGCCAGCACTCGGCCGCCGGATGTAGTGAGGCGCCCGTCAGGCTGGCGCTGGGTGCCCGCGTGGAACAGTTGATGGCTGTCGTCGGTTTGATGGGTGGACTGGATGTCATCGCCCTTGCGGGGCGCGTTGGGATAGCCCTCTGCTGCTGCAACGACACAAGCGCTGCATCGCCTTGAAATGGTCAGAGTTGGCGCGAGATCAAGGCAGCCCAGTGCACAAGCCTGCAGCACCGCGCCCAATTCGGGGCCTAACAAGGGCATCAAGGTTTGGCATTCGGGATCGCCGAAGCGGCAGTTGAATTCGATCACCTGCGGACCGGTCGCCGTGAGCATCAAACCGGCATAGATCACCCCGCGGTAGTCGATTCCGCGGTCTTTCAACGCTTTCAGAGTGGGTTGGAGCACCAACGTTTCGATCTCCTGAAGCGAGTCTTGATCCAGAAGCGGTGCTGGTGCGTAGGCGCCCATCCCTCCGGTGTTGGGCCCCTGATCGCCTTCTTGGAGCCGTTTGTGATCTTGCGCTGGAGGAAGCAGAACCATTCGTTCTCCATCACAGAGCGCAAACACTGAGACCTCAGGGCCTTGCAGTCGTTCCTCCAACACCAGATGGGATCCGGCGTCACCAAATCGCCCCTGGAAGGCCTCACGAATGGCGGCTTCCGCTTCGGCCACTGTGTCGGCCACCGTCACCCCTTTGCCCGCGGCCAAACCATCGGCCTTCACCACCAAAGGACGATTGACCTTGTGCAAGACGGCCAAGGCCTCGTCTTCGCTGTGGACTGACCAGTGCCCAGCGGTGGGCACAGCGGCGTCTTGCATCAACTGTTTGGCCCATGCCTTACTGGCTTCGAGCTGGGCACCTGCAGCGTCAGGACCGAAAACGGCGATGTCGGCGGAACGCAACGCATCGGCAACTCCGGCCGCGAGGGGTGCTTCTGGACCCACCACAACCAGGTCGACATTGTCTTGGCGACAAAACGCCACAAGTGCATCGCTGTCCATTTCGGCAATCTCGATCGCCTGCCCCTCAGGACCACCGTTCCCAGGGGCAATCCATACCGTTGTGATCGTTCCATTGCGGCTCAACGCCCAGGCCAGGGCTTGCTCGCGGCCACCGCCACCCACGATGAGGACCCGCCGCAGCGGTGGCAGAGCTTGGGGACGGGTTGATGAGATGGCCATGTCCGTAGAAGGAATGGGGCGAGCCCCTTAGGTTTCCTTTGTAGAACGCAGCCTTCCATGGGGTTCGTCCCTCTTCCACTGGTCTTAACGCTGTTAAGTGCCGTTCCACCCGCCGCAGCGCCCCTGCCATGGAGTGATGCGCGGTTTCGAGAGCTGTTGGTGGATGGAACTATCACCACCATGGAAAAGGCTTGCCTCGATCCCATGGCGGCGGGTACGAAGCGGCGAAAGCAACAGCTGCGCGATCGTTTGCTGGCCATCCATCCCGTTCCAGCAAGCTTTGAGCTCACGATGCGTAATGCAAGCGCATTGTTGACCTGCGGATCGCCGGAAGGAACCGCGTTGGTTCTGAATCGCTTCATCCCAGCCCATGGGGATGAGCGTCGTCGCTGGCTGACGCTCCGTTGGCAGGCTGCTGCTGCTGCTTTGGATCATCCGCAGGCCGCTTTGGCGCTGCGGCGCCTTGTCGATGGCAATGTGGCGGCTCTCGACCAAATCACGTTGACGGGCTCCCGCAATGGCCTCGATACGTTGGCTGAGCATGAAGCGTCGCGGGGACGATCCCAAGCTGCTGCATTCGTTCTTCTTCAAGGTGACTTGCAGGGGGCTGCGGGGGCTCGACGAAGGGGGCAAGCGGCTGAGTGGCTTGCCGCCACCGATCCTGAGCAAGCCGATCAGCTGTTGGAGGTTGCCCTGGATAAGGCGGCCTCGGAGCAGGCCTGGGGTTTGGCGATGGATTTATTGCAGTTGCAGTTGCGGTTGCAGCTTGCCGCTGGTGGTGATGGTGAAAGGCCGCGCCTGAGGCTGGAACGGTTGGCGGCTCGTTTGGATGATGCCTACACCCTGTTGCAGCTCAATCCTGAGACCAATGCGCCGCCATCGCTGCGCTCTCCCCGGGAGTCGGGAGGTCATGCTGCGGTAGGAGAACCAACGACAGCACCGTCGCTATGACGCCGGATCACGGACCGCTCTTATACGAAGGCAAGGCCAAGCGTGTTTTCGCTTCCGCAGAGGCCGATCAAGTTTTGGTGGAATTTAAAAATGACGCGACGGCCTTTAACGCTCAGAAAAAGGCCCAGCTCGTCGACAAAGGCCGCTTGAATTGTCAGATCTCAGCACGCTTGTTCGAGTTGCTCGAGCAGCACAATGTGCCAACGCATTACTGCGGATTGGTGGCTGACACCTGGATGCAAGTGCAGCGGGTTGAGATCATTCCGCTTGAAGTTGTCTTGCGCAATGTCGCGACAGGCTCCCTCTGCCGACAAACGCCAATCGCTGAGGGAACAGCGCTGGATCCAGCCTTATTCGATCTGTATTACAAGGATGATGCGCTGGGAGACCCTCTGCTCACCGAGGCAAGGGTGCAGTTGTTAGGGGTGGTGAAGGCGGACCATCTGTCAGCAATTGAACAACTAGCGCGTCGTGTGAATGAGATTCTCTGCCCATTTTTTAATGCTATCGACCTTCAATTGATCGATTTCAAGCTTGAATTTGGTGTGACATCGGGGGGAGAGTTATTGCTGGCTGATGAGATCAGCCCAGACACCTGCCGACTTTGGGACCGCCGACGCACCGATGCGAATGATCGGATTTTGGATAAAGATCGTTTCCGTAAGGATCTTGGCGGTGTGATGGAGGCCTACGGGGAGGTCCTTAAACGGGTCCAATCCCAATGTCCGATCCCACGCAACTGCCTGTAAGGTCAGCGGACATTTTTGTGGCTTCGGCCCTCATTCCGCTTCGATGACCCGACGTACTCGCCGTTCCTCGGTTGCCATCCGTCGCGGAGTCTTGAGTCTTGTACTTGGTGTTCCGTTACTGAGCCAACCGCTTCAGGCTCAGACATCAGATGTTGTTGGTGATCCAGCGTCTGACGAGACGAGCGCCGAAATGGTTGAAATGGAAGCTGAGGAGATGGAAGCTCCTGCGGTTGAAACGGTCCAAGTGGAGCAACCACGGGTTCTCATATCAGAGGTCACGATCGAAGGGATTGCGGGACACCCGGAGGAGGAACGCCTGCAACTGTCTGCCTATGACGCCATGCAAGTGCGTCCTGGCAGCCGGGTGACTCGCGATGAACTTCAGAACGATCTCAACGCCATTCAGGCAACGGGATGGTTCGCTGATGTTCGAATCGTTCCTGAGAACGGTCCGCTTGGAGTTCGTGTGATCGTGCAGGTGGAGCCATTTCCACCGCTTACAAGTGTGGAATTAAATCCTGTTTCTGAAGAGTTGCCAGCCACTGTGTTGGAGGAAACCTTCGCTTCGGACTACGGGCGCACGTTGAACCTGAATGATCTTCAGCAGCGCATGAAGTCGTTGCAAGACTGGTTTGCTGCTGAGGGTTATTCATTGGCACGCATCACTGGCCCGGAACGGGTCAGTCCTGATGGTGTTGTTTCTTTGAAGCTCACCCAAGGACGTGTTGCTGATGTTCAGGTGAAATTTCTCACCAAAGACGGTGATGATGTTGATGAGAATGACAACCCAATTAATGGCAAGACCAAAGATTGGGTGATCACTCGAGAAATTTCGATCAAGCCGGGTGAAGCATTCAATCGCAACATGCTTGAACGAGATATCAAGCGCTTGTACGGAACGCAGTTGTTCAGCGATATCAAAGTTACCTTGAAGCCAGTGCCAGAGCAGCCTGGTGATGTGGTTCTGATTCTCGGGATTGTTGAACAATCCACGGGTCAGCTCTCTGGTGGATTGGGATACAGCCAGTCTCAGGGTGTGTTTGGTCAAGTACAGCTCCAAGACACCAACTTGTTTGGTCGCGCCTGGAATATTGGTTTAAATGTGACCTATGGCCAGTACGGAGGGTTGTCAAACCTGACCTTTACGGACCCATGGATTTACGGAGATAGTCATCGCACTGGATTCCGCGGCTCTCTGTTCTTGAGCCAGCAGGTTCCTCAAGTGTTCCAGAGCGAAGACAACGGCAACATCCGTACGCTCAAAGAGTATGAAGACAATGGCAGCCGTAAGGCCTACGAAACTGGTCGTAAATATGGTTTCAGTGACTACAACAAAGTGCCTGGCTCTGTGAATAAGGCTGAGGATGAGTATCCAAATAAAAGTTGGTTTAATTACGAAGGAGATTCGATTGCTCTGCGTAAAGTCGGAGGAAATTTTGCATTTACACGTCCACTGAATGGCGGAGACCCTTTTGCCGATGCTCCCTGGCGCGTGCTCGTCGGTATGGGGTTTGAGAACGTAAGGCCAATCAATTTTTCCGCGGATTCTCGTCCTTATGGTGTGGCGACTAGGAAATTAAATAGTGGAAAAGTTAGAAACAAGGATATTGTTTGTATCTCCTACAATTGTGCCGATAGTAATTATCTGACCTCATTCCGTTTCGCGGCCACCTACAACACTTACGACGATGCAAGCAATCCCACGAGTGGAAGCTTCTTTACTGCTAGTACCCAACAATTTATAGGTATTAACGAAGACTCTCCAACCTTTAACAAACTCCGCACCAGCTACACCCAATTTTTCCCTGTGAACTGGTTAAAGCTGCACAAAGGATGTCGACCCGAGCCTGGCGAAGCAGCTGATTGCCCTCAAGCGATCGGCGTTCAGGTGAAGGCCGGTGCGGCCATTGGCGATATGCCTCCCTACGAAGCATTCTGCTTGGGCGGCTCAAATTCAATCCGTGGTTGGTACGACTGCGACTTAGCCGTAGGCAAGGCGTTTGGTGAGATCACTCTGGAATATCGCTTCCCGCTGATCAGCATTTTCTCTGGAGAGGTGTTTGTGGACGCCGGCACAGACTTTGATACGCAAAAAGATGTTCAAGGCAAGCCTGGTTTGCTGCTGAATAAAGACGGTTCCGGTGTTTCTGTTGGTACTGGCGTGATCGTGAAAACACCAGTGGGCCCGTTGCGTTTAGAAGTTGCCACGAAAGATTTCACGGACGACTACCGCTTTAATTTGGGAATTGGCTGGAAGTTCTAGTGACCAACTGGCCTGAAGATTATTCGGGTGCATGGACGCTCTCTGGGCAAGCCGAGCGTTCTGGTGTTTGTCTTCACAGTGGTCGTTGTTCAGTCGTTCAACTCAAGGGATCTGTAGAGCCAGGCTTTTATCTCAGAGCTGAGGGCCATGATCAGGCCTTCCGCTTGGCCCCCCATCAGGTTCGCGACAGCCAGCTCTGCACCACTCTTGATTTGGGGCCATGCAAGGTGGCCACAGTGGAACATTTGTTGGCAGCACTGGCCGGTTGCGGCCTAACCCATGTGGAAATCCAACTTCAGGGTGATGAAATCCCCTTGATGGATGGTTCGGCACTGAACTGGGTTGAGGCGATTGTGGAGGCTGGAATCCAACCAGCTGAAACCCCGCGACTGCCTGCTCCGTCGTTGGCTCATCCGTTGATTCGCTCTCGCGGAGCGAGTGTGATCACCGCGATTCCGGCAACATCGTTTCGTGTTGTGGGGATTATTGATTTCCCTCAGAGAGCGATTGGGCAGCAGCAGTTGGCTTTGGATCTCACTCCGGAGCGGTTTGTGAAGGAGATCGCCCCCGCACGCACCTTCGGCTTTCGCGATCAAGTGGAACAGTTGCGCGCCGCTGGCTTGATTCAAGGTGGTGCCCTCGACAATGCTCTGGTCTGCGATGGTGATCATTGGCTGAACCCGCCGCTTCGTTTCCCAGATGAACCGGTGCGCCATAAGCTTTTAGATCTCATTGGAGATCTGGCCCTGGTTGGTTTTCCCCAAGCTCAAGTCCTCGTTTATCGAGGCTCCCATGGACTCCACACCGATCTCGCTGCTGCCCTGTGACTGATCCCACGCCATCGGATGTCCTACTAACAAGCGAGCAGATCGCTGGGTTATTGCCCCACCGCTATCCATTTGCCCTTGTTGATCGGGTGATTGCTTATGAGCCGGGGGTTTCGGCCACGGCTATTAAAAACGTCACGATGAATGAGCCGCAATTTCAAGGGCATTTCCCTGAACGTCCGTTGATGCCGGGAGTGTTGATCGTGGAGGCAATGGCCCAAGTTGGTGGCTTAATCGTTGCCCAAATTCCCGACTTGCCAAAGGGGTTATTCGTTTTTGCAGGCATCGATGGGGTTCGGTTTCGACGGCCGGTGGTGCCTGGTGATCAACTGATCATTCAATGCGAATTGTTGAGCCTGAAACGCAAGCGGTTCGGCAAAATCAAAGGTGAGGCCACCGTTGGTGGTGCATTGGTTTGCTCTGGTGAACTGATGTTCTCCTTGGTGGACTGAGGCTGATGACGGTGGAAAGGTCTACCCCACAGATCCATTCCCAAGCGGTGGTTGATCCCAAGGCCGAGCTTGGAACTGGTGTGGTGATTAGTTCAGGTGCTGTGGTCGGTCCGCAAGTGGTGATTGGCGACAACACCTGGATCGGACCCAATGTTGTCCTGGATGGACGGGTCACCTTGGGGAAGGACAACAGAGTCTTCCCTGGTGCTTGCTTGGGGCAGGAACCCCAGGATTTGAAGTACCGCGGTGCCAATACTGAGGTGGTGATTGGCGATGGCAACACGCTTCGGGAATTTGTCACGATCAATCGTGCAACGGAAGAGGGTGAACAAACCCGTCTGGGTGATCGAAACCTGTTAATGGCCTATTGCCATCTCGGCCACAATTGTTTGTTGGGCAACGGCATCGTGATGTCGAATGCCATTCAGGCTGCAGGTCATGTTGTGATCGAAGATCGTGCTGTGATCGGTGGTTGTCTTGGCATCCATCAATTCGTGCACATCGGAGGAATGGCGATGATCGGTGGGATGACCCGTGTGATTCGCGATATCCCTCCTTACGCCATGGTTGAAGGTCACCCAGGCCGCTTGCGTGGCCTGAATCGGGTTGGTTTGCAGCGCAGTGGACTCGTGGATCGGCATGAAGGCCGCGAATTCAAGCAACTGAAGGACGTCTGGAATCTGCTGTACCGCTCTGACTGCCTGATGGCTGAAGCCCTGGAGCAGGCTCGAAGCCTGGAGCTCTTGCCAGCAGCAGACCATCTCTGCAGTTTCCTTGAGGCGTCGATTGCCAAAGGCCGGCGTGGGCCGACTCCTGCATTGAGTCACCGCTGATGGTGCGTCTGCTGATCAGCACCGGCGAAGTCTCCGGTGATTTGCAGGGCAGCCTGTTGATTCATGCCCTCAAGGCTGAAGCCTTGCGGCGGGGGATCGAATTAGAGATCTTGGCTCTCGGTGGTCCCAGGATGAAGGCGGCTGGCGCAGAGTTGATTGCCGACACCGCTCCGATGGGCGCGATCGGTCTCTGGGAAGCCGTTCCGTTGATTTTGCCCACCTTGCGGCTGCAGGCAAAGGTGGATCGCTTGTTGGCGCAACGCCCTCCCGATGCGGTGGTGTTGATCGACTACGTGGGGGCAAATGCTCGGCTGGGGATTCGCTTGCGCAAATACCGCTCGTCGTTGCCGATCATCTACTACATCGCTCCCCAGGAATGGGCTTGGCGCTTTGGCGATGGCAGCACCACCCAATTGCTTGGTTTTACGAATCAGATCCTGGCTATTTTTCCTGCTGAGGCTGAGTTTTATGCCGAGCGTGGAGCAAATGTCACTTGGGTTGGCCATCCGCTGCTGGATAGCTTTCAAGGCCTGCCAGAACGGCTGGAGTCTCGACGGGCATTAGGACTCGATCCCGATGCACCGGTGTTGCTCTTGGTTCCGGCCTCACGGCCCCAGGAATTGCACTATTTGATGCCGGCTCTGGCTCGTGCAGCCGCCATGCTTCAGCAGCGTTGCCCTGGCCTGCAAGTGTTGGTGCCTGCAGGATTAGAGCGGTTTGAGCAGCCCTTGGCCGAAGCTCTTGCGGCGGCAGGTGTCCGGAACGGTCGTGTGATCCCTGCTGCTGATGCAGATGGTGTGAAAAAGCAGCTTGCGGCGGCGGCGGATGTTGCACTTGGCAAGTCCGGCACGGTGAATTTGGAGTTGGCGTTGCAGGGGGTGCCGCAGGTGGTGGGCTATCGAGTGAGCCGAGCCACCGCCTTCGTGGCAAGGCACGTGTTGCGCTTTCACGTCGACCATATTTCGCCGGTCAATCTCTTACTCAAGGAGCGCCTGGTTCCAGAATTGCTGCAGGACGAGTTCACGTCTGAGGCGCTGGTGGAGTTGGCGCAACCGTTGCTAATTCACGGCAGTCCAGAACGGACAGCGATGCTTCACGGTTACAGCCGGCTTCGCGCCACGCTGGGGGAGCCTGGCGTCACCACAAGGGCGTCTCAGGCGATCTTCGATCAAGTGATGTGATGGTTCGAGTGATGGGGGTGCTACTCAGTGCCCTGTTGGTGCTTGCAGGCTCTCAGTCCGTTGCGGCGGCTGAACAAACGGCGGTTTTCGCTGGGGGGTGTTTCTGGTGTTTAGAGCACGATTTGGAACATCTCCCAGGGGTGATTGACGCGATCAGTGGGTATAGCGGTGGCCATGTGGATCAGCCCACCTACCGCCAGGTGAGCGGTGAAGACACAGGTCATCAGGAAGCGGTGCAAGTCCGCTTCGATCCGGCTGTGATTTCGTACAGCAGGTTGTTGCGCAGCTACTGGCGCAACGTGGATCCTTTTGATGGTGGTGGTCAGTTTTGTGATCGCGGAGACTCGTACCGACCGGTGATCTTTACGGCTGATGCCGCCCAAGCCCAGGCTGCCGAGTCGAGTGCGGCAGCAGCAGCTCAAGATTTAGGCCGATCGCGTTCTGCCATCAAGGTGGAACTTCGTGGTTCGGCGCCGTTTTGGCCGGCTGAGGACTACCACCAGAATTACGCCGAGCTCAACGATCTGAAGTATTCCTTTTATCGGTTTAGTTGTGGCCGTGATCGCCGTCTCGATGCGGTTTGGGGATCGCAAGCGAGAACGGGGGGAAGTTGGCAGAAAGTTGCTGAATTAGAATGAAATCCTTAAGAAAACAGGCCATAACCGTTTCTAGGCATTAAATAATCTAGTTATTATTTTTTCAGTGATTTCTCAGTGAAGGTACGGGTTGTCCGCTATCGACGTTCCTGGAAATCATGTTTATCATCAGATCCGGAAGGAGGGAGATGTATGTATCTGCTGACCGTTAAGGATGGCCTCGGTACACGTCATATTGGTCCGTATCCGTCACCGAAGGATGCTTCGGATGATTTGGATCGGATTTTGGAGTCGTGCTCAGATCGTGCACGCTGGCAGATTCATGCTTTGGAAATGCCTGCGCGTGTCGGCCAGGGCCTCCACGCCATGGCGTCTTAATCAAGGGCGCTTGCGACCTGGAAAGCCTCGGGTCAGTCCGCTTTCCACCATGAGCCCGATGCCTGCGTTGATGCAGATCAAACTCAGAGTTCCGTACCAAAACCAAGGCCCGCCATCTTGTCCGAGCATCTGAACCACTTTTCGGCTGACCGCTTCTCCAAAAAGGCATAAGCCAATCGGGAGCAGTAAGACGCCCAGTTGAGCCTTGATGTACCAGCGGATCGGTGAGGGGCTCATGCCTGGGCGCACACCCAGTTCACCAAAGTGCGTACCCCGTAGCCGGTTGCGCCTGCGGGATTCACCCCTTTGCCTTTATCGCTCCATACGGGGCCAGCAATATCAATGTGGGCCCAAGCCGTGTCTTGGCTCACGAATTCCTTGAGAAAGAGGGCTGCGGTGATGGATCCACCGGGTCTGGGTCCGGTGTTTTTCATGTCGGCCAACAGCGACTTCAGTCCTTTTTTGTAGGACTGGCGGAGTGGCATGCGCCAGAGGCCTTCGCCTCCAGCATCCGCAGCGGTGTCGAGGGCTTCAGCTAACGCATCGTTGTTGGACCAAAACCCTGCCATTTCATCGCCAAGCGCCACGACGCAGGCCCCAGTCAGGGTGGCCAGATCCACCACGGCATCGGGTTTTTGCTCGCAGGCATAGAGCAAGGCGTCGGCGAGGGTCAGCCGCCCTTCCGCATCGGTGTTGTTGATCTCGATCGTGGTGCCATTGGCAGCCGTCACGATGTCGCCGGGGTGAACGGCCGAGCCATTCACCATGTTTTCGCAGGACGCCACCACCATGTGTACCTCCACGCCGGCGGGCTTCAGTTCTCCGATGGAACGCATCGCTCCGAGCACGGAGGCACTTCCGCCCATATCGAATTTCATCATGTCGATCTGAGCGCCCCCCACCTTGAGGTTGTAGCCGCCGGAATCAAAGGTGAGGCCTTTACCGACGAGGGCGAGGCGTCGCTTTACCGCTCCTTCTGGTCGATAAATCAGGTGAATGAATTTGGGTGGAAGATCCGAACCCTGGCTCACCGCTAGAAACGCGCCCATGCCACGGGCTTCACAGTCGGCTCGCTCAAGGATGGTGAGTTCCATCCCGTAGTCGCGTGCCAAAGCAGCAGCGGTTTCCGCTAAGGCTGCCGGGGTGACGTAGTTCGGTGGCGCCGCTACAAGTTCGCGCGCTAACTCAACACCGGCGCACGTGGCATTGACGGGTTCGAGGCCTGCGGCGGCAGAGGCTGGCAAGCCAATCAGCTCAAGGGCGGTGGGGAGGCGACGCTGTTCAGGTTCCTTCTGGAACCGTTGATCGGCGTACAGCGAGAGGCGAACGGCCTCGGCGCTGATGCGGGCGGCATGATCTGGGTTGTGCGAATCCCAGGGCAGCTGAAGGCCTAAGCAACCGTTGCAGCCAATCGAGGCCTGGGCACCGGCCGCCGCCGCAGCCCGTAGGCCGTCGAGGTCGATGGCATCAATATCCCCAAGGCCAACCAGCACCAGACGCTGGGGGTTGGCATCAGCCAGTGGGTTGAGCACTAGTTTTTGGCCAGTTTTGCCTTCGAAGGCCTGCTGGCTGATGGCGGTGCTCACGCCTGGGAATCGACTCTCCAGGTGCACTGCGGTGGTGGACGGCTCTCCCTTCGGTAGCCCGACGACCAGCACATCGCCGCTCCACTCTTTGAGGTTGGTGGATGAGATGGAGAGCCGCATGGGCTGACGCAAGTTCAAACCACGAGCGTAGCGATGCCTCTGGACAACTAGAGATCAGCCGTGAATGGTGTGAGCGACAACGACTGTTGGCTGTTTAAGGAGTGAGCGCTAGTGAACGTTGCCGCCTTTTGTTCAATACCCAGGCGAGGAGTCGCAAAAAACGTTTAAACACCAAAAAGGCTGCCTTCCACAGCAGCCTCCCTCTAATGGCTTGAAAGACCCCCTCCCACAGGCGTCTTTCGATGTAGTGTCCCGTCCACGGGAACTTCACACAGCGTAACCTTTCGGTAAAGGTATGTAAAGGGGTGGACGGGAAAGTGGCTGAAGCCCCTGCTGTGACTGGTAGGTGCTTTGAAAGTTGTTGTCCGAGCGTTTAACTTTTGCTGTTTATCCGAATATTGGAGACAGAAGAAAGTGAAAGGCAACGAACGATAAAACGCCTAATACGATGGTCGGAAGTGTGAAACCCATTCAATCTCCTCTACTACTGCGTCACTTTATAACCTTAATGCAGGCATTCGGCATCAACCAGCACACAAAAGTTCTTTAGAGTAATTGTGCTTACGGGGTATTACTACCGCGCTTGGCATGCATTAGGCCGCAATGTTGTCGATATAAGCGCTATCAATCGTTGTATCTGCTCCCCTATTTGGGGCAACTTAAGAAGCAAGGCACTGTTGCGACGGGGATTTGAGGTTTTGGTGAATCCCCTGATTGGGCGATGTGGTTATGGCTAACCAAGCGAAGGTCGATACATCAGCCACAGGGTCAATGGTCCCTTGCGATGTCGAAGTTGTTATCACTTGCTTCCTCAGGGCTGGCTGCCTGTTTCGCATTCGATAGACCCAGGAACCCAGGTAAGAGCTTTCTTTGGTTTGAACAATTCGCCATCCTTACGCCAACGAGGGTGGCTTTGGTCTGATGTTTGTTCCAGTCGTTACCCATGAACAGAGGATCGCTTTTGAAACGATTCAGCGCAGGGATGTCCTCCTTTGAAAGGAGCGGCTGCGGATAACAGGGTTAGCCCACAAAGGTGGCGGCCGTATTGCAGTAGGGCGCTACCAAAATGCACTGTTGAACCAGGGCTGGTGGTGGTTCATTGGTTCCTTTTCTTATTCCAAGGCTCTGCATTCACGCCCCAGACGGGTGCCGCTTTATTCCATCCGTCTTTAGGAAAGATGTCCTTAAGGTCTTTGCCTCTTTGGGTCTGACGTAACGACGGATCCCCGGCAGCTGCACTCCGTTGGCCAGCAGGACACGAGTGCTGAAGCCTTTTGAGCGTCTGCAGGGGTTCTTAGCTTTAGGTGTCAGCGGTGAACGGTGTGGCCCAGCGTTGTCGCGTTTCCTTGTTGAAGGGTGGATTCCAGTGTTGGATCAGCTGTTGTTCGAGCCTGCGGCGAGCTCGAGTGTCTGACGGAACATCCGTGTAGAAGCGAATGCTGAGTTGATGGGCCATTTGGCAGCGTTGAAGGGCTTCGCCATAGGCGGCGAGATAGGCCTTGCAGTCGTGCTCTCCCTTCCAGCGCTGATCAGCGGCTTTGGTTTCCCCCACGTAAAGAAGAAGTGGATATTCAAGGTGGGGAGGACGATCCAGCACGAGATAAATGGCGGCTCCGCGATGGGGACTGTCAGCCCAACGCCAGAAGCTCAGCGGGAGTGGGGTGAGCGCCAAGGGATTGATGGCGTTGACGGCATCGCAACTGGACTCTCCGAATAAATCGACTTGTCCGGTGTCACAGACGTCGCGGCGAAAGTGTGGTGACTGAAAGTCGTGGAGTTGTTGCTGCCAGGCCTGCAACTGATCTGGTGTGATCGGCAGATCAGGGGTGGGTGTTGACGCCAGCGGAGCGCTCGAAAACAGATCACCTTGCATCGCTTCAACCGCGTGGCGGGAGGGAGGGGCCGGCACGTCGCTGGCCGAAGGACACGCGACCGATCAAGGCTTCAACAGTGCTAGCCGGTAGACAGAGCCGTTCTTGTAGGTCGGCTAAATCGCGGAACCCGCACAGGCGTCGCTCTCGCAGCAGCCCATCGATGCGTTGTTCTGGCCAGGCGAGGGGCGTGAGTTCTGCGGAACTGGCGTTGTTGAGATCGATGCAGGTGTCCACCGGTTGGAGCGGCGCATCGCCGTACCAGTGGAAAAGCAAATGGGGAGCCCAGAGTTGGCTGAGATCAGTCGGCAGGTCGAGCAGGCGAAACAAGTCGTCGGCGGCAGCGAACTGAACGCCTCCGCGCTGCAGTCGCACAAGCAGGTCGGCCATGTCGTCGGTGCAGCCCGGCAGCTCACGCCATTGCTCCCGGCTACCGCGGTTCACGTCCAGGAACCAGTTGGTCGGAAGGGCCGGTTCGGGGCTTTGCAGCGAACTGTTCGAGGTTTCAGAAGACGATTCAGAAGACGATTCAGAAGACGATTCAGAAGACAGTGCAGGGGGCAGTTGCCCGGTGGCCTGCAGCACACGTCTGGCCAGCGGATCTAACCAGTGGCTGCGGGGCATTTCGCACAGCGAAGGTGGGCGAACCTTAACGACATGCCCTGTCGGTTGCTATTGAAAGTCTTTCACGATCGCTTCACAGCCCCCCTGCTCGTTGATGTAGCGCTTCATCAGGTCTTCAAAGCCAGGGCTGTTGTTCACCGTGCGCCGCTGTTTTTGACTCACCTGTTTGGCGTCGAGGAAACGGTTGGCCAGCGTGAGGGCTTTCTCTGCCCCCATCGTTCCCGTCTGAATCAAACATTGGGCGTTCGCTTGGGCGATGGTGACTAAGGCCGTGCTGCGCTCCGACTCCGCAGCGATCACGCTTGGGCTGAACCCGAGCAGGATCCAACCGATCAACCCAACGGCAACGGCGGATGGATAGCGCTTCATCGATGACCGAGTGGAGTGGTCCATTCGTGCTTGTTGTGGACTTTGGTGTTGTGAGATTTGGTGTTGTGGACTGTGTTGTTCAGGAGGCTTGGCTTTAAACATCGGTTCAGCGATGGGGTCTGTTGTTCCAGCGAGGAATCGGTGCAGGAGGGTCGACCAGGTTGTGTTGGAAGGCAATGAGCACGGCTTGGGTTCGATCCCGGGCCTCAAGTTTGCGGAGAAGGCTTGTCACAGCATGTTTGATCGTGTCGATGGCGAGATGCAGTTGATCGGCAATTTCCTGATTGCTGAGTCCCCGGCATAGGCCCCGTAAAACATCCTCTTCTCTCAGGCTGAGCACATCGCTTAGGTGTGATGCCCCCTCATGGATTGGGCGGCGGCGGCTGTGCTGACACACCCCTGTGATGGTTGGGTCCATGTGGATCCCATCGCTATCCATGGCTTGGAGCACGCTGAGTACTCCTCCATCGCCAAGGCGTTCACGGCTGCAAAGGCCCTCACAACCTGAAGCGATTGCTGCATCAATGGTGCTGAGCAGGGGGCGCTGAATCAACATCAAGCAGCGCAGTTGGGGATGCTTGGCTTTTGCCGCGGTGACCAACGCCGGGCCTGAGCCGCTGTCGAGTAAATCCGTACACACCAGAAGTTCGACGTCGTTCGCTGCCAGGCAGTTGAGGGCATCCTGCTCACTGGTGGCAGCCCCTACCAGGGGCCCAATCCCATCAAACAAGTGGGTTAGGGCGGCAATGAAAACGCGGTCTGCACTGGCGATCACCGTGCGACGGTCTTTGAGAAAACGAAAGCTGCGCGTTCTGGTTTCACGCATGAACGGCAAGTGTGCAGTGAGGTTCACGCTTACAAATGGTTGTCACTTTCCTAATGGTGTCCATGGGGTGAACCCGCACTGCCAATGGCGATAGAAAGTCTGCAGAATTTCCGTTAACGAACGACATTTCGAAGCGATGGCCTTCTTCGATTCCGACATCGTCCAAGACGAGGCCAAGCGCCTGTTTAGCGATTACCAACAGTTGATGCAGTTGGGTAGTGAATACGGCAAGTTTGATCGCGAGGGCAAGAAAAAGTTCATTGAAACGATGGAGGAGCTCATGGGGCGATACCGCGTCTTCATGAAACGGTTTGAGCTGTCGGAAGATTTCCAGGCCAAGCTCACGGTGGAGCAGCTTCGCAGCCAGTTAGGGCAGTTCGGCATCACACCTGAGCAGATGTTTGAACAGATGAACACCACCTTGGAACGCATGAAAGCCCAAATTGAGCCGCCGGTTTCCGACTGAAGTAGCACTCGTACGATCTCCCCATAGCTTCCCCATTCCCCTCCCCATGCCGGAGACCAGTCCGTCGTTGCCGTCATGGCTGAATCGCGGCATGGCCGACTTGTTCCCTGCAGGCGATCCCAGCGATGTGGATCAATCACTGGCAGCGCGGCTAGCGGCAGCTGAGGCAGAGGGGCGTCCTTTGCGGGTGAAGCTGGGGATCGACCCCACGGGTAGCAACATCCACCTGGGGCACAGCATTTTGTTCCGCAAGTTGCGGGCCTTTCAGGATGCCGGCCACATTGCGGTGTTGATCATTGGGGATTTCACGGCTCGGATTGGTGATCCCACAGGCAAGAGCGCGACGCGGGTGCAATTGAGCAAAAATGATGTGGCGGTGAATGCGTCCACCTATTTGCGCCAACTCGGGCAAGACCAGCCCAAGGAGACGGCGCTGCTCGACTTCGAGACCCCTGGCCGGCTGGAGGTTCGATACAACAGCGAATGGTTGGAGGGCATGGACCTTCCTGGGGTGATCGGATTGCTGGGCACCGGAACCGTGGGTCAGATGCTGGCGAAAGAGGATTTTTCCAATCGATACAGCAGTGGCACTCCCATTGCCTTGCATGAGTTTCTGTATCCCCTCCTTCAGGGGTACGACTCGGTGGCGGTCAACGCCGATGTGGAACTCGGAGGAACCGATCAAAAGTTCAATGTGGCGATGGGTCGTGACTTGCAGCGGCACTTTGGCCGCGGCACTCAATTCGGTTTGTTGTTGCCGATTTTGGTGGGTCTTGATGGGGCTCAAAAAATGAGCAAAACCCTCGGCAACACCGTGGGGCTGGAAGAGGATCCCCTCTCGATGTATTCCAAACTTGAGAAAGTCGGCGATGCGGCGATCAACGACTACGTGACCTTGCTCACAGACCTCCATGTGGAGGAGTTGCCTGAGAACCCGCGCGAGAAGCAGAAGGCGATGGCCCTGGCGGTGACCGCCAGCCGCCATGGTCTGGCGGCGGCCCAGAAGGCCCAGAGCGATGCTGCCACCCTGGTGGGCGGCAGCGGTGATGCCGGCGCAGATGTGCCCGAGGCGTCGCTGGCGGAGGTGAACTTCCCGGCCAAGGCCTTCTATCTGTTTAGTGCGGTGGGGATTTGCGCCAGCAGCAGTGAAGCCCGCCGCCAGATCAAGGGCGGAGCGGCACGGCTGGAGGGAGAAAAGATCACCGATCCCAACCAGGAGTTCGCCTCAGCCGAGGAGCTGGAGGGCAAGGTGCTTCAGCTGGGCAAGAAGACCTTTCGGCGCTTGACGGCATAACCCGTGGCCGTTGGGTTCATCGAAACCACCCCGGATCCCGACCATCTGTTGGATGATCATGTGTTGGTTGATCTTGGCCAGGTTTGGTTGGTGCTCCCGAAGCCATGAAGGCCCGTTGTGTTCTCCAGGCTCAGGCCGGCTTGGCGGAAGGCCCCCATTGGTGGGCCGAGAAAGG
>JADHRU010000085.1 GCA_016777265.1 Synechococcus sp. BS30m-G31
GATAAACCGCTTCGCGGAAGAGCTCCTGTTTGGCGCGGGCATCACGAGTTTCTTCAGCAAGTCGAAACCGCTGCTGAAGCGATTCAACCAATCGACGCTGCCGAGCGTCTGTCTTTAATGTCTTCAACATGCCAACCAATATAAGTCCAATTAACCCCACGGTCGTGGGTCAGTGGTGTGGTCTATGACGCTCACCAATCGCACATTTTGGCGGGTAGATCGAGTGATGGGAGAACCACAGCGATAAAGAGTTCGATGGGATGCAACGCCGCGGGAGACAGCTTCGAGAGAGTGGATATGGATCGATCAAATGGGATGAGCTGACGGGGCGGAAGTAACTAGCTATTCCGGCGCGTTTACAGCATCTTGGGGAGACGCGAATCCACCGGTGAATGTTGTCTGATCACCTGTCGATTGCACGATGCTGCGCCTGCATCTCAGAGCATGATCTGGCGGAAGCCGTTGCCCTGATGGGAGGTGGGCTGCACCTTCTCCAGCGAGATCTCATCCTCGAGTCCGTACGAGTGGAGCTAGTGCAAAACGCTGAAGCCTGCGCTTCTTTGCACTGACTTTTGCGCTACCTGGGGGTTGCCACTTAGTGAAAACCTAGTGGAGCCAAGCGGATTCGAACCGCTGACCCCCTGCATGCCATGCAGGTGCTCTACCAGCTGAGCTATGGCCCCAACAACGATGGACTTGCCCTCGAGCAAATCTGCGTCGTTGGAACTTTACACCGCGAAGTTCCTAAACCTGCCGCCAAACAGCGACGAGCTTTCCCTGAACCTGCACTTGATCTGCAGGCAGCTCAATCGGGGAATAGGCCGGGTTCGCGGCCTCCAGCACAACGGTGGGGCCCTGGCGATGGAAATGCTTGAGCGTGGTGCCGCTGCCAGCCACCAAAGCACTCACCACCGTGCCATCCCTCAGCCGTTGCGGGTCGGTCACAGGCTCCATCAACACCACATCGCCATCAGCGATGTGAGCGTCCACCATGGAGTCGCCGTTCACGGTTAGGGCAAACAAACCTCGTGTTTCCAAAACGGGTGCAAGGTCCAAGTGATCCTGCACATCGTCAAAGGTGTCGACCAAACCACCCGCCGCCACAGCCCCTAGAACGGGAATGCCAACGGACGCCGCCACATCTCCGAGCAACTGCAACGTGCGGGCTTGGCCTTCTTGCCAAGTAATCCAACCTTTCTGTTGCAGATGACGCAGGCGACTCTGCACCGGAGCTGGTGAACGCAAGCCCATGGCTTGCATCATCTGACGAATCGAAGGGCTATGACGATGGGTGCCGATGTAATCGGCCAGCCAGTCGTACAACTCCTGCTGTGCGGAGGTCAGGCTCTCCTGGGAGTTGGCGGCCACCAGCAATTAATCATTGAACAATACATTTGTACCCCCTGCCAGAGATTGCCGCAAGGGGGATTGGCAATCTCACGCCATCACAAGCCGCCCATAAGTGCCGCCAGCAGCGCTTGCTGAGCATGAAGTCGATTTTCAGCCTGATCAAAAATCCGACTGGAAGCACCCTCCAGCACCTCCGCTGTGATCTCTTCACCGCGGTGTGCAGGTAAGCAATGCAGAGCAATTGCATCCTTTGCGGCGTGATCCATTAAGGCCTGATCCACACAGAACGAGGCAAAGGCAGCTTCCCGTTCAGCTTGCTCATCTTCCTGGCCCATCGATGCCCAAACATCGGTGTAAACCGCTTGTGCACCAGCCACCGCTTTGACGGGATCTGTGCAAATGTCGATTGAAGCTCCATGTTGTGCCAACGATCTGGCCTGATCCAGCACCCCAGACAACGGCTCAAATCCTTCCGGACAACCAATCCGAACGTTCACCCCGAGCAAGGCTCCACAGAGCATGAGGGAGTGAGCAACATTGTTGCCGTCCCCGATATAAGCCAACGTTTGTCCGGGAAGATCACCATGAACTTCCAACATCGTGAGGAAGTCAGCTAAGGCTTGGCAGGGATGTTCAAGGTCGGTGAGGGCATTGATCACTGGGATGGATGACCAGTGGGCGTAATCGACGAGTTCCTGTTGAGCAAAGGTGCGGATCGCCAATGCATCGCAATACCGACTCAACACGCGAGCTGTGTCTTGCAACGGTTCGCCGCGGCCCAGCTGCGTCACGGTTGGATTTAGATCCACCGTTTGACCCCCGAGCCGGGCCATCGCAACTTGGAAACTGACCCGCGTCCGGGTAGACGCCTTGGTGAAGATCAAGCCAAGAACACGATTGCCCAGATCGATGCGTCGATCTCCCGATTTCAGCTGAGCCGCCAGCGTGAGAAGCGCTGCCGTTTCAGCGGCGGAACCATCCGCAGATGAAAGGTAGTCGTGACCCTGCAGCCCCCCAAGAGAGGCTGCAACCCCTTCAGCAGCGAAAGCCATAGCAACGCTCTAAAGGACAGTTATCGGAGATGGAAGGGGTCCGCGTCAAGCGGTGACACCCTCAGGAAGAACACTCGCCTCCAACATTTGTCTGAGATCGTCTCCCTCAATCACTTCTTTTTCGAGAATCTTCTGGGCGATTGTTTCGAGAAGACCCATGTTTTGACGAAGGATCGAAAGAGCATCGTCATGGGCTTTGTCGACAAGACCACGCACTTCGTGGTCGATCGCTTGAGCTGTGGCATCACTCACAGAACGGCGAGGATTGTTATTGCCGCCAAGGAAACGGCCTCCCCCCTGTTTGTCGTAGGCCAAAGGACCAAGGGTGTCGCTCATGCCATAGGTCCCCACCATTTGCTCAGCAAGATCGGTGGCTCGCTGCAGGTCGTTTGCAGCGCCTGTGGTGATTTTGCCGAACACAATCTCCTCAGCTGAGCGGCCACCCAACAGCGTGGCGATCTGCCCCTGAAGATCTTCTTTGGAGTTGAGGAAACGTTCTTCCGTGGGGAGTTGAAGCGTGTAACCCAAGGCACTCATCCCGCGAGGAACAATCGAAATCTTGGCAACCTTGGTGCCGCCTGGCATGAGGTGACCAACGATTGCATGGCCAACTTCGTGGTAGGCCACCACTTTTTTCTCATCGTCTTGCAAGACACGACTCTTCTTCTCCAAACCTGCGACGACGCGCTCAATCGCTTCCCCAAGGTCTTGCTGTTCAACCCGAGTGCGCTTCACCCGAGCCGCTAACAGAGCTGCCTCGTTCACCAGGTTGGCCAAGTCGGCACCGGCAAATCCGCTGGTGGCTTGCGCCACGGTATCCAAATCAACGCCTTCAGCCAATTTCACTTTCTTGGCATAAATCTCGAGAATGGTTTTACGACCAGAAAGATCTGGACGGTCGACTAGCACTTGACGATCGAAGCGACCTGGACGCAACAGCGCTGCGTCGAGGACCTCAGGCTGGTTGGTCGCAGCAAGAACAATGACTGGCTTGTCCTGGGCAGCAAAACCATCCATTTCGGTGAGCAATTGGTTGAGCGTTTGCTCGCGCTCATCATTTCCACCCACAACCCCCATGGAGCCAGAACGACTCTTACCAATGGCATCGAGTTCATCGATAAAAATGATGCATGGCGCTTTTTTCTTGGCTTCCTCAAACAGGTCGCGGACACGAGCTGCGCCTGCACCGACAAACAACTCAACAAACTCCGAGCCGGAGATGATGAAGAAGGGAACTTCCGCCTCACCGGCTACCGCCTTGGACAGCAATGTTTTGCCTGTTCCAGGCGGGCCTACCAACAACACCCCTTTCGGAATGCGAGCTCCAATCTCTGTGTAACGTTCAGGCGTTTTGAGGAAATCAACGATTTCCGTGAGTTCGTCTTTGGCTTCATCAACACCAGCAACGTCGGCAAAGGTGACGCGAGATTCTTCATCGGGTACATACACCTTGGCTTTGCTCTTGGTGAAGCTCAGAGCACCCTGTGCGCCTCCACCCATCGAGCGACGGGCAAAAAACTGAAGAACAACGATAAAAATTAGTGGGGGAACGACCCAACTCAAAATCGTGGTGAAAATATTTGGTTTTTTCGGCGGTGCTGCAGCGAACTCAACGCCTTTTGCTTCAAGGCGTTGGGGGAGATCCATATCAAAGATCGGGGTTGTTGCCAACACAGGAGGAGTCCCTTCCTCAGGAGCGGTCAACTCGTAACGGATTTGATCTTGGGTAATGAAAGCCCGTTTGACGGCGCCATCATTGACTTGATCAATAAATAACGAATAAGGCACCCTCGGCACCTGCTGCATGCCGTTGCTTGGAATAAAGCTGCTAGCCAGCAACAAAACACCGAAACCAATCAACACCAAGTTGATGATTCCGAAACGACGGTTCGGTTGATTGTCGTCCTGACGGATCGGCATAGCCCACGACTGCTGATGGTGCACGCTACGAGGGATGAAGCGAAGCGTGAAGTCAGCATGGGGGTGAGAACCGAACGGCCCCTAAGGTCTCGGGAATGTGTGGTCGCTACTGCCTCGAATCAACAGCCGATGAATTGGCGCGTCACCTCAAGCCATGGCTGAAGGCAGACGATGCTCCTTGGCTGAAGCATTACGCCCCCAGGGCGCTGATTCGGCCTGGGGAGCCAGTGCTGGCGCTTCGACGCGAACATGGCCAAAGCAGAGCTGCGCACATGTTGTGGGGACTGTTGCCAGGCTGGGCAAAGGATCCACTGACCAGTCATCGGCCCATCAATGCCAGGGCCGAAAGCATTGCGGAGAAAGCCTCCTTCCGGGGGCCCTGGCGCCATCACCGTTGCCTTTTACCCAGCAGCCATTTTTTTGAAAAAGGCCATCAAATCGGCCGAAACGACCAGGAGATTTTTTGGCTGGCGGGGCTCTGGGATCGCTGGGTGGGTCCCGATGGCAGCGAAGTGGAAACCTGCTGCGTGATCACCACAGAGGCCAATGCCTTGGTCAAGCCACTGCACAACCGCATGCCCGTGATCATTCCGAACGGATTGGAAGACGTTTGGCTGGAACCCGGTGACAAGCACCATCGCCATGCCCTTGAACCGATGCTCTCTCCTATTTCTGCAGAGGGTTGGTGCTGCAGAACCACATCAGCATCTGCATCAGCAAAAATTGGTGGAACAAGCCTGATCCAACCGGAACAGCTCAACCTGCTCTAGCCCCTCCTTAACGGGGCGATAGCGGGAGGATTGGAAAGCAGACGGTTGACAGCCGCGAGGGGTGAATGACCCTGAACGCAGTTCTGGATGGCGGCTTTGGGGTGGGCTTCGCGACTGCAACGCAAAGGAGGCTTGCAGCTCAAGTTGCTGCTGCTGTTCACCTTGATCGTGATGGTGGGCTTCGCCTTTCCGCGGCTGATCTGGACCACCCACGTGGGCTACACCTTGATCGCCCTCACGCTGACGCAGCTGATGGTGCACGACAGCGTTGCCCCTGTGTGGGCTGATCGGCTGTACCGCGGCCTGGGCATTTTGGCGGTGATGTCGATGTGGCTCTGGCTGCTCACCCCCCATGAATTGATCTACAGCGGTGTTCCCCTCGCCCTGAGCTGGAGTGTGCTGGTGGGTTGGAGTGTGATCCGCCTGGTTAAACGTTTCGCCCAAGAACCCAAGGTGAGCCAAGCCCTATTGATGGGCGCCACAGCGGGCTATCTCCACATCGGGCTGACCGCAGGCCTCGTGATGAGTGCCCTCGAAACCATCCAGCCTGGCAGTTTCGAACCGCTCAAATTTCCCATCGGTGCCGGGACGAGTGTGTTTGCAACCGCCCATGTGTTTTCGACGATTAATTATTTCGCCTTCGTTTGCCTCACCACCGTGGGATTCGGAGATATCAATCCGATGCTGCCGCTCTCCAGAATGGTGAGTGTGGCCACCAGCATTGCCGGACCGCTTTACCTCGCTGCCGTGATGGGTGTCCTGATCGGTCGCTTTGCCAGCAACTTGGAGCGAACCATCGTCGAGTCCGATCAGCGGCCTAAGGAGTGAGCCTGAGCTGAAACAGCCAATCGTCACCCAAGCGCTCAGGATTCAGCAGAGATCCAGTGAGCACCTGATCCATAGCCGTAAAACC
>JADHRU010000086.1 GCA_016777265.1 Synechococcus sp. BS30m-G31
GCTTCGATTTGACGAATCCGCTCACGGGTTACATCAAAAATCTGACCAATTTCTTCAAGGGTTTTCATCCGACCATCATCGAGGCCGTAGCGCAACCGCAGCACATCTCGCTCGCGAGGGCTTAATGTTGCCAAAACGCCTTCTAAATCTTCCCGAAGAAGATTTTTAGCAACATCTTGTTCAGGATTCTCGATGTCGGCTTCGATGAAGTCTCCCAAGCGGGAATCCTCTTCTTTTCCGATAGGAGTTTCCAGGGAGATGGGCAATTGAGCACTCTTGGCGATAAACCGGAGTTTCTCAATGGTCATCTCCATCGATTCTGCAATCTCCTCTTCAGTCGGTTTGCGTCCAAACTCCTGACTGAGCACTTTTGTTGTTTTCTTGATTCGTGAAATCGTTTCGTAGAGGTGAACAGGCAGGCGAATCGTCCTGCTTTGATCAGCGATCGCCCGTGTGATCGCCTGACGGATCCACCAGGTGGCGTAAGTGGAGAACTTATAACCCTTTTCGTGATCGAATTTTTCAGCGGCGCGGATGAGGCCAAGGCTGCCTTCTTGAATCAAGTCCTGGAAACTCAGGCCTCGATTCATGTACTTCTTCGCAATCGACACCACAAGGCGCAGGTTGGACTGCACCATTTTTTCTTTGGCTCGCCTGCCCAGCATCAGCCGGCGGCGGAAGCGAATGAGCGGCATTTCAACGAGTGCTGCCCACTCTTTTTTGTCGGGCTCACGCCCGTTGTCGCTCTCAAATTGTGCGGCGAGTTCTTCGAGATGCAGCAGATCGGCAATTTTGCGGGCCAGTTCGATTTCTTCGTCGGGACGTAAGAGACGAATCCGTCCGATCTCCTGCAGGTAAACACGAATCGAATCTTCGGTGTAGACCCCTTTTGGGCCGATTTTGATGCTCGCCAAAGCTTTGGCCTTGGCTTCTTTTTCCGCACTGGCAGCTTTTGCTTTTTCTTCGGCTGTGAGTTCTGGTGCCGCTGGTTTGGCCGCTGCTGGTTTGGCTTTTGTTGTGGCTGCTTTCTTCGCTGTTGTTTTTTTGGCCGTGCTTTTCACAGATGTCGCTTTCGGGGCTGCTTTTTTCGTTTTCCCCTCTGATGCTTTGGTGGTGTCCTCTGCTTTGGCGAGGAGCTCGTCTGCTGCTGCACTCAAATCCTTAGTGCTTGAGCTTGCATTCCGTTTCCGTGCCGGAGCTTTTTTTGCAGCGCTCTTGGCAGGGGACACCACATCCTTCACCTGTCCTTCGGCATTGGCTAACAGGACGATGTCCGGCTTCGCGGATTTGGTGGCAGCAGGAGTCATAGGTGTAGTGAGTTCGGGTAAGGAAGCGACAGGGACGTGTCTGGATACCGCTTTGGTAGCGGTCTTCTACGAAAGTGGGGGGGTAGCCAATCAGGAGACCGTCAACACTTCGTTCTTCCAGAAGGTTTTCAGTAGTAAATGAGATGGTGGGTGGTGTGATCGCCAAACGAGTGGTGCACACATTTGAGCTGAGCTGTCCGGGGTGGTCTCAGACCGGTCTGGATGTTCAGAGCAGAACTCTGATTCCAAGACTGCATGTCTTCCCGCTGGAGCGAGCGCAGCGTTGGCTTCCTTGGCCAACTTCGATATTTTAATGAAGTCTTTCGAAGTTTGCAAGTCACCAGTGCGACCCCAGCGGCTGGTTGACGTTTGGCTGGATGCTGGTCGAGAAGGCCGCGAATTTAGTTATTTGGCGAGTGCGGAGCTAGGCCTTCAATCCGGAGATCTTGTGCGCGTCCGCTTGCGTGGTCGATCCATGAATGGGTTGGTCGTTGGCGAGCGTGAGTTGGGCTCCGCCGAATTGGATGGTTTGCAGCCCGTGGAGGCCTTGCTTCAAAAAGCCGCCGTTGACCCGTCATGGAGTCGATGGCTGGAACAGGTGGCGTTGCGGTGTCACCTCAGTTCCTTTCGCATGCTGAAAGCGGCTCTCCCGTCCGGGTGGTTGGGGCAAGCGCGCAGTGTCGGGCTCGCCGGTGGTCGACAGTTGTGGTGGGTGCAGTGCCGCGATGCGGCTGATGTTGAACATCAGCCCACGCCCCGGCAACAGCAGCTTTTGGATTGCTTGTCTGAGGGTGGTGGAGGCGCTTGGCAGAAAGACCTTCACGCTGCGGGGTTCCGTGCTGGGTTGCTCCGCCCTCTCGAGCAGAGCGGTCGGATTGAACGGACGCAGCGGCGTTGGGACGGTGAAACAGCGCGAACTGGGGAGCCACTGGAGTTGCCGCAATCCCTCAAGCCCGAGCAGGCAGCAGCCATTGAGGCCTACCAGGCTCTGCCTGAGGGGGCTGGATTGCTGCTCTGGGGTGTGACGGGCTCTGGCAAAACAGAGGTGTATTTGCAGCTGGCTGCGGATGAACTAGCCAAGGGCAGGCATGTGTTGCTTCTTACCCCAGAGATCGGCCTCATTCCCCAATTGGTCGACCGCTGCCGCCGTCGGTTCGGTTCCAGGGTCGTGGAATATCACAGCGGATGTCGCGACGCTGAAAAGGTGCGTGGCTGGCGCCGTTGTCTGGATCCGGATCAACCCCTCGTCGTGGTGGGGA
Organism: Synechococcus sp. BS30m-G31; assembly: GCA_016777265.1. Taxonomy (GTDB): domain Bacteria; phylum Cyanobacteriota; class Cyanobacteriia; order PCC-6307; family Cyanobiaceae; genus Parasynechococcus. Next base: position 2,567 of record JADHRU010000086.1, read on the forward strand.
CCCGTTCGGCAATCTTCATGCCACTGGCGCCCCTCGGGCTTGTGGTCCTCGATGAAGAGCACGACAGTTCCTACAAGCAGGAATCGCCAATGCCCTGCTATCACGCTCGTGACTTGGCGATGGACCGGGTTGCTCGGCATGGCGCACGGTTGGTTTTGGGTAGTGCCACGCCGTCTGTGGAAAGTTGGTTGCACTCCCAGCCCGGCGGGCCTTTGCGTCTCGCGCGGCTGAAGGAGCGGATTTCAAAGCAGCACTTACCACCGGTGTATGTGGTCGATATGCGCCATGAACTGGCAGATGGGCACAAGCGACTGGTGAGTCGACCCTTGATGGAGCGTCTGGCTGCGCTTCCTGAGCAGGGTGAGCAGGCGGTGGTGCTGGTTCCTCGACGCGGCTACAGCCCGTTCCTTGGTTGTCGCAGCTGTGGGGAAGTGGTTCAGTGTCCGCACTGCGACGTGGCACTAACGGTCCACCGCGGTCAGGGGGGAAAGCAGTGGCTGCGTTGCCATTGGTGTGATCACCGCGCATCGATGGGGACCCGTTGCAGCCACTGCGGATCAACAGCATTTAAGCCGTTTGGCGCTGGTACACAGCGGGTGTTGGAGCTCCTCGATGAGGAACTGGACGGTTTGCGCTTGCTGAGGTTCGATCGCGATTCCACCGGTGGGCGCGACGGACATCGCCGCTTGTTGGATCGTTTTGCTGCCGGTGAGGCGGATGTGCTGATCGGAACGCAGATGCTGGCCAAAGGAATGGACTTGCCTCGGGTCACCTTGGCGGCCGTTTTGGCTGCCGATGGACTGCTGCATCGCCCCGACCTTCGTGCTGGAGAACAGGCCTTACAACTACTGCTGCAGTTGGCAGGTCGTGCTGGCCGAGGGGAGCGACCAGGGCAGGTGTTGGTTCAGACCTATTCCCCGGAGCATCCAGTGATTCAACACCTGGTGGATGGTCGCTATGAACTGTTTTTGGCTCAAGAGATTGAGCTGCGCCGTGAGGCGGGTCTGGTCCCGTTTAGTCGCGCTTGTCTGTTGCGGTTGTCTGGAGAATCAGCCAGCGCGACAGCGACCGCTGCATCGGTTCTTGCAGAGCGTCTGAAGCCCCTATGCCAAAAGCAGAATTGGTGGCTGTTGGGGCCAGCCCCAGCCCCAGTCGCGCGAGTGGCTGGTCGAAGCCGCTGGCAACTCCTTCTGCATGGTCCGGTGGGTTCTGCCCTGCCTCTCCCGCCGGGTCCGGCCCTTTGGGAGGCATTGCCTCGAGGTGTTGCTCTTTCTGTAGACCCTGATCCACAGCAGCTTTGATTAGGCGGGAAGTTCTGGAAATCCGAAACCCAACTTGCGGCGAACACCTTGCAAAAGCAGGCTGCAACCCATCAAAACCAGAATCATTAAGCTCCCCAGGCCCAGAGGACTCCAGCGCCAGCGGGTTTGTTCGAGCTCCACTCGCTCGCCGCTGTGCAGGGTGTGCTGAAGGCGTCCATGGTCTACACGCAGATTGATTTCCAGCCCAGGGATGTCGGGGACATGGCGGAGATCAATCAGGAGATGGAGGTGTTGTTGGACTCCGATCAACCAATTGCGTTCCACGAGGCTGAACTCCGGCGGGGGCAGCAGTTCGACCCCAGCGCTCGTTCCTGCCAGTCTCACCATTGTTTGCAGCAGCTGGTTCAAGTCGCGGGACGATTGAACCCCAGGGCTAATGCGTTGACGGCCTGGGCTGGGATGCTCGATGGGCAGGTGAGGTAACTCGCGTTTTAAACGTTGTTCGAAGCTTGTTTGCCATGGCATGGGCTGATCATTAAGGCTCTGCACCTGCCAAATGAGTTCCGTGCGGTCTGGGCCGGGAAGTTCCAGGTCGGCATCAATCCGTACGCAGCCGCTCAGCAACAGGGTTAGGCCGACCAACACGGCGACAACAACGACGGCAAATCCAACGCCTGGGCCCTTTGTGGGTCCGGTGGGGGGTGGCGGTGGTGGTTTTGGTTTTCTGGAGCGGCGTTGGCTGCTCGCGGCGGGGGGAGAGCCGCCTGTTGCTGTGACCTCGAGTGCAGGTAGTTGCATGGTCCAGCTTTCTGGGCGCTCGAGGCTGGGGGCATCGAGAATGACGACAAGTTGCTTGGCCTGCTGGCGCATCTCCATGTCACCGCCTCGGCTCAACGCGCGGGCCATGGACAGGGCTTGATCGTCTTGCCCTTGCCCCATCCAGGAGGTGATCATCAGCAAGCGCACCTGAGACCCTTCCGGGGTGGCGATGGGGTGCGTTTCTGCCAAAGGAGTGAGCAGCTCGAGGGCCTGGCCGTAGTCCCCACGTTCCAAATGGGCATCCACGGCGCGGAGGTCGGGGGATGGCCGTTCATTCTTCACGCTTTGACCCCTCTACACACCCCATGACTTGAAGGGAATCGCAAGGGCGCTTCGCCAAAGTTTGTTGGTTCCTTCTGACGGCGAGCATCGCCTTCCAGCCAGCTTGCAAAGCAGTTTATGGACTGCTGGGGTTGGCATGGGTTGCCAACAAAGCCGATCGAGGAGTAGTACAGATGTACTTGCGTTGATTGGTATGGAGGAGTGGGGCTTTGTCGAGGATCACGACTTGCAGGGTTGGAAGGGTGCATGTCTTTGCATGACCTGCCAGCACTTCGCTTACGGAATCGATCAGCACTGCCGCACGTTGGTGGGCTGCAATGTTCGTCAAAAACAACTGCGTCAAGGTGATCACCTCACCAAGCGCTGCACGCTTTGGGCCCCCACATGGCAGAAGGAGCATGGCTGGGCCCCAGAGGCGAGTTGATGCCTTCACGGTGCACGGTGTGATCTCGATAGCGTCTATCAACTCGATGGGTCAACACGATGAAGCGTCATCCGAACATCGCCTTTTTTGGTGGCACTGTTGTGATCGCGTTGATGGTTTTGGCTGCGTTTTCAAACATGGCCGTGGCCGGTGGATGTGCTCGAAGCGGTGAAAGCACCTCGCTTAGTTCGGAGCAGGTCGAACAAAAGCAAAACAGCGATGCCGACGCTTAATTGCTGTTATCCGCCTGAAGCTGGCTAGTCGATCGCTTTATTGGAGTGGTCTTCGCGTCCCACCACCATCGTTCCGATACCGGCATCGGTGAAGACCTCCAGCAACAGGGCATGGGACACCCGTCCATCAACGATGTGGGCGGCCGACACACCCTGCGCTAACGCTCGAATGCAGCACTCAGTTTTTGGCGTCATTCCCCCTGCAACCACTCCGTCATCAATGAGCTGACGCGCTTCTGATAAGCGGAGCTTGCGAATTAACGATTCCGGCTGATCGCGATCACGGAGAATCCCAGGGGTGTCGGTGAGCAGGATCAGTTTTTCTGCCTGCAGCGATGCGGCCAGCTCCCCCGCCACCGTGTCGGCATTGATGTTGTGGGCTTGGCCGTCACTCGGGGT
>JADHRU010000087.1 GCA_016777265.1 Synechococcus sp. BS30m-G31
AACAAACCGACTCGCAGCTGCTCAAGGGATTGAGCGTCTACAGCCTCAGCGATTTCAGCGGCAGCTTGCTGCTCGAGGGCATCCAGCTGATCGGTGAGCTGCTGCAGGGTGACCGTGGCGCTCACTGGGCTGTCTTGAATAAGACCAGACTGTAAGCAGTCGGGACGCTTAGGTTTCGAGCAAAGACATTCGTTTCTATGGCACCGCTGCGAATTCTGATCAGCAACGACGACGGCGTATTTGCTGACGGGATTCGGACCCTCGCCGCCGCTGCTGCAGCCCGGGGCCATGAGGTAACCGTTGTCTGTCCTGACCAGGAGCGCTCGGCCACTGGCCATGGCCTCACCCTTCAAACCCCCATCCGTGCAGAACGAGCCGACGAGCTGTTTGCCCCAGGCGTCACGGCATGGGCTTGTAGTGGCACCCCAGCCGACTGCATGAAACTGGCCTTGTTTGAGCTGGTCAAACAGAAACCTGATCTGGTTTTATCCGGCATTAACCATGGTCCCAATCTCGGTACCGATGTGTTTTGTTCCGGCACCGTGGCTGCCGCCATGGAAGGAACGCTCGATGGGATTCGCTCACTCGCCGTGAGCAGTGCCTGCTTCCAATGGCGTCAATTTCAAGCCGCTGCCGATCTGGCGATGGATGTAAGCGAACAGGCCATCCATGGCCATTGGCCCGAAAGCATGCTGCTCAATCTGAATATTCCGCCCTGTGCCAAGGAGGCCATGGGAGCGCTGCGTTGGACCCGATTGTCGATCCGGAGATACGACGAGCAATTCAGCTCCCGCAAAGATCCACGCGGCCGTGCTTACTACTGGCTCGCCGGTGAGGTGGTGAACGATTTGGAATCGGCTGGAGAAGGTCCCAAAGACTGGCCGAGCGATGTGGCGCAAATCCACAAGAACTGCCCATCACTCACCCCGATTCAGCCGGATTTGTTCTGGAGAGGACCTCTTGGGGACCTACCCCAGCTGAAGCTTCAAGATCAGTCGGTCCATTAAGACAAGACCCGCCTGAACAGGAATCAAAGGCACTTCTGACTTGCAGCTCACTTGCAGCTCACTTCCAACTCACTGGGTGCGATAGACGCGTTGCAGGAGCCAAAGCGAAAAAATCAACCCAATCAGGTGCCCGAACAAAACTTGGGTGTTGCTCAACACCGAAAGCATCTCGAGCGATGTAATCGCCAAATTGTCTGCAGAGCCACCACCACCAATGGCGATGCCGGGGGTCTGCATCGAGGCTTGAACGAACAAACTTCCAGCCAGGGCTTGATAACCGACTGCGGCAAAGGTGAGGCCCACAAGATCAGCAAGCAAACCCCGCTTAATCAGCCGTGCCGTTTCACCACGGGTGGGTCGCGCCGCACTGTCCACGGCCCTGCCGATGCGAACGATCAACCAGCCTTGCCAAAGGCTGTACAACAACACCAAAAACGACAGGGTGGTGAGCGATAACCCTGGCCCCAGACCCACGGCCCGTTCAGCGTTACGGGCCAAACTTCCGCCAATGTTGTTGAAGGTCAACACCCCCACCACCACAACTCCGAGCACCACCTGAATCCAAAAACGGATCCAGCCCATGCGCTTTAGTCCAAAGGACAACTGCTGGAAATCAAGGCGATCTGCCATGCCCGGTCGGTCAGTCGTTCAAACTTGCCATCAAAGCGTCCAGCCCGCACCTCTTTGATCCCGCTCTGCTCGCCAAAGGATGCCCGCCGGCCCACCGCCCTGGCCCTTGGAAGCTTCGATGGAATCCATGCTGGTCACCGCGCCGTGATTGCCGCGGCCCTCGATGGACTGGATCCAGAGATCGGTGCCGTTCCAAGCGTGGTGAGCTTCTGGCCCCACCCCCGCGAAGTGCTATTTGGCGAAACACGGTTGCGCCTCGACCTCCCCCAGGAAAAGCTTTCCCTGCTCGGACCGCTGGGCATCGAACAGCTGGTGCTGGTGCCCTTCACCAAGGAGCTGGCCCAACTCAGCGCTGAAGAGTTCGCAGATTCCGTTCTGTTGGAGACCCTTCAGGCCAAACGGATTGCTGTGGGGACCAACTTCCGCTTTGGTCACCGACGCGCCGGCGATGCAGAGCTCTTGCAACGCTTGGCTCGTCGTCGAGGCGTGGAGGTGAGGATTGTTGACATCGTTGAGGACGCAGACGGGCGCATGAGCAGCAGCCGGATTCGCTCCGCCCTAGAGCAAGGAGCTTTGACCGAGGCAGAGGCCCTCCTGGGTCGGCCATACCACTTCCAAGGCAAGGTGGTCCGTGGCCGAGGACTGGGACGGGAGATCGGTTGGCCGACGGCGAATTTGCAGGTGGATGGCCGAAAGTTTTTGCCCGGTCTGGGGGTCTACGCCGCCTGGGCTCGTCTGGAAGGTTCAGGAGAGTCCATGCCGGCCGTCATGAACCTGGGGCCCCAACCAACGGTGGATCCCAATTCGCCTTCAGCGGTGGAAGTGCATCTGCTTGATCGCAGCCTGGAGCTGGAGCATCGCGAGTTGGTCGTCGAGCCCGTTCATCGCCTTCGCGGCCAGCAAAAATTCAACGGACTTGAAGAGCTCAGTGCACAGATCGGTCTCGATGCCGAAGCGGCCCGACAACTGCTCAGAGATCCTGGTTAAGCCATCCCTGGGTAAGCATTCACCAAGCCCCACACGATGAACACCCCGATGCTGCCGAGGAGCACAATGCCCCAAATCAACACGCTCATGGAGCTGTCGGAACCACCGTTCTCCATGTTGAGCCGCAATAGTCTCCCCACAGCGTGCCATGGAATCGATGGGTGAGGGGCCATTGGGATTGGTTGATCCACGGGTGGCACGACTGATCGATGCCAATCTCGATCGATCCAGGGAAGGCCTGCGCGTCGTGGAGGACTGGTGCCGGTTTGGCCTTGAGCGCGACGATCTGGTTGTACAACTCAAGGATTGGCGGCAACGCCTGGGGCGACTTCACCGAAGCATTTACAAGCAGGCGCGATCGACGGCCACAGACCCTGGGGCTGGGCTCAGCCATCCAGCCCAACTGGAACGCCACAACCCCCAAGCGGTGGTGGCGGCCAATTGCGGCCGTGTGCAAGAAGCACTTCGCGTTTTGGAGGAATACGGCCGCAGTGTTGATCCATCCCTGGCATCCGAATCAGCCGCGATCCGTTATGGGCTTTACGACCTGGAAGTCAGCTGTCTCAACGCCAGTGTGGCCAGCGAGCGTCGCCGAACCCTGAACAACTGTCAGCTGTGCCTGATCACCACCCCATGCCCAGATCTGATCGAACGGGTGACTCAGGCGCTAACGGCTGGGGTGACGATGGTGCAGTACCGCTGCAAAAGCGGAAACGATCGTGAGCGCCTCGATGAAGCGAAGGCATTGCGAATGCTGTGTCAGACCCACGGAGCGCTCTTTGTGATCAATGACCGCATCGATCTAGCCCTCGCGGTCGATGCCGATGGCGTGCACCTTGGTCAAGACGATCTACCCACCGATGTCGCCCGCGGATTGATCGGTGAGGCGCGTCTGCTGGGTCGCAGCACCCACACCCTGGACGACGTGCGCCGTGCCGATGCCGAAGCCTGCGATTACTTGGGACTCGGACCGGTTCACACCACCGCCGTCAAGCCAGACAAACCCGCCGTTGGCCCAGTGCGTTTGCAAGAGGCCCAGGCCATCACGCATCTGCCTGTGTTCGCCATTGGAGGCATTGATCTCGACAACATCACGGCAATGCTCGATGTGGGTTGCCGGCGCATCGCTGTGATCGGCGCAATCATGGCCGCGGAGAACCCTGAGCGCGCTAGTCAACAGTTGCTTCAGGCCTTGTTGCCCCCCGTCGATTGAATCCCATGGCTCTGGACCTAAACGTGAATGGCGAGCAACGGCGTCTTGATCCCGCGCCCACGCCAACAACTTTGGTATTGGTGATTGAAGCGCTTGCTTACAACCCTCAACTGGTGGTCGTCGAGCACAACGGCGTGATCGTTCCACGCACGCAGTGGCCGAACACCGCCGTTAGCGATGGCGACAATCTCGAGATTGTCACCATCGTGGGTGGCGGTTCCTAGAGTTTGTGCACAAAACCAGCGCCATTTCGGCAGCTAAATCATTGTTCCGGACCCGACGCTTGCTCGCTTCGCTGCTCCTCCCCATGGTGTTGGTGGGGCTCAGCCTGATCCACGTCCAGCCAGCTGATGCCGCCCGGGGCGGCCGAATGGGTGGTGGAAGTTTTCGAGCTCCATCGATGCCCCGGTCAGGCGGTCGCAGCTATGGCGGGGGCGGATACCGCGGCGGCGGTTATGGCGGTGGCTATGGCGGTGGCTACCGCGGCGGTGGCATGGGCTTCCCCTTCCTGATTCCGATTTTTGGATTCGGCGGTGGTGGTCTCTTTGGACTGTTGATCTTGATGGCCGTGGCAGGGGTTTTAGTGAACGCTGTCCGCGGTGGCATCAGTGGAGGGGGAGCCCCTGGCATGGGCGGAGCTCCAGCCGCTCCGGCCCTCCCTCGCAACGTGAACATGATCCAGCTGCAAGTGGGTCTGCTCGCCAGCGCCAAATCCCTGCAAGACGACTTACGCCGACTCGCTGCAAGCTCCGACACGGCCAGCAAAAGTGGCTTGCAACGCTTGCTTCAGGAAACAACCCTCTCCTTGCTGCGTCAGCCAGATCTGTGGGTCTACGCCAATTCGGAGAGCGGAAGTGTTCCCTTCAACTCAGCTGAAGCCACCTTCAATCGGTTGTCGATGAATGAACGCAGCAAATTGGATGCTGAGCTCACCAGCAATGTGGGCGGAGAGCGTCGTGCTGACGCGAATATTGGCTCTGGTGATGCGGACGACACCAACGAATTCATTGTGGTGACCCTGTTGGTGGCCTCAACCGCCGCCGCAAAGCTACCTGGCTCCGATACCGGCGAGGAGTTGCGTCAAACCCTGCGCATCTTGGGTTCAACCGCCTCAACGGAACTGATTGCCCTTGAAGTGATTTGGCAACCAGAAGGCCGCGGAGACGTGCTGAGCGCTGAAGATTTGGTGACGGCTTATCCAAACCTCCAGCATCTCTGAGCGATCTACAGATTTTCTTCTGCAGATTTCAGTGAACTAGGCATTTTTTCTTAGGACCAACACCTAAATTTCAAACCAACACATTTAGTCCGTCCTTTGTCTCCCGATCCTCGAGCAATGAAATGGCAACAGGATGGTGAGTTGTCCCCTGCCGATCTCGCCGCTTTGATCAACACGATGAAACGCGTCGAATCTGATCAAAACAGCGCCGAACTGGGTCGGTTAGGCCAAAGCACGACGGATTGATTCCCCGTTTTCATCCTCCTCCATGCTCTGCGGTACCCCGCAGGATTCGCAGAGCTGCCATCGCAGCGCCATAGCCGTTGTCGATATTGGTGACCAATAATCCAGGCGCACAACTGGCCAACATTCCTTCCAGGGCGGTGCGTCCTCCCTGGCTAATGCCATAGCCAACAGAAACCGGCACACCGATCACCGGTTGCGGCACTAAGCCTGTCAGCACAGTGGGCAAGGCCCCTTCCATACCCGCACAAGCGATCAAAACGCGAGCGCTTTGCAGCCTTGGTAGTTGATCGAGCAGGCGGTGCAACCCGGCCACCCCCACGTCCATCACGGCGTCGACACCGATTCCATGGCATTGCAATGCAAGGGTGGCCTCGGCTACCACCGTGCGATCACTGCTGCCGCCGCTGATCACTGCCACCTCCGCGGCACCGTCCTCAGGCGTGGGCAACGCGCCCATCGTTAAACAGCGTGCATGG
>JADHRU010000088.1 GCA_016777265.1 Synechococcus sp. BS30m-G31
CAACTCCTGCTCCAACTCCAACTCCAACCCCGACTCCAACTCCATCGCCCGCAGAATGCGAGGGCGGAAGTTGCACGGCGGACAATGCCAATGGATCAGTGGAAGTCCCTGAATCTCAACTCAACAATGTCGCCTTTGAGACGACTGGCTCCACCACAACGGTGACAACAGAAGCAACAGTCACCAAAATGGTGATCACGGTTGAAAAAAATGTTGTCGTCGAAGGAGAGAACCTTTCCAAGCCATCATTCACCCTGAATAATGCTGGAAAATCAGAGCTTACGCTTGCCAATGAATTCACATTGCGAGCAACGATCGACACAGAAGGTGGCAAAAACAAAGTCAACTTCACTGGGGAAGAGGCCAAATCACCGAAAGTCAACGGCGATGCTGGCAAAGAGATCATCACAATCTCGGAAAATACTCAACTCACCGGCAAATCAGTGATGAATCTGGGGGCCAATAAAGACAAAGTCGTCATCGATGGAATCATTAACAATCTCACTATTGACAATGGGAATGACACAGTCAAAGATAAAATTGAGATTAGCTCTTTAGACAACATCCAGAAGAAGCTAAAAGTCAAAAACTTTGGCGAAGAAGATCGCCTGATCATCGAAGGCGATGCTTTCCGATATCAAGACCTTGAAGACAAAGATCTCAGAAACCCTCTCAAAGAGCTAGGAATTATCGTCACCCTCGCGGAAACGAATTAAAAGCAGCAAGGAGCTCCTCAAGCAACCCAGCAATTTGGGCCCCTCTTGGGGCCCTTTTTAATGTCCACTGGGAAGAACAACTCTTTCAACCGCTGCGTCATACAGCTTGAAATAGCGCCGCCGCAGCTGCAACGGAAGCTGCAGGCCACGAATCACGCGCACCATCAACTGACGCATCTCCACCCGCTCGCTCTCTGATTGCGGCCCTGAATAAATCGTGGGTGATGCCAACTTCGTGGGAAAGAGTTGCTGCCAGGACACACCCCAGTGCTCTTGGGCGAAGGCCTCGTTGGAGTCCTGATAAAACCCTGATACACGATCCAACAAAGCCTGATCAAAGCCATCGAACTTGTCGTGATCCCAGCCCAGCTCAATGGCCAAATCACGAATCACCTTGCCTTTGCGTACCAACCGCTCGGGATCAAAACCAAGCTCAGCAATCACTTGACGGCACAGGCGCGACATCCAAATTCCCTTGGCACCGGGCTGAATGTTCTGCTTCGAGGATTCACCCTTCAGCCAGCCGTCCTCGCCCTGGGGCGTCTCCAAATCCAACGCCGCCACCAGGGCCAGAAAGGGATCGGTCACCGCCACTTGCTTCGAGAGCGGCAAAAACAAGGTTGTGATCTCCGGGAACAACTTGAACACCTTGAATTTTGAGGGATAAGCAATATCCCAAGAATCACGATCGTTCATGATGTAGTCGCAATAGTCAGGGAAATCCGGCGTCTCCCGGAAGCGACGAATACGATGGCAATAAACAGAGTTTAGCCAAGATTGCTGATCCCTAATAAAATAACTAATGCCAAGCTTAAATCCATGAGATAACGCCAAATTGTTTAAATTATCCAGAACACTTCTTTTCAGGATTCGTGTATCAAGCGATGAACTACTAATCAAAATATGCCGAAAATCACTCGACAAATCTGAAAGAGCTTGCTCCAAAGGCTGATAATTTTTTTCAGCGATAGAATTCGCAAGTAGATTATTATCTCCATCCATCAAAACTCCGTGTGTCGCTAAGGCAGCACGATTTTTACGCAACCGTTCAGTTACATAGCTGCTGGCAGCCTTATGAGGTCCAGCATGGATCCATAACATCCGCTCATCGCTATTGATCTGCGGAAGAGCAAATGACGTGGGCACAAAGAACAATCAATGATGTTCAAATTATCACGCTAGAAATATGGTCTTCACAGACAAATTCCTTTCCGCTCAACAGTCACAACAACGGCATCAGGATCAGTTCAAGCAATAGTCGAGATTGAGCCGAATGGACTGACGCGGTTTCGGCGCTTCAGATGGGTCAAAACTCTGTTTCGAACGCGATAGGGCACTCGTGCGCAGAGGAGCTCCCCCACGGCGCTGATCAATCCGGATCAACCGAAGTTGGCGTAATCCCAACAGCTGCTGGGTGGACTCCGCTTGACGGCGTCCTGTGGCGAGGGCTCTCTCCAGCAATTGCTGTTGCAGAGACCGTGCACCATCCGTAGAGGACAGCGACGTCATCCCTTGAAGACTGACACCCGGCAAACGTCCAGCCTGTTGAATCAAGGGGTCGTAATTGGAACGGCTCACCTCACCACTGATGTTGGACGTGGCCTGATGACGCTGCGGAGATGCAGTTGTGCCTCCAACCGTGTAAGTGCGTGGGGCCGACACGATGAGTCCCCCGATCGCCAAGCCAGAGATCTTGCGGCGAACCGTGCCGAGCCGACGATTTAATTCATTCAAAGCATCTTTCTTCGACGTGGCTTGCGCTTCCAGACGCAAGGCGAATTGAAAACGGTCTGTTGCGCTGGTGCCCTCTTCGATAACGGCAAGTTCAAACAGAGTGCCATCACACCTCACGTCCTGCGCATGCATCGGAGTGACGGCTCCCAACAGCAACCCAACGATCACAACAGCTCCGGAACGTCGCATCACAATCACCGATCAATCTCACCAGCTTGAAACTGATCGGATTCAAATCGGCAACCAGATGCAAACTGACATCTGCCTAGATGTGACTCAATACAATCAAACCGATGCGGCCCAACTGCCATGGAGTCCATGGGGAATCGCCAAGGGCAATTCCAGTAAGGCCACTTCCGATAAGTCAGCCGCATTGAGGATCACCAGATCGGACGCTCCGCGCGCTCCATTCCAGACCAGATCCAGCACCCAGCCATCATCCTCTGCAGAAGCCCCAGGCCGCGCCACCATCAAGGGCTCGCTGACGAAGCCACGCGGAGCAGCACTCCAAGTCCTGGTGTCGCCAGTGCTCAGATCCAACTTCTGAATGGCCTGCAGCGGATCATTCCCGATTTCCCGTTCGGCCACCGCCATCCAGGCATATCGCGCTGAAAGCCCCTGGCGCTGCGGATTCACCATGGCGAACTCACAGGTGCGCTTGGCAATGCACTCGGTTTGAACAGTCTCACGGCTCAAATCAAGGCGGCAGCGATGCAGGATCCCCTCTGGGATGCTGTCGAAATCGACTTGAGCAAAATCATCGTCTGGACCAATCGATGGAAAGTCGTCGTAGACGATGCTCTCCACAACCACATGATCGCCATCCTCAAAGGCATTGAGATGATGGAAGACAAACCCATCAGGAGCCTCGAAAATGCGTGGCTTTTGACCAGCGAACCGACCACAATCTCGAGGAATCAACCAAAAGCGTCCTTTCCCACCAGGCTGGGATGCCAAACATTGCGCAGCACCCTTTTCTCCGGTGACAAACGGCAGCGGATTGAAGGAGACCGCGTTTTGAAGGAACACCGCCCAATTTGGGGTAATCGCGAAGTCGTGCAAGAACGCGAAGCCCGAAAAACTGTCGGAACGGTCGTTTAACAGCACACCGGCATCGGGACCATCGGTGGCGAATTCCATGAGCCGGATGGTGCTGCGGGGGCCAGCTTTCACCCCGAACGTGACCATCCGAGGGCGATCATGGTGCCCAGCATCGAAGCGCGGGTGAGCACTAAACGCCTCCCCCTTTTTCAACACACCATCCAGCCGTGACAACCCACGAGTTTCCAAACTGACTGGGTCTAGGGCATGGGGCTCTGCCGCCTCCCAGAGCGCCAGAAGCTGATCACCAAGCCGCACCACATTGGTATTGGCGATGTTTTTCAGCCGTAAATCGAAGGCATTGGCGAGGCGCCCACCGGGCTTCTGACTGCCAAAGACACCGCGATACAGCACTTTGTTGGCCTTTTCCTCAGCCAGCCAACCTTCCGTGCGGACGAAACGATTGGTGAGGGAAACAGAGCCCTCTGCAAACCGCATCGCAGCGATCATTCCATCGCCATCAAAGGGGTGGTGAACCCGATGGCCGTTGCGTTCTAAGCGTCCAGGACCATTGCGATAGAGCGTGCCCTTGAGTTCGGAGGGGATGGCGCCACGCACAGGGATGAGCGCCACATCGGTGAGCTCGTCATCCACATTGACGAAGGCGCTCGACCAGTCCTCGCGGGAATAGGGACGGGTGGGTGCAACAGTCACGAACAACGACTCTGGTACACATATCTTCTCGTAATCGGCCATGAAACGCGGCCGATCGCCCTGGATTTAGCTCGCGCCAGCCTGCTCTAAAACTCCTTTACTACTAGGAATGGCACCGGCTCGACGGGAATCGATTTCAGTGGCCATGCGCAGCGCACGGGCAAACGCTTTGAAACAAGCTTCCACGATGTGATGGGAATTCACGCCGTCTAACTGACGGATATGCAACGTAAGTCCACTGTTATTCGCAACTGCTACGAAGAATTCTTTGACCAATTCCGTGTCGTAGGTGCCAATTTTTTGCGTCGGGATTGTTAATCCATAGCTGATATGAGGACGACCAGAGCAATCCAATGCCACCTGCACAAGGGCTTCATCGAGGGGCGCTACGAAATGACCGAATCGATAAATCCCTTTTCGATCACCCAAGGCTTGGCTGAGGGCCTGACCCACGGCAATGCCCACATCTTCATTGGTGTGGTGATCATCGATATGGGTATCACCCACCGCCTTAATCGTTAGGTCAAGCAATCCATGGCTGCTGATCTGATGCAGCATGTGATCGAGAAAGGGCACCCCCGTGGAGGCCTCGCAGCGGCCACTGCCGTCAAGGTCGAGCTTGACCTTGACGTCGGTCTCGCCGGTATGGCGGTGAACTTCACCCGTGCGCATGCTGCTGAGTTCCCGCCAACCGTTGCTTTGCGCTGATCATGGCGAAGCATTGGCCCATCCGCCAAACCACTGAACCCAAGCCCCAGCACAGGGGATGCCGAATCACATCCCAGTTACGCAGTAACCGGCATCCACATAGATGGTTTGGCCAGAAATACCGCTAGCCAGGTCGCTCAAGAGGAACGCAGCAGTGCCTCCCACTTCCATTTGAGTGACGGTGCGACGCAACGGAGCTCTCTCCTCCACGTGGTGAATCATGTCGAGGATTCCTCCGATGGCTGAACTGGCCAAGGTGCGGATCGGGCCGGCACTGATGGCGTTAACGCGAACTTGCTTCTCAGGACCAAGCTCGGCAGCCAAGTAGCGCACGGATGCTTCGAGGGCGGCCTTGGCAACACCCATCACGTTGTAATTCGGGATCGCACGCTCAGACCCCAGGTACGAGAGGGTGATCACACCAGCCTTCTCGCTAAACAACGGCTTGGCATGGGCACAGAGTGGAGCCAGCGAATAGGCGCTGATATCCAAGGAGCGCGCAAAACCTTCAGCCGTGGTGGCGCTGTAATCGCCAATCAACTCCTCTTTGCCGGCGAACGCCAGGCAGTGGACCAACCCATCAAGAACGCCCCACTTGTCTTTGATCTCGGCGAACACACTCGCCATTTGATCTGGATCTTGAACATTCAGGGGCAAGAACAAGCTGGGCTCCAGGGGAGCGGTGAGCTCCCGCACCTTCGACTCAAAACGGCCTTTCTCATCGGGGAGATAGGTAATGCCAAGGTCAGCACCTGCCGCTTTGAGTTGCTGAGCGATGCCCCAGGCAATCGAGCGGTTGTTGGCAATGCCGGTAACCAGGATTTTTTTGCCGGTGAGATCGAGCAGCATCAGA
>JADHRU010000089.1 GCA_016777265.1 Synechococcus sp. BS30m-G31
GCACCAGCAGGAACGCCAGGCGACTCTGAAGATCAGGTGCAAGCCAACCGCGGCTCTGCAAAAAACAAAACAACCGAGTGAGACTTCTGCCACATCCAGCGCTCACCAGTTGATCGGCCATCAAGCCCACCCACTTCAGCAGTGGTGACACCAGCCAAGTTTTGCCGCGATTCCAGCGCGAGCGATGCAACCGCAAACGTTGAGGATTGCCCTGTGCAGCCTCAGCCAACACCCCGACGCGACGCAGCACACTCAGCATGGATTTGGTGCGCGTGGCGTAGGTATGGGCCTGTGCCCGGGCCAGACGCTCATTCAAAGCCGGCCCCTGCCCCTGAAGTGCACGATCAATCGCAGACGCAAAGGCAACAGGATCCGGTTCGCAGAGCCACGCCACATCCGAATGGATTTTCAACGCTGGGATCGCCGTTCCCACCACAGGCAGCCCTGCGGCCAGATATTCGAAGAACTTCATCGGGAACATGTGACGCGTGTACCCGTTTTGCTGGAGAGGCAGCAACGCAAGATCGGAATAGGCCGCCCAAGCCGGTAGATCCTGATAAGGCTGAGAACCGACGACAAACACATTGGGGCACGTCCTCAAGGCAGCCAATTCCGTGCTCGGGTCGGCTTCACCCACGGGCCCAACGAACACGAACGACCAATTGGGGTTGGTTCTTGCCAATGTGACCGTCATGGGCAAATCGAGCTTGTAGGCATCGATCGCCCCTGTAAACAACAGCCTCGGTCGAGGTATCAGAGTTAATGGCTTGGGGCACGCAAGCGAGGGCTGATGCAAAGCACGATTGAAGTGCTGAAAATCAGCAACATTGCCGTGGAAATAGGTGTGATGGTTCCAACGGCAGTGGTTGGCCTGCAAATCCGGTGAGGTGGTGAAGACCACCTGCACGGCGCGACACAGGCGTTCTTCCCAAGCATCGATCCGTTCCGTTGGCATCCCCGGCTGCTCTTGGATGCGATCAACGCAGTGGTAGACACTGATTGGGTGACTGTGCAGATCCAAATACAGCGCCGTCAGCGGGTTATAGGTCCACAAAATCCAGTGTTTGAAATCCAGCCACCAGGCCATCTGCTCTAAACCACGCTGAATCAGGCGTCGATTCAGCGCCAGAGGCCAACCGGACTGCCCCCCAGGCAAAGCCGGCGGCGACCATACCCAAACCCTTGGAGCCACCTGACGTGGCAAACGGACCATCCGGCACAAGCGACGCAGAATCCGACGGGCATCACGTCCGCCTGCCCGAGGCGCACGCAAACCGAGGGACTCCACATAGAGGACGCGATGACCCAGCTCTGCCAGCGCCAAAGCGGTGTGCTGCTTATTGGTCCAGAGGGGATGGTCCCAATCGGCAGTCGACAAAAGAATGATGTCTGCCACAACGGGGATTAATGACTTTCCCCAAGCAAATTCATCTCACGGAAGGATGATGAGCCGTCGTAGAGCTCATCGAAGTTTCCAGAGGCAATAACCTGGCCGTTACTAATTTCATAAATGCGATCGCATTTTCTAACGGTGCTTAAACGGTGTGCGATCACAATCGTCGTGCAACGACGACCAACAAGATCAAGTCCTTGCATTAGATCGTATTCAGTTTTGTTATCGAGGGCACTGGTTGCTTCATCCAGGACGAGAACCTTGGCGCCGCGATAAAAGGATCTTGCAAGGGACAAGCGCTGGCGCTGACCTCCAGAAAGCTTGATTCCATTTTCACCAATCATGGTGTAGAGGCCATAATTCATCTGGGCGACAACTTCGTCAAATTGAGCAATTGCCAGAGCCGCCCAAACATCATCATCGTTAATTTGAGAAGGATCTATACCAAAGGCAACATTATCGCGGATACTGCCATCAAGTAATCGGATATCTTGTGGAACTAATGCACAATTGGCTTGCCAGGCTGGCAAATCAAGACTGTTGACTGGGATCCCATCCAATACAAGCTCTCCGGATGTTGGCTGCAATAATCCCAAGAGAAGATGGGCCAAGCTTGTTTTGCCACTTCCAGTACGACCAACCAATGCAACTCTTGATCCGACGGGTATCGATAAATTGACTCCATTAACAACTTTTTTATCACTGCCTTGATACGAAAAACTAACATCTTTAAGTTGAATTAAACGCCTCGGCATTACACCATCGGTCGTTGGAACGCCAGGGGATGTCAACACCATCCGCTCTGCCTGAAGCTCAAGCAACTCCAAAGCATCTTTGATCTCTGGAAGCCCACCTCTAAGACGATTTAGACTCCTAAAAGTATTTTGCAAAGGCCCTGATACCTTCAGGAGGGTGAACATGATTGCGAATAAAGATGGGATCGCATTGCGAACATCTGAAGCATCTCCGCCAAGAACTGCTGGCGCCAAACCGATCATGAATAGAATGGTAATTCCTGCAGGCTCAATGACAAATCTCGGGACATCTGGCAGAAGCCGAGTTAAACGATCGTATCGCTTAGCAACAACACCATCACTGGAAAAGCGAGTTATAAAATATTGATCTACAGAATAAAGCTGAACATCACGAATTGATCGCAATGATTCCATCAGCAATAAATTGATTCGGCGGCCGTAGCGAACACGCTGCTTCGTCGCTAAACGTAAGTATGGGGTAATTAGAAGCGACGCCGATGCATAGGCCAACAACATCAGGCTAAAGATAAGAAAGGCGCTCCAACCAAGAACAAAAACAACACCTATCATTAACGAAGACACTGATAAAGCATTACCAGCTATTGCAATCAAAGGACTAACAACTTTTGTTGAAACACTATTTAAAATTCTATTAAATTGCTCGGACAAGTTAGCTGTTTTATTTTGCACAAAAAACTCATATCTTTGCCTCAAAACATTCATATAGACTTGATTGACCAGATCATTCCATATCTCCGCACTCAACATACTCTGCATATAAGCGACTGCAAAACGAAGTCCTGATGTCAGCCAGAATGATGCAATTAAGAGAGCTAAAAGCCATCCCGCCTGATCTAGTAATCCACCTCCAAAAACCAAAACACCTGGCAATCGATCGTCGAGCTTTGCGCCAGAAAATAAACCAACAAAACGTGCCAAAAAGGCAATCAGGAGAATATCTAAAATGCCCTGAAAAAACGAAGCCAGAAGAACAAGTCCAAGCAGACGCTTCCGACGTCTTGGAAGCTTTCCAAGAAGAGCGGAAAGTTCAGTCCAAGTCTGACTTTTTAATGAAAATTGCTGCACCCGGCGATTCATTTGCACCAGATTTGAACAGCACCCTGACCATAAGGTCTTAAGCCCCCTTTCGCTTTGATGACGCAGGCCAGACAGGCAACCGATTGACCACTGTTGCTACTCTTCCCAACCAATCACGAAGACGTAAGCGCCAGCCAGGAATAGTTTTGAGATAAGGATGGCCGTCCATTTGCAATGCATTCAAAGCATCCAGATTGGTCAGTGAAGTCTTCCAACGTGATATCAGCATTTTTTCAGAACAATCATCCAACAGCCGATCAATCACAAATGGATCTGCAGACCATTGTTGAGGCGCATTCACCGCAGAAATAATGCGTTGTTGGTCGAATACGAGGCTTGAGCAACCGATTTGATGAGTAGTGAATCCCGGATTTGCGTAATCTGAAAGAGCATGATTAAAACTCGAGAACACCACACAGCCACTGGCTAAGGCTTCAAGCGGCGGCAGACCAAAACCCTCCGACACGCCACGGCTTCTCCAATACTCAGCCGAATCGTAGATATAAACAGTTGATTGATTAAAAAGATCAACTAAATCCTCTACCCATCCAGTCTGAACTTCAACAATCAAACCTGAACTGCGTAACGCTGGAACCAGCTGATTCAGCACATATGGGCTGCACTTCCGTGCTTGCACCAAAACGTCTATGGGGCGCAGCTCAGTACTCCCACGAGCTCCACGCTTCAACCAAGCCTCATCCAGGGCATTAGGAAGCAAATGGAGCGAATTTCGAGGGGCCCGTGCTCCCCAATAACCCAGCGTATTTCTGCTGACTGCCAAAACCGGAACATTTGGCGGAAGAGAGAATCCATACCCACTGCTGTGGGCGTGATAAGCCACACGATGTCCTCTCAGTCGTCGAATTAAACCCGGGACATCGAAGCCCCAACTCACAATCCAAAGAACACTTGGATCCGGCTTCTCAGCTTTTAGACAGTCGTCTAAAAAGGGAGAATCCAACTGGCGCTGCCGATACGTGACAACTTCAGTTGCACAGAGGCCGGCTACAAGACGAGCTGTTTGCAACTCAACGCTGAGTCCGCCACATCGGAACCTATTGCTGGTGCCAGGAACCAGAAAGCGAATCAGCGTTGTGACCACAGATCAAGCAGTGACAGATCAAGCAGTGGCAGATCAAGCAGTGGCAGCCTCAGTACTACCTGTCCGCTGACGACGGGTCAGGAAACCAAACAGCACCTTGCCGATTGCTGCAACCAGGTTGCCTTCAAGTTCCTGGAACATTTTCATGTTGAGGTGGAAAGCGTTGTTGGCTTCCTCAACGATCCGATCAGCCATCGCTTGGTCGATGGGTAGCTCGTCCATCGTGGAGCGATACATCGTTTTAAACCCTTTCTCATCAGCAATATCGTCGAAAATATAAAAACGAAGACCATCGTCTCCATCCATATTCATTGCTTTCTGAGCAATATTTTTCAGAATCTGACCACCGGAAAGATCTCCCATATAGCGGGTGTAATGGTGCCCAACCAATAATTCAGGAGACTCTTTCGCAAGGGCATGAATCCGCTCCACATACAGTGCAGCAGATGGAGATGGCTGGATTTCTTCCTTCCAATTCTCTCCGAAGTAATAGGCAAGGTCTTGCGAGAGGGATTCAACCCGATTCAGCTCTTTCTTCCCCACAGGACCAACGACTGGATGCTCTGCGAGCTTGTCGATCTCTTCTTCCATCGCCTCATAGACGAAATAGAGATCGGCAACGAGTTTGCGGTAGCTGGACTTATCAACAACACCCTTGAGGAAGCAGCTCACAAAACCGGTGTTTTCGGCCATCGTGTGGGCCTTTTTCGTGCCTTCCCTGAGCTGAGCAGCAAGTGCGACGGACATGAATGCTATCGAGATCACCAATTCCAAGACCCTATAAGGAGTTTTGGCGCTGTAGTCACGAGCGTTGCGAAGGGTTACGGGTCGTCGCGTTGATGAACCTTTAAATCGAACAAAAGGAACAGATCGCGACACATCTGACGCAGTTGTGCTGCCTGCTCCGCTTGGGGTACGTGGGAGCCCTCTGGGATCCAGTCCCCCACCGTGGCCAATCGCCAGCGCTCACCGTCGTAGGTCATCCCGCGAATCAACACACCGAGTAATTTCTGAACCTCATCGCCTTCATGGTTCTGAAAACGAAGTTGTAAAAGCAGGCTTCGGCACTGAAGGCGCGGACTCCAACCAGGGAAATGAAACGAGAGGTCGAGCGATTCGGGTTCATCCCACTGACGGGTCTGGGCGTCGTCCCGCCAAGGCCGCAGGTTCGGCTTCGCCGCTGGGAACTGTTCACGCACCAAGTTGACCGTGGAGGCAACGGCCCGCACTTGGGCAACGCTCCTCACTGACTCGCCCGCGTTCACAACACACTGATCAATTGGGCTCATCTTGCAGGGGGCGGCAAGGGGCCGCCGTTACGGTTGCGCCAGGTTCATAAATCCATGGCACGCGCATTGCATATCGGTGTTCTGGGTGCCATGCCCGAAGAAAT
>JADHRU010000090.1 GCA_016777265.1 Synechococcus sp. BS30m-G31
TGCTTCAGGTAGGTTTCCGGCTTAATTGAACCGGCTAGATGAGCGACACCCTGCCACTCCTACTGCGCGCTGCACGCGGTGAATCGGTAGAGCGTCCCCCCGTGTGGATGATGCGACAAGCGGGTCGTTATATGAAGATCTACCGAGATCTCCGCGATAAGTACCCAAGTTTCCGGGAGCGTTCAGAGAACCCCGACCTCTCTTACGAAATCTCGATGCAGCCGTTCGAGGCTTTTCAGCCCGACGGAGTGATCCTGTTTTCCGACATCCTTACCCCTCTCCCCGGGATGGGAATCGATTTCGACATCATTGAGAGCAAAGGACCGCAAATTGGCGATCCAATTCGGTCGATCGAGCAGGTGAAAGCCCTGCGTCCCTTGAACCCCTCCGAATCAATGCCATTTGTCGGAGAGGTGTTGGGTCGTCTGCGCAAAACCGTTGGAAATAAGGCCGCTGTGTTGGGCTTCGTTGGAGCCCCATGGACCCTGGCCGCCTACGTGGTGGAAGGGAAGAGCAGCAAAAATTACGCCATCATCAAAGCCATGGCGTTCCGAGAACCGGAATTACTGCACACGCTGCTGAATCATTTCGCAGAATCCATCGCCAACTACCTGCGTTATCAAATTGATTCGGGTGCGCAAGTGGTTCAGATGTTTGATTCCTGGGCGGGTCAATTAAGCCCAGCGGATTACGACACCTTTGCTGCTCCGTACCAAAAAAAGGTGGTCGATCTGGTGAAACAAACCCACCCAGATACCCCATTTGTTTTGTACATCTCTGGAAGTGCTGGGGTGCTTGAACGCATGGCTCAGACTGGGGTTGACATTATTTCCCTCGACTGGACGGTGGATATGGCCGAGGCCTGCGCCCGCCTTCCTGAACACATCGGCGTGCAGGGAAATGTGGATCCAGGTTTGTTGTTCGGAACACCGGATGCGATCCAAGCCCGTATCGATGACACGGTTCGTAAAGCCCGCGGTCGCCGCCACATTTTGAATCTCGGGCACGGCATTCTTCCTGGAACCCCTGAGGAGAATGGGGCCGCGTTCTTCCGTTCTGGGAAAAGCGTGATGGACCGGATTGGGTCCCTCGCTTGAACCGGATCCTGATTACCGGGGCTAGCGGATGCGTTGGCCAATACGTATCCCGCTGGCTTCTCGACCATTCCGATGCAGAACTTCTGCTTTGGTTGCGAGATCCAACGAAACTCAAAGCTGTTTCGGCAGATCATCCCCGCATTCGTTTGCTCATCGGGGATCTACGCGATACCGATCGCTTTGCGGACGATCTGGCAACGGTGAGCCGGGTCATTCACACCGCAACAGCATGGGGAGACCCGGTGCGAGCCGAACAGGTGAACGTTGTTGCCGTGAAGCGACTGCTCGCTTTACTCAACCCAGAGGTTGTAGAGCAAATCATTTACTTCTCCACAGCCAGCATTCTCGATCGCGATCTCAATCCCCTCCCAGAAGCCCAGGCCTACGGCACCGAATACATCCAAACAAAGGCCCGCTGCCTAAAAGAGCTTGAGCAGCATTATTTCGCCGACCGGATCATCGCTGTTTTTCCGACGCTGGTCTTCGGCGGCAGGGTTGATGGAACCAGTTTGTTCCCCACCAGTTACCTCACAGAAGGGCTAGCGGAAGCCAGTGGATGGTTGTGGCTGGCTCGATGGCTTCGTGCCGATGCAAGTTTCCACTTCATCCACGCCGAGGACATCGCTCGGATTTGTGGGCAATTTGCACTACTTCCCCATGAACCCAACAAGGAACCTGGGCAAGGACGTCTTCGGCGCATCGTGATGGGTCAGCGAGCGATTTCGGTGGATCAAACCGTGGCCACTCTCTGCCGCTGGCGCGGAGTGCGTCGCACCCCAGGTGTTCCGATGTGGCCATGGCTCATCCAGGCCCTAATCCGCATTCTTCCGATTGAAATCAACGATTGGGATCGGTTCAGCATCCGTCAGCGACACTTCATTCACTCCCCAGCGAGCACTCCAGAGCGATTCGGTGGAACAAGTCATGCTCCAGACTTGGAAACAGTTCTTATCGATTCAGGGCTTCCGAATCGCGGGAAACCGAGAAGGAGTCGTAAAGTTGGTGGATTCAAATAAATCCAATGCGGTCTGTGATTCGTTCCTTTGCAGCAGCATGCTGTGCACTCCTGATGTTGATCGGCCTCAACGTCGGTTCTGCTCAGGCAGCAACCGTCGAAGTGAAGCTCGGCACCGATGCCGGAATGCTCGCTTTCGAGCCCAGCTCCGTCACGATTAGCGCTGGCGACACCGTCAAGTTTGTGAACAACAAATTGGCTCCTCACAACGCCGTTTTCGAAGGCCATGACGAGCTCAGCCACTCTGATCTCGCCTTCAATCCCGGCGAATCCTGGGAGGAAACCTTCTCCGAAGCCGGTACATTCGACTACTACTGCGAGCCCCACCGTGGTGCCGGCATGGTTGGCAAAGTGATCGTTGAGTGATGAGCTAATGCTCACCTGTTGAAATCAACAAATAACAATCCCCGAATCGTGTTTGTTTCATTCACGGTTCGGGGATCTTTCGTTTGAGCTTGGAGCTGAATAGGCTTGGGTACCGATGGCTCTTCAATGGCTCGCATCGCCGGATTAATCCTGTTGTTGTTGACCCTCGTCGGTCCAATGACTACACCGAAATCTGTGCTGGCCTTTGATGGTCCCCTTGAGCAGGGGGAACAGATTTTTAGTCAAAATTGCGCGGCTTGCCACATGGGTGGTGGCAACGTGATCCGGGCGAGCCGCACCCTCAACATTCGCGATCTGAATGCGCATTTGGAAGAGTATCCACAGGATCCTCTCGAAGCGATTGAGCATCAGATCGAAGCCGGCAAAAATGCCATGCCCTCCTACGCAGGCAAATTGAGCGAGTCAGAGATCATTGCTGTAGCGACCTACGTGGAACAGCAGGCAGAAATGGGCTGGTAACTCGATGAGCAGAGAAGCCGTTTCTGATTTCCTTCATGCCGTCGAGCACAGCCAGCGGGTGAGGCACGCTGCGGCGTCCTGCCGCAGTGACAATGAACTCATCGCCCTCGCGAATCAACTTGGCTTTTTGGTGAATCAAGCTGATCTCAACCAAGACAGCCGCGATAGCGCGATAACCCAATGGTTTGAGATCAGCCGTATCACCTCCTCCTTTCAATCTCCACCGACTTAATGGCCGTTATCACCCTGCTAAGTGATTTTGTTGACGGCACCAGCATGGCCTTGGCGGAGGATACGGATCTTGGCAACCTCAACGACTACATGACCCAAAGCCAGGGAAGGCTCTGGGCAGGAGTGCAGCAGCGCAGACGCAAACAAGGCCTAACGACGATTCGGCGAGGTCCGGGAACCATTTATTTCGCCCCAGACGAAACAGCAACTGTTGCAGTGGAGCGGTACCTAAAAACGGCCACCGGGAGTGAAGAAGAGAAGTCAGCGTTTGAAGCCATGAACAATTCAGGGGTCTCGATTGCTCCGCATGTGGGAGCTGAAGCTGAACGGATGGCACTCCTCGATGGTCAGCTCCGCGATTTAAGGCCCCAGGCCAAAGCCCAGGGTTTCAGCTAGTTAGTGCTGTCGTGCCGCCTCCAAGACCGCCAGATAAAGCTCTTCATCAATTTCCCGGATGTCGTACTCCGAGGGTCGAACGCCGTGGTGATGCTCATGCACCACCATCCAGCAACTGCGCTCAAGCTCACCCCCAGCACTTACTGACAGCGCCAACCCTTGACGCACCAAGGCATCGACAAGCTCTTGGTTTGGCATAACAGCACCCTTGTTCGGTGAACTCTAAAAAGAAGATCGGGTTGCACGGTCTTCGTCGTAGACCCCCAACGTCGTGCTTCGGTTTGCCGCCCTTCCGATCCCAAGGCCCCCCATACGGTTGAAACCGTTTTAAAAGCCTGATATGCAACCCACTGCAGAACAGTTCACCGAAAAGGCCTGGGCGGCGATTGTGGCTGCCCAACAAATCGCACAGACTTCACGACACCAGCAATTGGAAACCGAACACCTCTTGCTGGCGTTGCTGCAGCAAAATGGTCTAGCAGGAAGGGTTCTAAAGAAATCTGGCGTTGATCCAGCGACCCTCCAAACCGCCGTAGATGCCCACCTAAAGCGACAACCCAACATGGGATCACCGCCTGAATCGGTGTTTCTTGGTCGGGGATTCAATGCAACGTTGGATCGAGCTGAAGACGAACGCAACAGCTTTGGCGATAGCTATATCTCGGTCGAGCACCTAATACTGGCCCTGGCTAGCGATGATCGCTGTGGTCGGCAGCTACTCAGCCAAGCCGGCATCAGTATCAACCCATTACGAGAGGCCATCACAGCGGTGCGGGGAAATCAAACAGTGAGTGATCAAAACCCAGAAGGGACCTACGAATCACTAGAAAAATATGGACGTGATCTCACCGCTGCAGCCAAAGAAGGTCAGCTCGACCCCGTGATTGGTCGTGACGAAGAAATTCGTCGCACCATTCAAATTCTCAGCCGGCGCACTAAAAACAACCCCGTCTTAATCGGCGAGCCCGGCGTCGGTAAAACAGCCATTGTTGAAGGGTTGGCGCAACGCATCGTTAACGGTGATGTTCCCCAAGCGCTGCAAAATCGACAGCTGATTGCTCTCGATATGGGCTCTCTGATTGCAGGGGCCAAGTACCGCGGGGAATTCGAAGAGCGCCTGAAAGCTGTGTTGAAGGAAGTGACGGCGTCGGACGGTCAAATCGTGTTGTTTATCGATGAAATCCATACCGTTGTCGGTGCTGGTGCCACCGGTGGTGCCATGGACGCGAGCAATTTGCTCAAGCCAATGCTGGCCCGAGGTGAATTGCGTTGCATCGGCGCCACAACCCTCGATGAACATCGCCAACACATTGAGAAGGATCCTGCTCTCGAACGCCGCTTTCAGCAGGTGCTGGTCGATCAGCCGACGGTGGAAGACAGCATTTCAATTTTGCGAGGGTTAAAAGAGCGATACGAAGTGCACCATGGTGTGCGCATTGCCGACAGCGCCTTGGTCGCAGCTGCGGTGCTGAGCAGCCGTTACATCGCCGATCGGTTTCTTCCCGACAAAGCCATCGACCTGGTGGACGAATCAGCCGCTCGTCTCAAGATGGAAATCACCTCCAAACCTGAGCAGATCGATGAAATCGATCGAAAAATTTTGCAGCTCGAGATGGAGAAACTCTCCCTTGGCCGCGAGTCGGATAGTGCCAGCCAGGAACGGCTGCAACGCATTGAACGGGAGTTGTCGGAACTGAGTGAACAGCAGAGCAACCTGAATGCTCAGTGGCAACAGGAAAAAGGAGCGATTGACGAAATCTCTTCAATTAAAGAGGAGATGGAACGCGTCCAGCTCCAGGTGGACCAAGCCAAACGCAGTTACGACCTCAACAAAGCAGCTGAGCTGGAATACGGCACGCTGGCCACGCTGCAGAACAAGTTGCAGGAGAAAGAAGTCCAACTGGCTGCGGAGGATGGATCAGATAAAACCTTGCTGCGCGAAGAAGTCACCGAAGACGACATCGCCGAGGTGATCGCCAAGTGGACCGGCATACCCGTGGCACGACTCGTTCAAAGTGAAATGGAGAAGCTGCTCCAACTCGAAGCCGATCTGCACCAACGGGTGATTGGCCAAGACCAAGCCGTTACAGCTGTCGCGGATGCCATTCAGCGTTCCAGGGC
>JADHRU010000091.1 GCA_016777265.1 Synechococcus sp. BS30m-G31
ATTGATCCAAGATCAACCGGGGGCCCTTGCTGGCGGCATGGGATTTGATCTTCCGATCGTGAGCCTCGAGCTTCCTGCCTACAGCAAAAAGGAAAATTGGGGCGCATCGGAAACGCTGTACCAATTGGTACGAGGACTCCTCAAAAATCAAGAGGCCAATAGCGAAGGCCATAACCCAAAGGCATGGCAGAACCAGGGGCGCCGACCCCGCGTCAACCTGATCGGTCCATCGCTCCTCGGATTCCGATGCCGCGATGATGTGATTGAAATCAGTCGACTTCTGGCAAGCCACGGGATCGATGTGAACACTGTTGTGCCCCTCGAAGCAACGGTGGCCGACGTGATGCGCCTAACAGAAGCGGATCTCAATATCTGCCTCTACGCGGAAATTTCCGAATCATGTTGCAGCTGGATGGAGCGGCAATTTGGAATGCCCTTCACACGAACCATGCCGATCGGGGTAGGCGCCACAGCCGATTTCCTTGCGGAAGTGCATGGCCTTCTTGGCATGGATCCACCTGATCCAAGGGAAGGGGAGCACAGTTCAAAATTGCCCTGGTATTCGGCATCGGTTGACTCGACTTACCTCACCGGCAAACGGGTGTTCATTTTTGGAGATGGAAGCCATGTGCTGGCGGCGGCCCGCATCGCCAACGAAGAACTGGGCTTTCAAGTGGTGGGTCTCGGCACTTACAGCCGAGAAATGGCTCGGCCAGTCCGGGCGGCAGCCAAAGCGCTTGGCTTAGAAGCCCTGATCAGTGACGACTACCTAGCGGTGGAAGCTGCCATGGCAGAAGCCGTACCAGAGCTGGTGCTCGGAACACAGATGGAACGCCACAGTGCCAAACGATTGGGTATTCCTTGCGCTGTAATCAGTACCCCCATGCACGTTCAAGATGTGCCCGCACGATTCAGCCCTCAAATGGGCTGGGAAGGCGCGAATGTGATCTTCGACAGCTGGGTGCACCCATTAATGATGGGCTTAGAGGAACACCTGATTGGCATGTTCCGCCACGACTTTGAGTTCGTCGACGGGCATCAAAGCCATCTTGGGCACTTGGGCGGACTGCAAAGCGCCCAGGTGGACGACGTTCCCGCGATTGAGGAGAATGCTCCTGAGAGCAGTGCCACTGAGGCGAACGGATCATCCGTGGCTGTGGCGACAGCCAGCCTGGAATGGACGGTTGATGGCGAAGCGGAATTAAAAAAGATTCCCTTCTTTGTGCGGGGCAAAGTGCGTCGAAACACAGAAGCCTTTGCCAAAGAGAAAGGGCTCAATCGGATCGACAGCGAAACGCTCTATGACGCCAAGGCGCATTTCAGCGCCTGATTAACAAAAACCTCTCCACCTGGCATAAGTATTTACTACCAATAATGCCAAAAAATTATGAGCAAACGAACACTGTTCAACCACTTATGTCAAATCAACTCTGAACAATGCACACGGGTCAATGCTGACCTTGAATACATATAAATAGTTGACCTCCATGACAACAACACTGTCGCGTCCGACGGACGGAGAGGGAAGTGTTCAGGTCCAGCAGGACCCATCGATGAAGATTGAAGAGGGAGCGCTGGTTATTGCCGTTTATGGCAAAGGTGGGATCGGCAAATCCACCACGTCATCGAACTTGTCAGCAGCCTTTTCGAAGCTGGGCAAGCGCGTTTTGCAGATCGGCTGCGACCCTAAGCACGACAGCACCTTCACCCTCACCCATTCGATGGTGCCAACGGTGATCGACATCCTTGAAGAAGTTGATTTCCACAGCGAAGAGCTTCGTCCCGACGACTTCGTCTTCACTGGCTACAACGGCGTGAAGTGTGTTGAAAGCGGTGGACCACCAGCCGGCACAGGCTGCGGTGGTTACGTGACCGGCCAAACGGTGAAACTCTTAAAAGAGCACCACCTGCTCGAAGACACCGATGTCGTCATTTTCGACGTCCTGGGAGATGTGGTGTGCGGAGGCTTTGCGGCACCGCTGCAGCACGCCAACTACTGCCTGATCGTGACTGCAAATGATTTCGACTCCATCTTCGCGATGAATCGGATCGTCCAAGCGATCCAGGCCAAAGCCAAGAACTACAAGGTTCGGCTCGGTGGAGTCATTGCGAACCGATCTGCAGATACTGATCAGATCGACAAGTTCAACGAGCGCACCGGCTTACGCACGATGGCCCACTTCAAAGACGTGGATGCCATTCGTCGCTCACGCCTGAAAAAGTGCACCATTTTCGAGATGGACGACGATGATGATGATGCAGTGAAAGCTGTCAAAAACGAATATCTTCGTCTCGCACAAAATATGCTCGACAACGTCGAGCCCCTTGAGGCCGTATCCCTCAAAGATCGCGAAATCTTTGACCTGCTTGGCTTCGACTAAGTAAAATACCGGCAAGGCATTGATTCACAGCCACGACCCCAATGCAAAGACTTTTTCTAAGCATTGGGGCCATGAAGGCTGGCACAACTTGGGTTTATTCATTTTTATCTAGACATCCCGAGATCAACTTTACGCCAGAAAAAGAAATCCATTTTCTGGCCGATTTCTATACAAATCACAATCCTCTAACGACTCAACATTTAAATCAACGGCTGAGTGCAAGGCTCAAAGGCATCCAGCATCTACGAGCCGAACGCCAGAAGAGCATTCAAGAGTGGTATGAACATGTTTACATCCCTGGTGAGAAGACAGTTGAATGGTACAAAGGCTTGTTCAATAACAAACCCACTGGTCAACATTGGAATGCGGATTTTAGCAACCTATCTGCATTAATCAGTGAGCAAGGATGGCAGCAAATCACGGAAGACATTAGCAATCAAATCAAGGCGATTTATATCCTGAGAGAACCCTGCGAACGCCTATGGAGTCAATTCAAATTCAGCCAAAAGCTCGACAGTAAAGCCTCTGAAGCAGAGCTAATTCAGCAGGCATCGAAATTTATAGGTACACGTTCAGCTAAAATTCACAGCCAATATTGCCTTAATCTCGACAATGCTCGAGCTGGGCTTGGCATTGAAAATATTAAGCCACTCATCTTTGACGACATCCAAGATAAGCCAGTAGAACTTCTTAGATCGATTGAACGATTTCTCAAAATCTCCGAATTCAACTATTTAAATACTGGAGATTTAAAGAGGAAGATAAATACGACATCTAACAACTCACCACCAAAACAGTTCCGTCAACTTTGCGAGCCAATAATACATCGAGAGATTGAGGGATTAAATCGTAGAGGGGTCGACGTTCCGCAACGTTGGCGTCTCGATTAAGGGATTCTCGACTACATCATTCAAGGCCTACAAGCTGTTTGGACAGAGTCCAAACTCTTGATGCGGTTTCTGGGTCGGTGGCCTTCTCTGATAACTCCTGACTAAATTGCTGACCGTCTTTCTTCTGTCGATTTCCCCAACTCCAATGCACACCGGACTCGGCAAAATCCGGATCAGCCACCACTTGCGCAACACGGTCTCCCGCCAAAGCTTGAGTGACATAACCACCAGTGATATTTTTTTGAAACCACGGGAAAATTTTCTGAAATGCCTTCGGGGTATTACGGAACAAAGGTGAATCCGCAACACAGCCCGGATAAAGCGAGCTAAATGTCAGTCCCGTGTCTTGATGAAGTCGTTGATGAAGCTCCTGCGTGGTAATCATGTTGCAAAGCTTGCTGTCTTTGTAAGCCTTACCAGGCTTGAAGGCTTTGCCACTTGCCATCGCGATGGGGTCCAAAAAGCCCTTTTGAAATCCCGAGAGATCGCCCAAGTCAGCTGGCGCAGGAATTGGAATCTTTCCACCCAACTCTTTGGAATTTGCCGTAACAGTGCCGAGGATCACAACACGACGAGACGGATGATTCGAACCCTTCAAGCGATCGAGCAATAAGTGAATCAGTAAAAAGTGGCCAAGGTGATTCGTGGCCATGGACAGTTCATATCCCTGCGGCGAACGCTCAGGCTGCTTCAACTTCGGCTTGTAGACCGCAGCATTACAAACAACGGCATCAAGGGAGACCGGAAGACTTTGCACAGCCCGACGCACACTGTCCAGATCACCGAGATCCATCAGAACGTGCTGGAGACGCTCTTTCGGAATCCCCAAAGCATCAGCAGCAGCAGCAGCCCGCTGCGGACTTCGGTTCGCTGTGATCACCTGCCATCCTCGGGAGGCCAAGGCCTTGGCGGCGTTCAAGCCGACACCAGAGGTGGTCCCCGTGATCAGAACAGTGCCAGGAGTGCTGGTCATGGCGGAACCTCAAGAGAAAAACAGTTTGAACGCCACGACGCAATCACCAGCGCCCGTGGTTACGAAACTCAGCGCCAGATGATCCGAATTCGATTGGGAGCAATCCACTGATCCTGTTCACCCATCAGGCGTTGCTCGCCACCAATGCTGAACACACGATCAAAGCGCTTTTGAAGAGCTTCTAATTTCACCGACTCCACTGCCACAACAGCTGCCAACTCCCCGTGACGGTCGAGACGCTCTTGATAAGCACCGGAAAGGCGGATCAAGCTGACACCACCCAAAATCACCAAACCCAATTTGACCGCCAAGGCCATGACGCTGCATTGCATCTCACGACGATCGGTCTGCAGCTGAATTGCGGCTGCTAGGGATGCTGCATCAGGCCGAGATTGTGGCTGTGCTCGAGCCTGATACGAAGACAAAGGACAAAGCGCGTTACCCGCTTGTAACGCACCCCGATACCGATGCCAAGGTCATCCCATCAATGAATGACTGGGATCAGGCGCGATAGAGGCTCACCGAAAGGCGCAAAGCCAAAATGGCTGCGTGGGCGGCCACCACGAGAGCAATGAAGATCTCAGGAGAGGAAATTGCGGAGTCCATGGCTGACATGCATCAAACGCATTCATTCTTCTCCCTTGAGGGCTCTAGAGGCCATCATTCGCAAAGGCCTGTCACACCTGCTCATGGATCCGGTTCTGATTGATGCCGAATCAATTCGCCGTCTCGATCTCAGTCCGCTGCAGATCTGGTCCGATCAGCCCCTTAAGGATTTGCTGGAACAGGGGCCAATCCTCGAGCTCAACTTTCACTGGCCACGGGACCCAGACGACCCACGGGAACTCGCGGAGTGCCCAGAGCCTCGGTTGTGGTCTTTACGGGCGGATGCCCGTTATCCCTGGCTACCGCTCATGCTGGAGCGTGACCGCGGCAGCCTGATTCGCCACGTTGCGATGGTGGTTCCCCACAGCTTTAACCGCACTGAAGGACTCCGCTTCGATCCCCAAGCGCTTGAGCTTTGGATCA
The DNA here is from genome assembly GCA_016777265.1 of Synechococcus sp. BS30m-G31. GTDB lineage: Bacteria > Cyanobacteriota > Cyanobacteriia > PCC-6307 > Cyanobiaceae > Parasynechococcus. Next base: position 5,274 of record JADHRU010000091.1, read on the forward strand.
CCCATCGTTTAATGCAGCTGGATGACCTCTGCCAAGAGCAGCTCGACCGAACGATGCGCGGCAACCTTTCACAAATGTCTGCAGCCCTCGGTTACGAACTGAACGACAGCTTTTGGGCTCTCTTGAACTGAACAGCACTCAGCTCAACCAGAGTTGGGCGGCCCGTCGGCAGCTATCGATCGCCAGAACAATCGCCAAACCGCGCAAACAGCGCACCAAAACCACCGGATCAAATCGATCAAGCCGACTCGCGGTCCACTGGGCAGCCAAGGCAGCAACTCCACCCAGCAGCAGTCCCATCAAGGGGATGCCGCGGCCCTCATGGACGAATTGCAGCGAAGCAGCACTGGCCGAACACAGCACCGCCACGGTGCTGAGTCGTACCGCCTGATGGATGGGAACAGACAACG
>JADHRU010000011.1 GCA_016777265.1 Synechococcus sp. BS30m-G31
CATTTCCTTGAGTCGTGCTTCTAACTCCCCCAGGGTTTGTTCGGCATAACGGTTGGCTCCGTCTTGAACTCCAGCGGCTTCTTGACGGCTGCGATGAATCAGCGCCTCACACTGTTGTTGTGTTTGCTGTCGAAATTGCAGCGCATCGTTGTGGATGCGCTCGGCTTCATCACGACTTTCCTTTTGAAGACGCAAGCCTTCGTTCCGAATGACTTCTAAATCTTTCTGAGCTTGCGTTCGGTTGATGTCGTGTTGTTCAGCGGCCTGCCGACGCAATTCCACAACTTCCTGCTCAAGTTCTTGCCGACGCTGCAGAGCCTCCTGTTCAATCTGCTGACGGCGGGCGGCAAAATTTTGCTCTTGTTCGGCGATTTTGGCCTGAACCTCCTGTTCAACACGGGCACCTTGCTGGCGTGTTGTTTGAAGAAGTTGCTCGCATTGCTGGCGGGTTTGATCGCGGAGGTCATTCACCTGACGCTCGGCCTCCTGCCGAATCGCGGCACTGTTAACAAGCTGCTCCCGCTGGCGTTGCGCCTGCTGAACAATCTCTTCGGCTTGTTGCCGTGCCGTATTGATGAAGTCATCCCGGCGCTCAATCAGCTTTGCGGCTCTTTCAATTTCTTTGGGAAGAGCCTCTCGAACGGCATCAAGAACCTCGACGGCATCCCCTTCGTTAACGAGGCGACCACCGGTAAATGGGAGACGACTGCCTTCCAGTACGACCTCTTCGAGCTGATCAAGCTGATCGAGAACGGTGAGCCGCACGTCGTCCATCTCAGTGGGGTAAGAAAGCTGAATTAAAGAGCCTGTTGAGGTCGAGCGCCACCTCTTTGGGCACCATGTGGTCGATCGCACCGCCGAATCTCGCCACTTCCTTGACGACTGAACTGCTGAGGAAGCTGTGCTGGGTGGAGGTTGCCATAAAAACTGTCTCCAGAGTGTCGTCTAAGGAGCGGTTGGTGTGGGCGAGTTGGAGCTCGTATTCGAAGTCGCTCATGGCCCGTAATCCCCGCAAAATCAGATCTGCGCTTTGGTCTTTGGCGCAATTCACGGTGAGCCCATCGAAGCTGATGACTTCAACACCATGGAGGTGAGCCGTGGACGATCGGATTTGCCTGATCCGTTCGTCCACACTGAAAGCTGGCCTTTTGCTCGGATTGTCCAGTACGGCAACGACCAGGTCGCCAAAAAGACAAGAGGCCCGTTCAATCAGATCCATATGACCATTTGTCAGGGGGTCAAAGCTGCCGGGATAGAGCGCCCGCATCGGATCCGAACAGTTGGCAATGATCGAATCCTATGCAGCTGATCGCTGCCTAGATTTTTGGAAAAGCCTGGGTGCCATGAGCCTCGATACCGACGCCAAGAAAGTTCTGCTTCGCAAAATTCCCCATGGACTGTTTATTTGTGGCGTGCGGGATGGTGATGATGTGAATGGCTTTACAGCCAGTTGGGTCACCCAGGGTTCATTTGAGCCCCCTTTGGTTGTGATGGGTGTTCGGGCCGACAGCAGTAGCCACGCCATCATTGAGGCCACCAAACGCTTCTCGCTGAACGTCTTAAGGGCCGATCAGAAGAATTTGGCAGCTGTGTTTTTTAAGCCTCAAAAAGGCTTGGGCGGTCGTTTTGAATCTGCACCCTTCACCGAAGGTGAACTCGGACTTCCTTTGCTTGACGATGCTGTCGGCGGCGTTGAATGCGAACTGGTTGGCTCGCTCAAGCATGGTGATCACACCGTTTTTGTGGGTGCGGTGAAGTCGGCCCGATTGATTGCTGACGGTGAGGCCCTCAATTTGGCTTCAACGGGGTGGAACTACGGCGGCTGATCATCCCTTGGCTGACTCGATCTCAGGGACGCCCCTGCTCACCCAGCCGGAGCGTCTTGAACGGCGTTTAAAAGATATTCCCGCAGAACCCGGTTGTTACCTCATGCGCGATGGTGACGATCGGATTTTGTACGTCGGAAAATCAAAATCATTGCGCAGTCGTGTGCGCAGTTATTTCCGCAGTCGGCACGATCTATCACCGCGCATTCGGTTGATGACGCGGCAGGTCTGTGAAATTGAATTCATCGTTACAGATAGCGAAGCAGAGGCTCTTGCGCTTGAGTCCAATCTCATCAAGAATCACCAGCCGCACTTCAATGTGTTGCTGAAAGATGATAAGAAATATCCTTATCTTTGTATCACTTGGAGCGAAACATATCCGCGTATTTTTATTACCCGGCGTCGACGTTTTAGAAGTCCCTTGGATCGTTTTTATGGACCCTATGTGGATGTAGGGCTATTGCGCCGAACATTGTTCCTGGTGAAGCGCGTTTTCCCATTACGCCAAAGACCGAGGCCTCTGCATCAGGATCGCACCTGTTTGAATTACAGCATTGGCCGATGTCCTGGGGTCTGTCAGGAGAAGATCAGCTCCGATGATTACCACCGCACATTGCGCAAAGTTGCAATGGTGTTTCAGGGACGAAGTGATGAATTGCAAAATCTTCTGCAGGAACAAATGCAGAAATACGCTGATCGTACGGATTACGAATCGGCTGCCCGCGTACGCGACCAACTTCAGGGCTTAGATCAACTCACAGCTGATCAGAAGATGAGCCTCCCCGACTCATCGGTTAGCCGTGATGTTCTTGCATTGGCGTGTGATGAGCGGCTCGCTGCCGTTCAATTATTTCAAATGCGTGCCGGAAAACTTGTCGGGCGACTTGGCTACACAGCAGACGCCTCTGGTCTTTCTCCTGGAGTCATCTTGCAACGCGTGATTGAGGAGCACTACAGCCAAGTGGATGCTGTGGAGGTTCCACCCCAGCTTCTCGTTCAGCATCCACTGCCCCAACAATTGTTGCTGGAGGAGTGGCTCACAGAGCAACGAGAACGCAAGGTTCAAATCCATTGCCCACAGCGTCGTCAAAAAGCCGACTTAATCGAATTGGTTCAGCGCAATGCCGAATTTGAGTTGCTTCGCGCCAAACAAGGTCAGGAGCAACAAGCACTGTCCACGGAGGACTTGGCCCAACTTCTTGAACTTCCACTTCCACCTCGGCGAATTGAGGGTTACGACATCAGCCATATCCAAGGCAGTGATGCGGTGGCCTCACAAGTGGTGTTTATCGATGGCTTGCCGGCAAAACAGCACTACCGCAAATACAAAATTCAGAGCAGCAGCATCCGAGCTGGGCACAGCGATGACTTCATGGCGATGGCAGAAATCATGCGGAGACGTTTTCGCCGATGGGCTCGAGCGAAAGCCGATGGGCTCGATCTCGGGGCTTTGCGTCAGAAGGGAGGAAGCGCTTTGCAAACGGATGGTTTGAACGACTGGCCTGATCTCGTGATGATCGATGGCGGCAAAGGTCAGCTTTCAGCTGTGATGGAGGCTCTCAGAGAATTGGATCTCCATGAAGATCTGAATGTTTGCTCCCTCGCAAAGCAGAGGGAAGAGGTGTTTCTGCCTGGGGACAGTCACCCGCTAGACAGCGAAGCCGATCAGTTGGGGGTGGCATTGCTGCGCCGACTGCGGGACGAGGCCCACCGTTTTGCTGTGAGTTTTCATCGCCAACAGCGAGGTGAACGCATGAAACGCTCTCGCTTATCGGACATCCCTGGATTGGGCGCGAAGCGGGTACGGGATCTGTTATCCCATTTTCACTCGATCGACGCCATTCAACTTGCATCGGTCGAAACACTGTCGAAAGCTCCTGGTGTTGGTCCAGTGCTGGCTCAAGACATTTTTAACTTCTTTCATCCATCGGATGAAAACAACGGTTCGCTCGCCTCTCACCTAGAAGAACCTCAACTGGAGCACTCCGCATGATTCGACTGTTGTGCTGCTGTTTAGCGGTGTTGCTCTGTTCGATTTCCCCTGCTTTGGCCGCTCCGGGCCTTTGTACTGGGCCGGTTTGCGCTGAGGGCATAACGCGTAGCGCCAAGAACCATTGGCAGTTAGTTCTCAAGCTCAGCGATCAACAAGGACATCGCGAAAAGGTCACCATGAATTGCAAAGCTGGAATGCTGAGTCCTCTTGAAGGTCAAGTGGATCGTGCCTATGCCACGTCCCTGGGACGAAGAGCGTGTCGCTTGGCTGGAGAAGACGGCTAACCGATGGAGATCACGCTTGTTTATCCGCATCAGCTGTTTGCGGAGCACCCAGCGATTCAGCCTGGACGTGCCGTTGCATTAATTGAAGATCCACTTTTTTTTGGGACGGATCCGTCGTGGCCGATGCGCGTTCATTGTCAACGGCTCATGCTGCATCGGTTGTCGATGGAAGGTTATGCCGAAGACCTACGCAAGCGTGGTTTCTCAGTGCAGATTCAGCGTCATGACAACGCTGTTGACACGGAGGGGCATCTAAAGCTCCTGCATAGTGCTGGATTTCGAAGTTTTCATCTTGCTGATCCGGTTGATCACTTATTGGAGAAACGCTTAAGAGCATTCGTGTCTGCCAATGAATGTCAGTTATTGGTTACAGATACACCTCTTCTTCTTACTCCGAGTTCGGTGATTGAGGAACATTTTACTAGCGGCAAGAAGCCCTTAATGGCCAAGTTTTATGAAATGCAGCGCAAACGCTTAAATTTATTGATGGACGTCGATGGTTCTCCTCAAGGTGGACAGTGGAGTTTTGATGCTGATAATAGAAAAAAACTGCCGAAAGGAATCGTTGTTCCCGCCGAGCCAGCCCTAACTCATGATATTGATTTTCAATCCTTGCAAGTAAGGCTGAAGGGCGAAGGATTACCAGTTCTTGGTGATGGAGATCAATTTCACTATCCCTTGAATCATGCCCAAGCTTCACTTTGGTTGGATCAATTCCTGGAGCATCGTTTCAAGGATTTTGGGGCCTATGAAGATGCCATCAGTCGTCAGCACCGTGTGATGTGGCATGGCGTATTAACTCCAATGCTCAATATCGGTTTGCTAACACCGCGGCAGATCCTTGATCGCACATTGGAACGGGCCAAGCAAGCTGATATTCCTCTGAACTCCCTTGAAGGATTTATCCGTCAGATTGTTGGTTGGCGCGAATTTATGGCTGTGATGTATCGCCGATATGGAGTGACAATGCGAAACGGAAATTTCTGGAAATTTGAGGATCGACCGATACCTGATGCGTTCTATACGGGTAATACAGGTTTGCCCCCCATTGATGATGCTATTAAACATGCTTTGCAGACTGGTTATTGCCATCATATTGAGAGATTGATGCTTCTTGGGAATATGATGCAAGTCTGTGGGTTTCATCCCGATCGAGTCTATGTGTGGTTCATGGAGTTATTTGTTGATGCCTATGACTGGGTGATGGTTCCAAATGTTTATGGAATGAGTCAATTTGCTGACGGAGGAATCTTCACGACAAAGCCTTATGTATCCGGCTCCAATTATGTACGCAAAATGTCGGATTATCCAAAAGGTCCATGGTGCGAGATTTGGGATGGATTGTTTTGGAGCTTCATCAAGAAGCACGAGACATTTTTCCGAAGTCAATATCGTTTGGCAATGATGGCTCGCAATTTGGATCGGATGGCACCAGAAACGCTTGCAGCCCATCAACGTCGGGCACATGAGTTTCTTGACGGATTGAACTGAGCACTGCGTATGGTCGCTGGAGTGCGGTTGCGCCAATGACGCTTCCTCCTGAGGCTTACCTCTGGTTCAAAACACTCCACATCGTTGGGGTGGTGGTTTGGTTTGCAGGGTTGTTTTATTTGGTTCGCCTGTTCATCTATCACGTTGAAACGGCAGAACTAGAACCCGCTCTGCAACAGCCGTTTCGCGATCAGTACACACTGATGGAAAAACGGCTGGCCAACATCATCACCACCCCCGGGATGGTCGTAGCTGTGACGATGGCCATCGGTCTCTTAGTGGCCCAGCCGAGTTGGCTTCAGCAGACGTGGATGCACGCCAAGCTCAGCTTTGTAGCGGCCCTTTTGGGCTACCACTTCTTCTGCTATCGGCTGATGGGCCAATTGCATGCTGACAACTGTCAATGGACTGGAAAGCAGCTGCGTGCTCTGAATGAGCTGCCCACATTGCTGTTGGTGATTGTTGTGATGTTGGTGGTCTTCAAATCTCAGTTCCCGACGGGCGCTGCCACTTGGTTCATCGTTGCGCTGGTGGTGTTCATGGCCGGCTCCATTCAGTTTTATGCCCGTTGGAGACGACTGCGGGCTGAATCTGCGGCGAGGCTTTGAGATGGGACATCCGCTGCGTGAGGTGTTGACCCAAGTGGCAGCCGAGAGTTGTCCAACATCGTTCAACTTTCATTGCCATACCCTTTGCAGTGATGGCAGCCTCGAACCGATCGAGTTGATCCAACAGGCCACCGCACTGGGCTTAACCCACTTGGCCGTGACGGACCACCACAGCTCCCATGCCCATGTCCCAATGCAGGCTTGGTTGAAACAACGTTGTTCGCTTGGGGAGCGAGTTCCGACGCTGTGGAGTGGCATGGAGATCAGTGCCCTGCTCAGGGGTTGCTTGGTTCATGTCTTGGCCCTCGGCTTCGAGCTCGACCATGAGGCGTTGAAGCCTTACAACCACGGTGATGCAGTGGTCGGCGAGTTACTCCGCGCAGAAGCTGTGGTGAGCGCCATTCATCAGGCTGGTGGTTTGGCCGTACTCGCCCATCCGGCTCGCTATCGATTGAGCCACGAGGTTTTGATTGAGGAAGCAGCTCGGCTTGGTTTCGATGGGGGTGAAGCCTGGTACGACTACGACATGAATCCAACCTGGACTCCCAGCCCTTTGATCTGCGAATCCATTGATCGTCAGCTAGCCAACCTTGGCCTTTTGCGTACGTGTGGCACAGATAGTCACGGAATCGACCTCAATGGCCGCTAAGTTCGTTGCACCAAAGCTGTAGTCGGCATGGGCTTATTCGATCGTCTCCTGAAAAAAGATTCGCAGGATGCGAATTCCTCGATCAAGCCGCGTAAACCTGCCAAGGACAAACCTGAGGAGTTTTTTCTTGATGCCGACTCATCGTCGTCCCTCGGCGATGTGAACTACATGCGGGAGTCGAAAACGATTCGTCGCACCTTCCCGGGCACTGCGGCCAGTCCCGGTACGAAGGAACAGATCATGGAAGTCGCCGCGGAGACTGAGCGGCTCGAGAAACGCAGCGAAGGTCTTGGTGATGGCGTGAAAAAGGAGAAGAGCATCGACCTCACAGCGGGCATTCCAAAACCGGTGAAGAAAACCTTTGCCGAACAGGTCACTACCAAGGAGATGAACAAGCGTCTCAAAGGCATCGCTATTACCGGCGTGAATACTCCGGCACCGGCCAATGCCACCACGCTGGGCCGTAAGGAAGAGCTCAAGCAGGTTGAGCAACCGGCGGCCAAAGCTGGACAAACCGACACTTCTGGAAAGCCTGGATCGATCGATCCCTTCAAGCAGATGGTTCGGGATCTGAACAAGTAGTCAATCCACCGCGTTCGATTTGGGCCTCGCTACTGGCAACGAGGTCCTTCAACAGTCCAAGTTGCTCGGGGTTTGCGCCCTCCCACAGTCCACGATTTGAAGCTTCGAGTAACCGCTCAGCCATATCTCGAAGAACCCAAGGGTTGCGCTGCCTAAGGAAATCAACGATCGATCGAGTGTTGAGCCATTGATCGCATAAAGCGCCATAACACCAGTCAGGAACGCGGTCCGTCGCGGCGTCATAAGCAAACAGATAGTCAAGACTTGCGCCCATTTCGAAGGCGCCTTTGTAGCCGTGCTGCTGCATTCCTTCAATCCAACGAGGATTGAGCAAACGGCTGCGCATGACTTTGTCGAGTTCATGCTCTAACCGGTGCAGTCGAGGGCGTTCACGTCTGGAATGGTCTCCAAACCAAAGCTCCGGGCGATGTCCTGAACTGCTTTCCACTGCAGCGCTTAAGCCTCCATGGAATTGGTAGTAGTCGTCGGAATCCAGTAGGTCGTGTTCGCGATTGTCCTGGTTGTGCAAAACCACCTGAACACGACCCAATGCTGATTCCAGCCCAGTTCGATCCTGGGATGGCTCCGATGATCCGCCATAACGCCACTGACTCCAGCGCAGAAAAGCTTCCCCCAGATCGGCACGTGAGTCCCATGCGCCACTGTCCATCAGGGCCTGAAGTCCAGCTCCGTAGGCTCCCGGTGCGGAGCCATAGATCCGTCCCTGGGGACCTTCTGTTTGAGTAAGAGCCGCTAACGGATTTTGATCGCTTGGTTCGTCGAGGCCGGCCACCATCGCCATCGCCTGATCAACCCAATCCACCAGCTGAGGAAAAGCATCACGAAAGAGTCCTGAGATGCGAAGAACCACATCCACCCGTGGACGTCCAAGGAGACGCAGGGGGATCACTTCTAAATCCACCAAACGGCGTGTGGGGCCATCCCACACGGGTCGGACACCGATCAGCGCCAGGAGCTGTGCAATATCTTCCCCTCCATTTCGCATCGTGGCGGTTCCCCATACCGACAGAGCCAGGTGCCTCAGACTTTCCCCTTCCGCCTGCAGGTGTAACTCCAGCAGTTGTTCAGCGGACCGCCGGCCGAGGTCCCAGGCCGCTTCTGTCGGCAATCCTCTGAGATCAACAGAGTAAAAATTTCTGCCTGTTGGCAAAACATCAGGTCGACCGCGACTTGGAGCACCGGAAGGCCCTGCTGGAATGCGACCCCCAGCGACTCCTTGGCAAAACGAGTTCTTTTCTGCTGGCGCACACTGAATCAAACGCGGCCAGAGGTCTTGGGTCATTGCAGCCAAGGTCACGTCGACCTCAGCTGTTGATTGGATCCAGTCACGGAAGGGACCCACCAAGTTGGATTTGGCGCCTTTGCCGATAAGCGCGGAAACGAGCTCAAACGCTTGCTCTTCCAACCACGCAACGCCGTCGCCAACCCGTTGGCGACGCTCACACCCCAGTTGCTCGAGTCGACTTCGATCGTTGTCGTTTAGAGGCTCACCATCCTCTTGTCCCCATGGATCCAACACCAATCCCACATGAAGGGCCATGGCTTGGGTGAGCCCTGGTCGCCCATGGACCGGTGGTCGAGCGAGGGCCAGAAGCAGTTCTAATTCAGCCTTCTGGGACGGTCGCTGACCGAATCGATGCAGTCCCGTACGGATTTGAGCTTCCTTCAGTTCGCAGAGATAGGTTTCAGCCGAATCCAGATATGCATCGATCAAACTGGGATCACGTTTGAGATCGTCCTTGGTCGGGATCCCTGGCCAATTCAGCTCTTGGAGCGTTGCCAGAACGGCGCGTTCCAGTGATTTGCCGCGTTCGGCTCCGAGTTGGCGTGCTTCGACGAGTTCGTCGAGTTGTCCCTCTAACCGTTGTAGAGGCCCGTGTAACCCAGCACGCCCCAATGGAGGCGTGAGGTGGTCCAACACCACGGCATGCCCCCGTCGTTTCGCCTGGGAGCCTTCACCAGGATCATTCACGATGAACGGATAGAGATGGGGCAATGCCCCTAGAGCGAGATGGGGGCCACAACTGCTACTGAGGCCCACGCCTTTCCCTGGAAGCCACTCTGCGCTGCCGTGCTTACCCACGTGGACCATCACATGGGTGTTGTGAACTTTGTTGAGCCAGAGATACTGCGCCAGATAACGATGGGGTGGCGGTAAGTCCGGCGAGTGGAGATCAGCGATTTGATCGGGGTCGTAACCACGATCGGGCTGAATCAACACCACAACATTGCCGTATCGAAGTCCATGGATCGCAAAGCCATGGTTTGGTTCGAGATCACAGGCATCACGGGGGTGCCCCCAGCGTTTTTCAATCTTGGCTTGTGCGTCAGGGGGTACGTTTGCCCACCACTGTTCGTAAACGTCTAAGGGCAAGTAATCCAGTGCTGGCCTGTGTTGTCCCTCGGGTGAATTGGTCCTGCCTTGAAGCAAGCTCTGCATGAGCTCATCACCACTGGAGGGCAGGGTCGCTGTGCCGAGGTTGTGGCCGGAATGCTGAAGCCAATGCAGCATGGCGACGCAACTTGCCGGCGTGTCGAGGCCGACACCATTGGCGACTCGACCGTCTCGGACTGGATAGTTGGCCAGCACCATCGCGACTCGCCGGTCGCGGTTGTGGGTTTGACGCAGCGTGATCCAGTGTTGGCTGTGCTCGATCAGCCAATCAATCCCTTCAAGATCGGCCACCTGGCTGGGTACGGCAGCCCCTAGATGGGGAGCCGTCATTTGATGTTCCCGAAAGGCACATGGACGCGTTGTCAGCCGGCCATCCAATTCAGGCATGACCACTTGCAAGGAGAGATCAAGTGGATCAAGCCCGCGGCTGCTGCTCCGCCAGCTCTCACGACTTCTGCTACTGCTCAACAACTGCAACACGGGAACATTGAGCTGCTCCCATAACGGACTGCCCAGTCGTGCTTCTGCGGTCTTGACGGAGGCAAAGGCAGTCCCTGCAATGACCAACTCAACATGTTGGTTGCGGAGAAGATCGATCACCCCCGCTTGGACCGCTTGATCGCGCAGGCTGCTCACCCAAAGCAACCTGGGACAGAGACCGCGCTCTCGGCAGGCCATGCAGAGCGCCTTCGCCAGTGAAACGTCCCCTGCTTGAAGTTGAGCCCGATACAACACAACACCGATCCGGGGGCCGGTGTCATCGCGCCAATCCCAAGGCGCTGGATCTGGCATTGGATGCAGTTGGAGTTGTGTTGGGTCGGGTTGTTCCTCCCGCAAGAGCAATTGCAGGGCTCGAAGTACCTCGCCCAGGTTGTCGAGCCCCCCTTCACGAAGCAGTTCGGCAAGACGATCAGCTAATGCGATGGGAATGGATCCCAATCCATGCAGCTCGTTGTTTTGATCGTCGGTGCCGGCAAGGATCAGGAGGTGGCGCCCTTCTCTGCCCTCCTTCCAGCGTTGGAGCTGCTCGAGTCCATAGCTCCAATGCCCTCGGCCGCCAAGCAAACGAACCAGCACCAATTTCGCTTGATCAGCGGTGGTGGCGAGGTAGTGGTCGAGTTGGGCCGGATGGGACAAACAGTCCAGGGATAGCCCTCGCAATTGGTTTCGCCAGGGCTCACCATCGGGTGAAGCCAAATGGGCCGCCAACGTGCTGAGATCCGTCGCGGCACTGGACAGAAACAACACATCCGCCGCGGGCTGTTCCACCAGGACCACGTCCTCGGGGGGGTCAACACCTGGACAGCTGGCTAATCGATGCATCGTTCCATTGTCCTGGTGAGCGGTGGTGAGAAGATTCCAAGGATCAGGTCGTTTTTGCGATGCACCAGTTCCTGCCTTACGCCTGGTTTCAGAACCAATGCATCCCCTTCGAGGAGGCCAGGATCTCCATCGCTACCCATGCGCTGCACTACGGCACTGGTGCCTTTGGTGGCATGCGAGCGATTCCCGATCCACAAAACGCAGACACCATGCTGCTGTTCCGTGCTGACCGTCATGCCCGTCGATTGAGTCAGAGCGCGCGCTTGCTGCTCACAGATTTAAGCGAGGAGACGATTTTGTCGGCTCTAACGGCGATGTTGCGGGCCAATCAACCGGATCAACCGATTTATCTCAGACCCTTCGTTTATACGAGTGATCTCGGCATTGCGCCTCGGTTACACGACATCGAAACCGACTTTTTGATCTATGGATTACCCCTCGGCGATTACCTCTCGCCAGAGGGGGTGAGTTGTCGGATCAGCAGTTGGACGCGCCAAGAGGACCGTTCGTTGCCGTTGCGAGGAAAAATCAGCGGGGCGTACATCACCAGTTCACTGGCCAAGACGGAAGCAGTTCAGAGCGGCTTTGATGAAGCATTGCTTCTCAACAGTCGCGGCAAGATCAGTGAAGCCAGCGGTATGAACCTCTTTCTGGTCCGCGACGGTGAATTAATCACCCCTGGCGTCGATCAAGACATCCTCGAGGGAATTACACGGGCGAGTGTGATCGAACTCGCGAAAGCCATGGGAATTCCCGTTGTGGAGCGCGCGGTTGATAAAACAGAGCTGTTCATCGCCGATGAAGTGTTTCTGACGGGCACGGCTGCAAAGATCACGCCGATTCGCCAGATCGAATCGACTGTTCTTTGCAACGATCGGCCAATGATGCAGAGCCTGAAGAGCAAATTGGTGGCCATCACGGAGGGCCGCGATCCTGCCTATGAGCACTGGGTGACAAGGATCGCACTCAACTGATGTGCGGGGTGAAGGTTTCTTAGAATCACGTCACTGAAGGACGACCTCATGGCAGTGACACAAGCAAAAGCTCCTGTCACTGCCTCCCGTTTTCTCGATTACATCCACGGCCCAACTCGGCCTGTCTTGGTTTTTGATGGCGCTACAGGGACCAGCCTGCAGGATCTAGGCCTGACGGCAGATGATTTTGGTGGCCCCGATTTGGAGGGGTGCAACGAGAACTTGGTCGTAACGCGCCCAGATGCTGTGCAGGCGGTGCATCGAAAATTTTTAGAGGTGGGTTGCGATGTCATTGAGACCAACACGTTTGGTGCAGCCTCCATCGTTCTCGCTGAATACGGGTTGGAAGATCATGCTTTTGAACTCAACCGTCGTGCAGCCCAGCTGGCTCGAGAAGTGGCCGATGAATACAGCACGCCTGAAAAACCACGTTTTGTGGCTGGATCCATGGGGCCAACAACCAAGTTGCCCACCCTCGGACATATCGATTTCGACACGATGCGGGATGGCTTCCGCGAACAAGCCGAAGGGTTGATCTCAGGGAACGTTGATCTGATCATTGTTGAAACCTGTCAAGACGTCCTGCAAATCAAAGCTGCACTGCAGGGTATTGAGGCCGCCTTTGAATCCAGCGGTAAGCGGTGCTCATTAATGGTCTCCGTGACGATGGAGACAACAGGAACAATGTTGGTGGGCTCCGATATTGCCGCTGTGGTTGCCATCTTGGAGCCATTCCCCATTGACATTCTTGGGCTTAATTGTGCAACGGGGCCTGAGCAAATGAAGGAGCACATTCGCTACCTATCTGAGAATTCTCCCTTCATTGTTAGCTGCATACCGAATGCAGGACTTCCTGAAAATATCGGTGGTGTAGCCCACTACAGGCTGACTCCCACTGAGCTGAAGATGCAAATGATGCACTTCGTTGAAGACCTTGGTGTGCAAGTTGTTGGCGGTTGTTGTGGTACGACCCCGGCTCATATTGGGTCTCTGGTGGAGTTGTCTACGGAGCTCAAGCCCGCGGAGCGTCCTTCCAGATCAAAGCATCAGAATGATGACGTGCGTCCCAACTTTGATTATGAACCTGCAGCAGCCTCTATTTATGGTGTTACTCCCTACCTTCAAGACAATTCGTTTTTAATTATTGGTGAGCGCTTAAATGCAAGTGGAAGCCGCAAAGTTCGCGAACTTTTGGCAGAAGAAGATTGGGATGGACTGATTGGTGTTGCACGTGGTCAAGTCAAAGAAAATGCACATGTTCTTGATGTGAATGTGGACTATGTAGGGCGTGATGGCGAAAAAGATATGAATAATTTAGTGAGTCGATTGGTCACTAATGTGAATCTTCCATTAATGCTTGATTCCACCGAATGGCAGAAAATGGAATCTGGATTAAAAGTTGCCGGAGGTAAATGCATTCTCAATTCCACCAACTATGAGGATGGAGATGAACGATTCTTCAAAGTGCTTGAGCTGGCCCGCCGCTATGGCGCTGGAGTTGTGGTGGGCACCATCGATGAAGATGGCATGGCGAGAACCGCAGAAAAGAAATTTGCGATCGCCCAACGGGCCTATCGCGATGCATTGGAATTTGGAATACCTGCCCGCGAGATTTTTTACGATCCTCTTGCACTTCCTATCTCAACTGGTATCGAAGAAGATCGATTAAATGCAAAAGCGACAGTTGATTCTATTCGGATGATCCGTGAGGGATTGCCAGGAGTTCATGTTGTTCTTGGGGTCAGCAATGTCAGTTTTGGATTGTCTCCTGCTGCGCGGATCAATCTCAATTCTGTTTTTCTCCACGACTGTTGCGAAGCAGGAATGGATGCTGCCATTGTCAGCCCGGCTAAGATTCTTCCATTAGTCAAAATCAGTGATGATCATCAACAAGTATGCCGTGATCTAATCAACGACAATAGGCGTTTCGAAAATGATATTTGTGTTTATGATCCACTCACCGAGCTGACGCAACTCTTCGAAGGAGTTTCGGCGAAGGAGGCCCGTGCTTCAGGGCCTTCATTGTCTGACCTTCCCATCGAGAAGCGTCTAAAGCAGCACATTATTGACGGTGAACGCATCGGTTTGGTTCCCGCCCTTGATGAGGCGATGCAAGATTATGCACCTCTTCACATCATTAATACATTTCTGCTTGATGGAATGAAGGTGGTGGGTGAGCTGTTTGGTAGCGGGCAGATGCAGCTCCCCTTTGTTCTTCAGAGTGCGGAAACCATGAAGTCTGCCGTAGCCCACCTTGAACCCTATATGGACACTGTTGAGGGGGAAAGCAACAGCAAGGGGAAATTTTTAATTGCCACCGTTAAAGGCGATGTTCATGATATTGGCAAGAATCTTGTTGACATTATTCTTACGAATAATGGCTATGAAGTTGTCAATCTTGGGATCAAGCAAAGTTGCGATGCTATCGTTAATGCGCAAATAGAGCATCAAGCAGATTGCCTAGCCATGAGTGGCCTTCTGGTGAAATCAACGGCCTTTATGAAAGATAATTTAGCGGCCTTTAATGATTCTGGTATTGATGTTCCTGTCATCCTTGGGGGTGCTGCTTTAACACCACGTTTTGTTCAAAAGGATTGTCGAGATGTTTACAACGGCAAGGTGATCTATGGACGTGATGCATTCGCTGATTTGAGATTTATGGATGCATTAATGGATGCCAAGAAGAAAGATAATTGGAGCAATCTCACCGGATTTTTAGCTGATGCTCCTCAGGGGGTCGGTCTTGATGAGGTGTCGTCAGATGAATCTGATCATGCTTCCGCAGATACAGAAGTTCCTCAAAAAGAGGAACCCCAAAACCAAATACCTGTCTCAACGGACCGGTCAATCGCGGTTCCCGCCGAGCCGATGCCCGTGGCACCTTTTCTGGGTTCAACCGTCTTAACCGAGGCGGATCTCGATCTCCAAGAGGTGTTCGCTTACCTCGACCGCAATGCTTTGTTTGCTGGTCAGTGGCAGTTCCGCAAAACCAAACAACAGAGTCGAGACGAGTACGAGGCGATGCTGGCTGAAAAGGCCGAGCCAGTACTGAAGCATTGGATTGACCGCTGCCTTAATGACTGCCTGCTCGCTCCAGGGGCTGTGTATGGATACTTTCCCGTGGGTCGGGATGAGAATGCTTTAAGGGTGTTCTCTGCTGATCAATCAACAGAACTCGGACGCTTCGATCTGCCACGCCAACGATCGGGTAATCGCTATTGCATCGCTGATTTCTTTTCCGATGTTTCGGGAGATGGCCGTCCCACAGATGTGCTGCCGATGCAAGCCGTCACCATGGGCGAAAAGGCCAGCATCGTGGCTCAGGAGCTGTTTAAAGGCGACCGATACAGCGATTACCTCTACTTCCACGGTTTAGCGGTTCAGATGGCCGAGGCGCTGGCGGAGTGGGTGCATGCACGAATCCGCCAGGAACTTGGCTTTGCTGATCCCGCCGGAATGCCGTTGCGCGATGTTTTGGCCCAGCGCTACAGGGGAAGCCGCTACTCCTTTGGCTACCCAGCTTGCCCAAATGTCGCCGACTCTCGCCAGCAACTTCTCTGGCTGGATGCCGATCGGATTGGACTCACGATGGATGCCAGCGATCAGTTGTCTCCTGAACAGAGCACGACGGCTCTTGTTGCTCTCCACAGCAAAGCCCGTTACTTCAGTGCGTGAGTCCTTGGTTCTCCCATAGCCTTGAAAAGTCGTTGAAGAACAACCATGGCTATTGCAGGACCGGATGGCGTGGATGCAGCCATCAAGGCTGGCGTGGATCTGGACGGGAGCCCGATTCCTGAGGCGATGCTCAGCCTTTACAACGAGGTTATGGATCTGGAGAGCAAACGTGCCCGAAGCGGAGTCCTTAAATCGATGCGCAACCGGGTCGTGAAGACCGGTGCCAAGCACCTCGATCAAGCCGCATTGAGCGAGCGTCTTGTACTAGCTGGCTGGGATGGCTTGAAGGACAAGGAAATCGCCTTCTTCTACAGCTAGTCCAAGACAAGCCATGGAGTTGGTTCGGCTTCAGCCTTGTCGGATTTTCTCCATGGTCTCGATCACTTCCTGTTGAAAGGTGTCCAAAGCATTGGATTCACTCAGGTCAAATCCCTCTCCCGCAGCATTCTGCGCAAGGTCTTGAAAATGAAAAGCACCTTCCCCATTGGCTAGGAACTCGATCGCCGAGCTTTCCCCGCTCTCGCGAAAGGCCTCGCAGAGCGCCAAAAAAGCGGCGTCTTCAGTGAACTCCCAATCCATCGAGTGGACATAACTGAATGACCTTTAACGCCTGCCCCTAGGGGTTCGTCAACCACCTGAGGCCAAAATGTGCCACTCCGTCGTCAGACACCCCCCTCTTTTTTCCTCTGATGTCCACTAGCAACCCTGTGGGTCCAGCGACTTTCAATGTTCTTGGTGAGCCTTTGCTGATTTGCGGATGTGAACCAAAAACCGGTTGGTATCGCAACGGCTTTTGTGAAACCGACCCATCCGATCGTGGTCAACACAGCATCTGTTGCGTGATGACGGAAGCCTTTCTTCGCTACAGCAAGGCTTTGGGGAACGACCTTTCAACGCCCGTTCCTGCATTTCAGTTTCCCGGTCTTCAACCTGGAGACCACTGGTGCGTCTGTGCACCCCGCTGGAAGCAGGCTTACGACGACGGAGTGGCACCTTTGGTTCGACTAGAGGCCACGGAGGACACTGCGTTGTCTGTGGTGAGCCTGGAGCAGCTCAAACAGCATGCTTACCAGTCGATCGACTGACCATCCCAAGCCAAAAAAGCACCACTTTGTTCAGGGGTTTGCTCTAGGAGCACCGATACGAGTTGCTCTGCAGCCCTCTGTGGGCTGAAGAGCTGTTCTGCTGGAACAAACGATTGGAATGGTTTGGACAGTTCGGTGTCGGTCGTCCCAGGGTGGAGCAGCGTCACCGTGGCCTTGGGCCAACGCCTTGCCCACTCAATGCTTAGACAACGCAGTAATTGATTCTGAGCCGCTTTTGCGGCTCGGTAGGCGTACCAGCCACCGCTGCGGTTATCCCCAATGCTTCCCACCCGCGCACTCAAGCTCGCGAAGTGAAACGGTTGGTCTCGGCGCAAAAGCGGCTCTACTGCTTTAGCTAGAAGCACAGGCGCAATGGAATTAATCGAGAACTGTTCAATGAGCTGGCGACGTTCCACCTGTTTGAGACGTTTCTCCGGGTGCAGCGTCGGGCCATGCAAACGTCCACTGCAGTTGATCACCAGGCGAAGCGGTTGGTTCCTGCTCGAGAGTTCGTCACTGAGACGATCCAGGTCGTTGTCTGACTCCAAATCCAATTGGAGGTCATGGGTGTGATGGTCTCCACGACCCGCAGTCAAAACAGTGAGCGAGGGACATGTCCTCTGCAGCTCCGTTGCCATTGCGCCACCGATCCCCCCTGTCCCACAAACAAGAGCAAGTCCACTCCATGCTTCCGGACTTTGAGGACGCATATTCAGACGATTGAGCTTCTTGTCGTCTAAAGGATTTCGGTGATGATTGAAGGAGATGGAGGTTGGGGACATGGTCCGGGCATGGCCGATCCTGGGCTGGGGAGCCATGGCCTTGATGGGAGCCGGGATTGTCGGAGGATCCTTCTTGGCACTGGACCGCTTCGACGCCGATGCAAGGTCCCGCGACACGTTGCATCTTCTCGATTTGCTTGATGCACCTCCGCTGTCAGGCGCGTCTACTGAGACCGACATTCGCTCAACAAAGGGCACCAGGCCTCCATCCGACCTCGCCTTGCTAATCAGGGTTGCCTTGGTGAGTCGGACCCCGATTCAATCCATTCGAGCCTCAGCAACAACAACCTGTTGGCTCGCAGATGGATCTGTGATTGCTGTGAATCAATTGCTTAAAGACAGCGCTGGTACCAAGAATTCAACCCGCTTTTGCAAGGGGGGGGGGATGCAAATCAATGGATATTCCTATGAGGGAACGTTGGAGTTAGTTCGAAGTCAAAATGCTTGGCTGGCCGTGAATGAAGTCAGCCTCGAAAATTACGTGGCTTCGGTTGTCGGTGCAGAAATGCCGAGTGGTTGGCATGGTGAAGCTCTCAAAGCCCAAGCAGTGGCAGCCCGTTCTTATGCCGTTACGCATCTGGCTCGCCCTGCAAGCCTGACGTATCACCTCGGTGACACCACTCGATGGCAAGTGTTTTCTGGGCCTTCAAGCCTCAGTCAGCAATCGATGCGCGCGACCCAAGAAACCCGGGGAATGGTTTTGAGTTATCGAGGCGGGATCGTCGAAAGTTTGTATGCCTCCACGCAAGCGATCAGCGAGGAGGCCCATCGCCACCTAGGCGCGAGCATGAGTCAACACGGCGCTCAGCGGCTAGCGACGCAAGGCCTTGGTTTTGATGAGATTCTTGGGAGGTATTACCAAGGAGCGTCTCTCGCTCAACTTCGGCGTAATGGGTCGTGATCTGTTGTGGGAACGAGCTTTGCTTTGTACAGAACACGCTGTGCAATCAGGAGCGCTTGTTCCACTCGCCACAACGCTTGAAGATCTTCCGGGCGAAGACGCAACGGTTTTTGAACTACGCCACCTCGCTGGAGCAACGCCAAAACATCTGCATGAAACAGGCCCAAAGCCCAATCCTTTTCGACCATGGGACAAACGCCTTGAGGTAGATCAGATCGGAAATGATCATGTGTTGATTCTGAACAAGTTTCCTGTTCAGATCGGCCACATGCTTTTGATTACTCGTGATTGGGCACCTCAGAATGGTTGGCTCAATGCCTCGGATTGGTCGGCACTCCATTCAGTTGATCGAAACACAACAGGCCTTTGGTTTTTCAATAGCAATCCCAATGCGGGTGCCAGCCAACCCCATCGGCATCTGCAATTGTTGCCAAGACGTGAGGGGGAAAGAGCCTGCCCCAGAGATGAGTGGTTCCTTCGTTTTCGTTGTGATGCTGCTGATCAGAATCTCCTCCGGCAATGCATCCGTGTTGAACGGTTAATCGAGTTCAATGCGTCGGTATTGCAAGCGACTTACCAACGGCTTTGCGAAAGCTTGCATCTCGGTTCTCCGGATGAGGATCCATATCCCAGGTGTGCTTACAACCTTTTACTCACTCGTTCCTGGATGGCTGTCATTCGTCGAAGCCGAGAGGGAGTTCATGGATTTAGTGTGAATGCCTTGGGCTTCGCGGGATGTTTGTTAAGCACGGATGGAGCTAACTTGGATTGGTTAAAAAAAGCAGGCCCAGATGAGCTATTACGCGCTGTCATTGATTCGCAAAACTAAATCCAAATATCAGTGGCACCACTGATGCGATTACTCCCTATCGAATGCATTGATGGTACGAGAGGCAAATGTTCAACCTCCCTATTGATGCATGTCCACGGTTCAGTGTTATGAAAGAAATGAACGGATTCGCGACTATCTTTCCCTTGTACGTCCAATTGCTAAACGGTTCTCCTACAAGAGTGGATGTGATTGTGATGATCTAATCCAAGTTGGTTGCTTAGGACTGATTCAAGCCTCACATCGTTTTAATCAAACCCAAGCAGGCTCATTTAATGTTTTTGCGAAGCTCCATATTCGCGGTGCAATTCTGCACTATTTAAGAGACAGTTCGAGTTTAGTTCGATTGCCACGGCAAGTGGAAGAACGCGCTCTGAAGCTCAGAGACAAGAGTGAGCATGTTCTCAGCCCTGATGATCAGATAATTAAACAACAATATAAATATAAATCTAAATGGGTAGAGCTTAATGAGGAGTATTTACCGGATCGGAAATTTTGCTGGAAAGCTATTGAAAGGAGTGAGCAATATGAGCAAATTCAGCTGGCATTAAAAATCTTGACTCAGGACGAGCAGGACATTGTTCGCTTAGTGGTGGTAGAGGGAGCCAGTCTGAGAACGGCTGGCAAGAACCTTGGGGTTTCCGCTATGACAATTCAGCGCCGACTGAAGCGGGCGCTGGCACGTCTTCGCGAGCTTTTGGCTTCGGATCACTCGGCTTGATTCGAGGTCCGATTCATCTGTTGCTCCAAGGTGTCAATTGCCGCGTTCAAAGCAGAAAGTTGACGTTCAACACCATCGCGCCACATCGAAAGCATGGCGTGCTTGCGTTGCTGGTGCTGCCGCTTCATTCCAGCCATGTCCATGGAAGGGGGGCAGCAGAACGGAGGAAGCATCGAAATTTAGTAGCTACCCAAGCTTGACTGATTTTTTTCCCTGATGTGACCACCATTTTCGATTGGCAGCCGTTGAAGTTGGCTCTAAGTTGGGCCGTCAATGCTTGCCTCCGCTGGTGCCGCCGAGAAGCCAAAGAATGCGGCAACAGCTTTCATGAGTCTCATTAAAGTCCCATTTCTGGTCTTGGCTTGCGTCTCACTTGCCTCGGCTGAGCTGGCGTTGCCCGGCCGGAGCCGTGCCTATGTGGCGATCTTGGCTGGACAGCGGGCGCGTCCCCTAAATGGCACCTTCAATAACGTGCCTGTCTTGCATTCCAATCAGCCTGAGATCGTGACGGGTCCGGGAATCCTGGTGAACACCGCCCCAGGGTCCGCTATTGCCACTGAAACCAATCGTCCATTGAGCAATGCGAGTTATACATTTAATGGTGCATTTGGGGTTCATATGCATCACAAATACTACCCAATTGACGTCTCGAAATTGGGAGGAAGTCGATCCCGTGGATTGTTGACACTGGCTCTTATTGCTTCTAACCCAGGCAAGACATCTGTTACGTTGAGATTTAAGCGAGGATCGGTTAAAAATAGTTTTGAAGCCCCTTACCATAGCAACAAATTGATGGGGGTTAAGCCCCTTGGAAAACGTCCTTGGAACACGGGTCCAGGCGATGCCACCGCTGTTCAGCTTTTGCGCAATGAATTGGATCGCAAAGTTCCAGATTCAGTGACTATTCCAGCAGGTGGGCGAGTTGTTGTTGTAAGAACTATTTTACCAGCTCGCGGGATTGCAAATGGATTACTGCAGGGGCAAAGTGATGGTCCTTTCACCATGGCAGTCGTTGCCACAGAGCAAACAAGTTCTGACCAAAAACTTTTCTCTGTTTTGGATTCTGGTCGTCTTGCACCCGGCCGAATTTATTTAAATCGAATCCGGGAAATTCAATTGGGACGGGTATTTTCACGTGTGGCAGGCGTTGCTCTTGGTGATGAATATCGTGCTTCGATCAACCATGACCTCTCTCAGGGTGCATTGCATGTTCCGTTGACCAGCACCTCTCGGCATCATTTTGGAACACAAGATATTCAAGTCAATCCCCTAGCTGTTCGGATGATCGACTCCGCCCTTAATAATATCGGCACCTATGGTGTTCGTTACTCGGTTACTTTGAATCTTGCTGGACGCGGTAATTATCAACTTGTCATGAGTCATCCAGTTGTTTCGGGTAAAAAGGCTTTTACTGCATTCCGTGGATCGATGCAGATTGAGCAAAAAAATAAGTTGCAAGAAATTCATGTAGGGCTTCGTTCTGGAGAAAGTTTGGCCCTTGCTGATATCAATCTTTTGCCGGATCAAGACACACCCGTCAAAATTACGCTTGTGTATCCAGCTGACGCTACCCCCGGTCATCTTCTGAGTGTCGTCCCAGTTGATCAGTTAGCCCTATTGCGTCGCCGACAACTTCAGCAAAAGTCCGCTCAACAGACCATCACGATCAAAAAAACTAGAACTGTTTCTCCAAAAATGCCCCCACCTTTGCCCACACAACAACAGAACGTTCCGCTCAAACCTGTCTTGAGTCAGCAGCCATCCCTGATGTCTCCAAAGTCTTCAGCCAATCAGGTTCGTCCTATTGATCGAGCACAAGATGCTGAACCTAAGACCGACCCTCGTTACACAGATGCAATCAGAACCCAGCAACAGTGGTTACGACAGCTTCAGGGTCGATAGTCTTTCCTCAGCAAGGTTGAACTGGTGAGCGCCGACGAGTCCAACCATCAGCAAAAGATCACCGTCACGCTGTCGAAGCGATTGGTGACGCTGATTGACCAGCTCAAGCGTGAGTATGGCGTTCGCTCGAGGGGCCTTGTTCTTGAGTCTGTCCTTGAACAACTGATTCAGCCCGACGATCAGACGGAATTGTTGGGTCTAACGGACAGTGACGCGTCTGAGGTCGCAGCTCAAGAGTCAACGTCTGAATCCAGCAGTTTGGTGTTAATCCGTGGAACTGATACGGATCCTGAGATTGATGAGCTTGAGCCACATCTCCCACTACCCAGTTCTGTTGGCATTGACTTGCCAGGCTTTGTTAGCCGGCGCACAACGCAACTTCGCGACACGCTGTCGCCGCGTTCAGGAGCCGATCAATCGGACAAATCCGTGCTGGAAGATCCCTTGCTTTCCTCGGTTTCGCACGTTGATTTAATCGCGGCCATCCAAGCCGTCGATGAACACTGGCGGTCCCTCTATGGACAACCACCCGGGGATACTGTTGTGGAAGCGTCGATGCTTTGGCTTGCACGGGATGTGTGGTCGACCACAGATGCCAGTGACGGCAAACCCTTCACTTGGTCTGCTGCGAATGCCTCCATGCAGGAACTTTGTTCTGATTGGGAGCAAGGTGAGCCATCCCTCGGCCGCGTGATGGTGGTGGCAGGAACATTGGAGGATCCTTTCGCAACGGCTGCGTTAGCCGATCGAATGCCGACGTTGATTCGGCGATTTGTGAATCGCTTTCGTCGCAGCCGTCAGGTCACATCCTTCGAAACGCTCGAGTCCACCATGACCGTGCATGGAGCACTCAAGCTCTTGGGCCTTTCGACGAAGGCTGGCGCGAGTGTGACGTTGGCCTCCATTCGAGAGGCGTTTAAGGCACGAGCCCTAGAGGTTCACCCTGACGCGGGAGGTTCTACTGATGCCATGCGTCGATTGAACGAAGCTTATCGGCTGTTGCGTGAGCTCTACCGCAGCCGGTAATTCGCTGCCGACTTGTCTCTTCTAAGTCTTGTTCTTAGACTTGCCCTGCGTCTCAAGCTCGATAAAAGAGAAGCCGTCGAGCGGTCAATTTCTTTGTCAACGTGGCTTGGCCCATTTGTCTCTTGCGGGACTCATTAATAGACCAATAATGAGACTTGGGCGAGACTATTGAGTAGGTGTAAACAACGTTTTTTTTGGTTTTTTAATTCCTGATTTTACCCAGTTCCTTCTGTGCTCTTCGCTGTTAAGAGGGTATTTTATTTTTTATCGGCTTGACTCGCTGCTCGGTTGGCTGTCCATGTCCTGTCCATTCCAGGCTCTTTCGGTGAAAATTCAGTTTTGACAGTGATTTTGACAGAGGCGTACCTGCTATAGACACAGGTACGCAGGTTGTTATGGATTTAGATCGGTGCCTATCTGGTGATACGAGCGACCTTCTGTCTTGCTGAGATCAGATGTGTCACGTTTGCAGACCTGCACCGCGTCTCATCTGCGATGCATGCTCGGTCGAGCCCCTGTTGAATGGTCTCGCATGTCTCAGCTAAGCCTGGTCATGAGACCTGATCTGAGTCTTGTTTGAGATAGCTGAGGCTTTTTAATGATTCACCATGAGGCCGTTTTGCATTCAGGTGGAGGTCTGCATCCCTTGAATCAGGAAGTCAAAGTAAGGAGAGGAGAGCTTGGCTTGTTGGTCGGATAGCAAAGCCAGCGAAGCATCCTTCATCGTTTTCATGGCTTCGACCATCCCGGGCATTGGCACGCCAAGACTGTTGTACATCTCTCGTGCACCGACCAAGCCGATGTCTTGAATCATCTCCGTACTCCCTGCGAGTACGCCATAGGTCACTAGTCGTA
>JADHRU010000092.1 GCA_016777265.1 Synechococcus sp. BS30m-G31
TGTTTGCTCTGGGTGAGCGTTTTGGTGTTGCCAAGGAAGTGCCTTTTGGCGATTGGCCGTGTTTTTTGCGATCGGTCCACGAAATCGACTCTCTGCTTAATAAAGATCTAAATTGTTTTACTGATTGCCTTGTGTCGCTTTCGCGTGATATTCGAAAACTATATTCTTTTGGAGAAATGATTGTTAGTGTTCGTCTGGCCTTGGAGCGAATCGAGGCCGCCGTCGCCTCTTGAAATCTTGTTGCCAGTGATCTGTCAATTTATTGTTGTTTATCTCTTTTGTTTTGACTTCGCCTACATTTTAGTTTCGCTCTGATATGTCTCAGATGTCTCGCAATGTGCTGTTTATAACACTTGATTCCTGTCGCTTCGACACGTTCATGTTGGCTCACAGAGCTGGATTGCTTCCAGGTTTTTCAAGCGTCGGCCCGTTGCATCGTGCCAAAGCGCCGAGCTACTTCACCTACGGCAGTCATTCTGCGTTCTGGATGGGTTTTACCCCTGGTGTCGCCACCAGTAACCAGCCGTTTTTAAACCCAAAGATTGGGAAGTTGTTCCGGATGTCGTTTTCCGGTCACGCCGGCACAGGCGTTGATGGTTTCGCTCTGCAGGGTGCAAATCTGATCGACGGATTTCGTCGCCTCGGTTACGCCACGATTGGCAGTGGGGCCGTCGATTGGTTTGATCCATCCACCGAGACAGGTGCTGTTTTAGGACAGCCCTTCGAACATTTTTATTTTCCCGGCAACACCTGGAGTCTTGGTCAACAACTCACTTGGATTGATCAACAGCTGCAGCAACTTGTTGATGATCAGCCTCGTTTTGTGTTCCTCAACGTTGGTGAAACGCATGTGCCTTACTGGTATGAGGGGGCTCCTTGGCCCCAGCGACCCAGTCCATGTCGTGCCTTCGGCGGTGATCAGTGTGATGCGGAGGAAAGTGCCAGGCGACAACTCGCTTGTTTGGCATGGGCTGATTCCCAACTGGCTCCTTTGATTGAGCAGTTTTGTAGTGGCACAGTTCTAATTTGCGCCGACCATGGTGACTGTTGGGGCGAGGATGGCCTTTGGGAACACGGCATCAGCCATCCGAAAACATTGACGGTTCCATTGCTGATGCGAGTGCATGGCAAGGCCATCTGTGATGACGTCAAGCCCAGTCCCAGCCGAATCCGTAGCGTTCGCGCACGCCTAAAGCAGTGGCTGCGAGCTCATTTCTGAGTTGGGACCGAAGTGCCGCCGAGACGGCTAATGATTGATTGTCTCCCACATTGGCTCTGGGCAATGTGTTGGGTAGTGGAGTTATTTCAAGCTCTAGAAAATTCAGAACTTGCTTCCAGACCGACTCGGGATCGGAAAACAGTTGCTCACTTTGAAGAACCAAGAGTTGCTGTTGTTGAAAAAGTGTGTCGTAGCGATTGAGTTGTTCGAGATAACGGCTCCGACTTACGTAGCTGTGTTTTTGCAGGCTCTCAGGATCTCCGCTTTGGAGCCGTGAAGGTTCTGCTGCTATCGCGTCCTCGGGCATCAGAGTTTCAAAGCCGCGTTTGCGTGCGTGAAAAATCTGAGACAGGCTTCGTTCCACTGGATCACGCAACAGCACAATCATGCGCACCTCGGGCAGAACCGCATTGATGCGGGCTGGTACGTCGGGGTGGAAGAGATAAAACGGCGTGATCTCACCGCATACTTGCTCTGACCGAGCGTCTTGGAAGTGTTGGGCATACCAACTGGATGATCGCTCTGGTTGCAGATCGAAGTAGTGCACCTCTTTGCAGGCGGGTAGGAACACCTGCGGATGGGTGTTGAGACACTGGTGCAGGCTGGTGGTTCCTCCTTTCTGGGTGCCAAGGCCAAGGAAGTCCGGCAGACGCGCAGGCATGGGCGGGCTCAGGAAATGGGACCAACCTCAGTAGGCTGGCATTACTTCACTGGTAGTTGTTGCGACCATGCTCAAGCTCCTGCTGGGTGATCCCAATGCCCGCAAGCTGAAGCGCTACCAGCCGCTTGTTTCCGATATCACCCTGCTTGAAGAGGAGATTGCTCCCCTCAGCGACGACGATTTACGCAGGCGTACGGCTGCGTTTCAAGAACGTCTTGCCAATGCTGGCAGCCTTGAAAATCAAAGGCTAATTCTCGAGGAGATCCTCCCTGAGGCCTTTGCGGTTGTTCGAGAAGCCGGAAAGCGTGTTCTGGGAATGCGTCATTTCGACGTGCAATTGATCGGCGGCATGGTGCTGCATGAAGGTCAGATTGCTGAGATGAAAACGGGCGAGGGCAAAACTCTCGTTGCCACGTTGCCGAGCTATCTCAATGCCCTCACCGGTCGTGGTGTGCATGTGGTCACAGTGAACGACTACCTGGCTCGTCGAGATGCCGAGTGGATGGGACAGGTCCACCGTTTTCTGGGTTTATCCGTCGGTTTGATCCAGCAGGACATGCGTCCAGAGGAACGACGGCGCAACTATGCCTGCGATATCACCTATGCCACGAATTCGGAGTTGGGTTTCGACTACCTCCGCGACAACATGGCTGCGGATATCAGTGAAGTGGTTCAACGCGAATTTCAGTTTTGTGTGATTGATGAGGTGGATTCGATTCTCATCGATGAGGCGCGTACACCATTAATTATTTCTGGCCAGGTGGAGCGGGAGCAGGCGAAGTACCAACAAGCCGCCCAGCTGGCCGCCTCCCTTGAGCGCTCTGCCGAGATGGGAAAAGACGGCATCGATCCTGAGGGTGATTACGAGGTGGATGAGAAGCAGCGCAGCTGCACCCTCACCGATGAAGGTTTTGCAAAAGCCGAGAAAACTTTGGGTGTGCAGGATTTGTTTGATCCCCAGGACCCCTGGGCCCACTACATCACCAACGCCCTGAAGGCGAAGGAGTTGTTTGTGAAGGACGTGAACTACATCGTTCGCGATGACGAAGCGGTGATTGTTGATGAATTCACTGGTCGCGTGATGCCAGGCCGTCGTTGGAGCGATGGTCAGCACCAAGCGATTGAGGCGAAGGAAGACCTTCAGATTCAACCGGAAACACAAACGCTCGCTTCGATTACTTACCAGAACTTCTTCCTGCTTTATCCGCGATTGGCGGGCATGACTGGCACCGCCAAAACAGAGGAAGTGGAGTTCGAGAAAACCTACAAATTGCAGACCACGATCGTTCCGACCAATCGCATTCGCGCACGTTCGGACTGGGCTGATCAGGTTTATAAAACTGAAGTGGCGAAGTGGCGGGCTGTTGCCAACGAAACCGCCGAGATCCACAAAAAAGGGCGTCCGGTGCTGGTGGGCACCACGTCGGTCGAAAAGAGTGAGTTGTTGAGCAGCCTGCTGGCGGAACAAGACATTCCTCACAATCTGCTCAATGCCAAACCCGAAAATGTGGAACGGGAATCAGAAATCGTGGCTCAAGCAGGCCGCGCCGGTGCCGTCACGATTGCCACCAACATGGCGGGCCGTGGCACCGACATCATCCTTGGCGGTAACAGCGATTACATGGCGCGCCTCAAGCTGCGAGAGGTGTTGCTCGGCCGGCTGGTCAAGCCAGAAGATGGTCCGCTTCCATCGCTTCCTATCCAGAACTCAGCGACTGCGGCCGGGTTCTCTGAGACGTCTGCCACTGTTTCGCCTCGTACAGGAGCCAGTCTTTACCCCTGTGAGCTTTCGGAGGCCACGGATCAAGTCCTTGCCCAACTGGCACGCGACTTGGTGAAGGCATGGGGCGATCGCGCCCTCAGCGTGCTCGATCTTGAGGAGCGCATTGCCACCGCGGCCGAAAAGGCCCCGACCGAAGATGCAGAGATTCAATCGCTGCGGGAAGCGATTGCTCTAGTGCGTGGTGAATACGACGCCGTTGTGAAAGAGGAGGAGGCAAGGGTGCGCGATGCCGGCGGCTTGCACGTGATTGGTACCGAGAGGCATGAGTCGCGCCGTGTGGACAACCAGCTTCGCGGTCGTGCTGGACGACAGGGTGACCCTGGCTCCACCCGTTTCTTCCTTTCTCTAGGCGACAACCTATTGCGCATTTTCGGCGGTGAGCGGGTGGCTGGCTTGATGAATGCATTTCGGGTGGAGGAAGACATGCCAATCGAGTCGGGCATGCTGACCCGCTCCCTTGAAGGTGCTCAGAAAAAGGTTGAGACCTACTACTACGACATCCGTAAGCAGGTGTTCGAGTACGACGAGGTGATGAACAATCAGCGCCGTGCTGTGTATTCCGAACGCCGCCGTGTGCTGGATGGTCGTGCGTTGAAGAAGCAGGTGATTGGGTATGGCGAGCGCACGATGAATGAAATCGTGGAGGCCTATGTGAATCCTGATCTACCTCCTGAGGAATGGGATTTGGATCAGCTGGTTGGCAAGGTGAAGGAATTCATTTACTTGCTCGAAGATCTCACTCCTGCCCAAGTGAATGGTCTGGGCATGGACGAGCTCAAGGCTTTCCTCCAGGAGCAATTGCGCAATGCTTACGACCTCAAGGAGGGGCAGATCGAACAGCAACGCCCAGGTTTGATGCGGGAGGCCGAGCGCTTCTTCATCCTTCAGCAGATCGATACCCTTTGGCGCGAACATCTCCAAGCGATGGATGCGCTTCGGGAATCCGTGGGTCTACGGGGCTATGGACAGAAAGATCCGCTGATCGAATACAAAAACGAGGGGTACGACATGTTCCTAGAGATGATGACCAACATGCGCCGCAATGTGATCTATTCGATGTTCATGTTCCAGCCCGCTGCACCTCAAAGCGGCGGCTGACCATCCGCCTCCCATTGACGGAAGGAGGCTTCGTAATCAGGACGGGGCTGCACTCCATCAGGAATCACTTCCCCCATTTGGCGATAGAGCCCTTCTTTGGCGCAGCGGTAAAACACGGAGCCTTGATTGAGGTGATGGCGTTTGAGCTTGGAGCGTTGCACGTGGTTCAGCATGATCCGGTCGCCGATCAGGTGGCCGTAGCTCGGCATCAGCACCCAGTGATGGAGTTGATGGAAGGCTTGTCGACCAAACAGCATCGCGTTGGTGTCGATGAACCGTTCGGGATCGCTGAGCGGACAAGCTCCCATCACTGAGCCATCAAGGCGGCAGAGGGTGCGACCACTCGAAACAAAATCGGCTCTCTCCTCGTCCATCGCTGCCAGCAAATCAGCGATGTGGTTTGGGCCATACCAGTTGTCGGCATCGAGAAAGGCCACGGCATCCACCCCTAAACCGATGGCGTGATAACACCCAATCAGGCGGGGGGTGGAGCCGATGTCCCCATGGCTGCGGGGGAGACGCACGTGCTCCGCATCCCACTTGCTCAGGCGTGGGCGTGGGTGTCCGTCGGCCACCAGCACATGCAGGCAGGGTTCGCTTTGGGCCAGCACGCTTTCGTGGCATTGGCGCAGTTGGGCCAAGGGTTCCTTGTAATACGGCGTGATCACCGCCACCCGTGGGATTTGGTCGCCCAGGCTGCGCTGTAGGCGGCGATCGTCGATCAGCTCGCCGTTGGCCAGTTGGGTGGCAAGCGTGGCCGCATCGGGGCGGAGCCCGTCGTAGTAAGCGGGCAAGGTGCCGGCTTTGAGGTGGGTGTT
>JADHRU010000012.1 GCA_016777265.1 Synechococcus sp. BS30m-G31
TTCAAGCTGCCAAGTGCTCCAGACAGTGCGTGATCTCGTCGCGGCTGATGTCGTTTTGAATCTCGACCGAACCGATCCCTGTCGGGATCACAAACCGAAGCTGACCGTCCCGGACTTTTTTGTCGCCTTGAAGTGTGTGCAACACAGCCTCAAGATTGAGTTCGGGCCAGGTTGTGGGTAAGCCTGCTTTGGCAATCAGCTGTTTCTGACGTTCCGCATCGATGCGCGACCAGTTGCCCCGTTGGACCGCTAGTTCCCCAACAGCCACCATGCCCAGAGCGACAGCCTCGCCATGCAACCAAGTTCCATATCCACACAGCGCCTCGACCACATGGCCGAAGGTGTGGCCGTAGTTCAACACGGCGCGAAGCCCTCCTTCCCGTTCGTCGGCCGCCACGATGCGAGCTTTTGAGGCTGCTGACCGTCGCAGGATTGATTCGAGTTTCTCTCTGCCTAATCCCTCTGGGTTGCTGGGGTCATCGCAAGCTTCAAGTTCGTTGAACAGGTCGGGATCCCCGAGAATTCCATACTTAATAACTTCAGCCATCCCAGCCCGAAATTCTCGGATCGGAAGGGTGTCCAAGGTTTTGGGATCGATTAAAACCAGATTCGGCTGATGAAAAGCGCCGATCAGATTTTTGCCCCCAGGGTGATTGACCCCTGTCTTCCCTCCGATGGAGGCATCCACCATCGCCAACAAGGTTGTGGGTACTTGGGTCACTCCGATACCTCGCAACCAGGTGGCGGCTGCAAATCCGGTCATGTCTCCCACAACACCACCGCCGAGGGCCAGCATCATTGAGCTGCGTTCCAACTTGAAAGCGAAGGCTGCGTCGTGGATTTGCGACACGGTCTGCAGATGTTTTTGGTCTTCTCCTGCCTCGATCACGAGCATCTCAACGTTGTATCCCTGCGCTTTCAAGCTGTTGAGGCACGCTTCGCCGTAGGGACCGGCTACGTCTGCATTGCTGACGACGAGGATTTTCCTGCCGGGTTTAGCGCCGATACGCCTGAGTTCCTCGCCCACAGTTCCCAGTACTCCGTCACCGATCACGACGTCGTAAGGATTTCGCTCTAAGGCGACGTTGATGCGGTGAGCGGTAATCGACGTAGTCATGCAACCAGGGGAACCCATCTACTCTCGCAGCAGAGACCCAAGCTTCGTGCGCAACAGTCTGACGGCATGGGCGTTTTTGTTGCCGGCACTGCTGTTAATCAGCTTGTCGGTTCTGATCCCAGCTCTAATGGCATTGGTGATGAGTTTCACCGCCACAGGACTGGACGTGAGCGAACCACTTCGTTTTATTGGCTTCGCCAATTTTCAACGGCTTGTGGCTGATCCGATGGCGCGACAGGTCACGCTCACCACCTTTTTGTATTTGATTGGTGTTGTGCCGCCCATTGTGTTGGGTGCACTTGCCCTGGCTGTGTTGGTCAACCAGAAGCTGCCTGCGCAGACGTTGTTGCGCGGAGCCTTTTACACCCCAGTTCTGGTGTCGATTGTTGTGGCAGCGATTGCCTTTCGTTGGCTCTACGCCGAGAACGGTCTGATCAACGGATGGTTCGGTGCTGTTTTTGGAGACACGTTCTCACCAATTGGATTTTTAACGGTTCCCCAACTGGCCCTTCCCGCCGTGATGCTTGTGACCCTGTGGAAAGGCCTGGGTTACTACATGGTGATTTTTTTGGCAGGTCTTCAAGGCATTCCAAAAGAGCTGTACGAAGCGGCTGAGCTCGATGGCAGTGAGGGTTGGCGGCAGCACCTCGACATCACCCTTCCCCTAATGCGTCCCTACGTCACCCTCGTCGCTGTGGTGTCGTCGATCGCTGCAACGAAAGTCTTTGAGGAAGTTTTTCTGATGACGCAGGGGGGGCCGGCTGATGCCACTCGAACCATTGTTTATTACGTCTACGACCAGGCTTTTTCTGAATTGGAAATCAGTTATGCCTGCACCTTGGGTTTGGCTCTTTTCTTCATGGTGATGTTGCTAACGCTGGTGCGGTTGGTGCTGGCAGGCGACCGATCCCTCATCTAAGGGTGCATTTGCCCAATGGAGTGGCAAGCTGCCAAACAAGCAGTGCTGAGCCAGGGATGTCCACGTCGGACACGATGATTGGTGTAGTGGGTGGTGGTCAGCTGGCGAGAATGCTGGTGCAAGCCGCTGCAGCACGGTCGATCCCTATCGCAGTCCAAACCTCGTCTGCGAGTGATCCTGCTGCGCAAGCTGCGGCCCGGGTTGTGGAAGCTGATCCCCGTGATGTGGCAGGAACCCGGGAGCTGGTGGAGGGTTGTGAAGGCATCACGTTTGAAAATGAGTGGGTCAATATCGATGCGCTCATTCCTCTCGAACAGCAGGGAGTGCGCTTTCGTCCTGCGTTGGCGGCTCTCGCACCACTGGTCGACAAGCTGTCTCAGCGAAAGTTGTTGGACGACTTGGCCATACCAAGTCCACCTTGGTGCCCCCTAAGCCTTATTTCTCCAGCGCAACCATCGCTTCCTCCGGGATGGAATTTCCCTGTCATGGCCAAGGCGGCCCGTGGTGGATATGACGGGAAGGGAACGATTGTTTTGGAGAACATTGATGCTCTGGCTCAGTTGCTCCGATCGGTGGACATTTCGGATTGGCTTTTAGAAGCGTGGGTGCATTACGAGCGTGAGCTGGCCCTCGTGGTCAGTCGAGATTCCAAGGGTCGTCTCCGGAGCTTTCCTCTCGTGGAAACGCATCAACATGATCAAGTTTGCGACTGGGTTTTGGCTCCAGCTGGGGTCGATCAGGCTGTCGAAGCACTGGCTTACAACGTTGCTGCGTCCTTGCTCACCAAATTGAATTACGTGGGTGTGTTGGCCCTTGAATTCTTTTATGGACCGGCTGGCTTGCAGGTGAATGAGATTGCACCTCGCACCCACAACTCCGGTCATTTTTCAATCGAAGCTTGCACCAGCAGCCAGTTTGATCAGCAGGTGTGTATTGCAGCAGGGCTGTCCGTACCAACACCAGAACTGCGCAGTGATGGTGCATTGATGGTGAATCTTCTTGGCTTGGATACCAACCAGGCAGCTCCCCTCGACCAGCGGTTGACTGCGCTTCGTGAAATCCCGAATGCCCATCTTCATTGGTATGGAAAATCACCGGAAACCCCTGGCAGAAAACTTGGCCATATCACCGTGCTGTTGAACGCCAGTGATGCAGACCACCGTCAACGGCAAGCCAATGACGTGTTGACTGTTGTTCGAGAGATATGGCCCGTGTTCCCCACAGATCAGGACTAAACTATTTAGTGAACTGCCGTGTTGGTGAAGGCCTTTTCTAGTGCTCTGATCTGACTCTCTTTCGACTTGGGGAGGCTGTCGTGACGGTGACGTAAACCGGCCTTGTAGCCGGAAACGAAGCCCCACTTTGACTCCCCTTCTGGTTAACTCCAGGTCGACCACAATCGGCCACACGGCATGGTGGTTCACCCCTTTCTTTCAGGTTCTTGCTGGTGGGCTGAACGTCTAAGGGCGATGGCGTTCAAGAGCCTTTTGAAGTTGTGATTGCTCCATTCCGGTGACGATGAAAACTTCTTGGACGCTGCTCCCTTTTCGGGCAACCAATTTGTACCCGCCGCGAATTCTTGTGGATACACGTAATTGAAGGGATGGGCTTCGCCCCCTAACACGATTAATCACAGCCGGAGTAATGGTTTGGATGCCCTTTTCGCACGCAAGCGATTTCAACCAAGGGATTAAACCCTCGACATAGGTGCTGTGGGTAATGACGACCCGTCCCAAATCTGAATCAAAACCCGATAACTGGTAAAAGTTAGCGGGAATGGCTATGCCGAAGAGAGGTGTTTTCGGTCGTGATGCTGAAATCCGTCGATGCTGTTCACATCGCTGTGCATGGACCTCTGATAAAGGCCTGTGGCCCGACGACTCGACTGCTCACGGCCGAAGTTCACGGTCCAGAGGTTCGGGGCCTCGCGCTCTGTCCTGGACGCGTGGTTCGCTTCGTCTTCGATGCACGGAACGAACAGTTCAAGACCATGGATCATTTAAGACTCGCCTAATCGACCCGGAAGTCTGCGGCGTGACCTAACAGCGATCTAAGGGGGCCATGGTGAGTCCCTCCGATTGCAATTGTTGGTGATAGAGCTCAGCCTGCTCAAGCGGTCCACGCCACACCTCGGCAGATCCTTGACCATCAATGCGACGGGCCAAGCCCCAGGCTTTGTCTTCATCCATGCCGGGGATGATCTTTCGCAGACAATCCACGACGTGCTGGTAAGTGTTGACGTCATCGTCGAGAACGATGACCCTGGCCTCCGGATAGCGCTGGGTAGTTTTCTGCCGCTCCAGAAGCGTCGAAGAAGAAGGGCTGGAGCTCGTCATGACAGTAATTTTCAATGGTGCTGGAGCAAACGCAAACCTAGGTAAGATTTTCGAAACAGAGCTGTAATCAGTGTTATTCACCGTTGCCTGGGCATCTCTCGCCGCCATGTTCAGTTTCTCAATCGCGATGGTCGTGTGGGGACGTAATGGTGACGGCACACTGAAGTTCTGAGCGCGTTGTGCTTTCAGATTCGCCGTTGTTGAGTCAATCGCTAGCAATAGCAGCCACAATTTTATTGGTTTTCGTCAGTGTCTCGGTGATTTATCTCTCCACCGTTGAATGGCGAGATCGTCGTCGCAGACAGCTCCCTTCTCGCCCTGGCCGTTGACCCCGTCGGTTCCCCGTTGTTTTCGGGACCATCCGATTACAGCTGCTCTGATCATCCTCTTGATTGGATGGTCTGCGGCGAGCTTGTTGATTTCAGGCCGTTGGCTTGCGCCCAGGTTTTCTAATCAAGGAAGCCTGCTTTTTTTTGTACGGCAATCGCGCCTGATTCAGAGCTTCGATGTTGATTCCGCCCAGGCGCCCCCAGATGTTTGGCTGAAACGATTCGGCTCTCGTGCTGCCGCTCAGCGATGGCATTCATCCGATGGACAGCGTTGGTGGATGGTGTGGTTGCAGGACGGTGCGCCCTTGC
The DNA here is from genome assembly GCA_016777265.1 of Synechococcus sp. BS30m-G31. Taxonomy (GTDB): domain Bacteria; phylum Cyanobacteriota; class Cyanobacteriia; order PCC-6307; family Cyanobiaceae; genus Parasynechococcus. Next base: position 5,011 of record JADHRU010000012.1, read on the forward strand.
TGGTGCTTCCTTCGACAGAAGCTAGTGAACCTTCGAGAGTTTCATCGTCGTTCCCTGATGTTGAACTTCTGTTCGCAGATGAACTTCATCGAAAAAGCTTTTTCTCCTCACTCCCTTCCAGGCCTTCCACGCCTTCAAGCGTTGAAAACGAATGCATCGACCGGCTCAGTCAATCCACAGCAGTGGCATGGAATCCCTCAGGTTTGTCGTCCATCGCAGGACCGCTTGCCTTTGCATTCCACAGCGCTTCCTATGGCTGCTTGACCCTGACCTTGGATGATCGTCGGATGTTGATGTTCGATGGAGCGGTTTCCTCAAGACCCCTGTCTTCAGCACCACGCTCTGTAAGGCGCTCCCCTGAGACGGAATCAGCATTCAAGAGGTTTGTTGATTCCTCCCCGACTAAGAATCGGCTTGCTCTCCATTGGCAAGGCGCTTCAACAAAGCCGCTCTTCGGATCACTTCTTCAACGCCGATTGATTGGGGATGAGATTGAAAAAACCTATGGCCTCACTCCAAAATTTCAGGCTCAATGGTTAGGAGCCCCAATGGATTTACAGGTTCGGAGCAGGAATGATGGCCCTTTTAAGGCATCGATCCAGCTCAGTTTGGCGTTCCCCGCAGGTCAAGCTGAGACTCTGAACAAGGGGTTGGCGTCCCTTTCATCAAGTCTTGAACAGCGAGGTTTACGGCCTCAATTGAGTCAATCGAAAGCTGGAACGAACAGGGATCAATCAAGAGTCCTGATCTGGAAAGACTCGCAACAAAATAGTCTGGGCAGTTGGTCCTTGGTGTCGCCGACGCCAAATCAGATCTCACTGCGACTGTCCCTGGGTGGACCGTCAGATCCGGTTCTTCCACCCGTCACACTGAAGCCAGATTCAGGCTTACGTGTTCGTTTTGATGCCCAGCAATTGGCTGGTTTGGGTTGGTTGAAGTCCACATGGCCCACGTTGGTGAAAGAGGCGGGCCAGGGTGAAATTCTGCTCGATCCGATGATGGGCTTCAGATCTGGCGAAGCCGAGACTTGGTATTGGCTGAAGGGTCAGCTTTCGCTGCGTTGAGCCTGCTCTGCCTGACGGCGCTCTTTCTTCCGCCGTTCCGCTGCAATGGTTTCCTGGACGAGTTCCACGGCCATGGTCATGCGCTCACTGTTGGAGGCAAAAAGGCTTAGATCCTTTTCCACCCTCTCTGCTGGGAAATTCAGGGCGGTTGCCATCTCCTTGCAACGCTTTCTTAGTTCAGCCTCATCAGGTTGTTCAGCATCACCCTTGGCTTCTTCAAAAAGTCGGAACACACCAATCGCCATCAACCTGGAATAGTGGCTCCCCTCACCAAGTTTGTACCCAGCTAGGTGGGACTCCATTGCGTCGATGGATTTGGACTTGGCCGCTTCGATGCACGTTTTGGATTCATTCCTAAACGTGTCTGCGTCGTACCCGTTACTGCTGCAGAGAGCGGCAAGAAGACCGCTGGTGTGCTGTTCAGGTCGATATCCCTGGGAGAAGGTGTCGAAAACCGTGCACAAGCCCACAGCGAAGAGAGGGGTGGGTTCAAAACTGCTCTGATGGCTGAGAAGGTGCAGCTCCACAAGCAATTCATCAGCAAGTCGCCGATAGAGCGGTGAGATGACATGTGGGAAGGCCTGGTGAAACGCCCGCTTGCTGTCTGCGATGGTCTGACGTTCGCCCAACGGTGGCTCCCCGAATGAATGGCGAAACCCTAGCGTCGAAGCCGTCCCCGTTAGGATTATTGGGTTCGCTAATGCATAAATGATCCCGATCGTGATCGAGGAGTCCGGCCGGGGGGAAAGGGCCTTTGATATTTACTCGCGTCTCCTTCGAGAGCGAATTATTTTCTTAGGCGAAGCCGTCACGAGCGATTCTGCGAATCGCATCGTGGCGCAAATGTTGTTCCTCGAGGCAGAGGATCCAGAGAAAGACATTTATCTGTATATCAATTCTCCTGGCGGATCCGTTTACGACGGTTTGGGGATTTTTGACACCATGCAGCACGTCAAACCTGATGTGCAAACAGTTTGTGTTGGCCTTGCAGCAAGTATGGGTGCATTCCTACTTTGTGCGGGTACAAAAGGGAAGCGCAGTAGCCTCCAGCACTCACGGATCATGATCCACCAGCCGCTCGGCGGGGCAAGGGGGCAAGCCAGTGATATCAGGATTCAGGCTGACGAAATCCTTTACCTCAAGGATCGTCTGAATACAGAATTGTCCGACCGCACAGGACAGCCTCTCGATCGCATTCAGCAAGACACAGATCGTGACTTCTTTATGTCTCCAACTGAGGCTGTCGATTATGGATTGATTGATTCTGTGATTGATAAGCGCCCTGTGAAACCGGTGGCTTGAGTAAGGCTCAACGTCCTTCTAAAATTTGCCCCGTTTGTCAGCGCCCATTCGAATGGCGAAAGGCATGGCAAAAATGCTGGGATGACGTTGTGTACTGCTCAGAACGTTGTCGACGCAGGAAAAATACAATCAAGTCGATAGAAATTTAAAGCGATTTCAATACTTGAGTGGCTGAATTCCTTTGAACATACTGACCCAATCATCTGCATGGTTGGGTTTTTTATCGTTGGTTTGGCTGGGGCAATGGTGTTTGCTGAATGTTTCCTAATCAGTAGATGCTTTGTTGATCAAGATTGGCTTCAGCTTAATTTGATTCAACTTTGCTTGGGTGGCTATGCCAGATTGTTCTTTTACGTTTGATCGTCGGCCGCAGGCTTGACTGTTTTGGCTGCAACGATCGAATGGTCTAATTATTGAAATGGTCAAAAAAATATCCCAACCATTATGAAAATGATTGAGATATTGGTTGGTATGGAGGGATTTATAGGGATCTAATTGAGAATGGGAACTGTGCGGTCTTTTTCAGGAACTGCAGTGAATTCAGCAACGATGGATATGAACTCTTCACCATCCATGGTTTCTTTCTCAATCAGAATTTCAACCAACCGATCCATCGCTTCACGATTGGCAGCAACGAGAGCAACAGTTTCTTCGTAACAGCGCTTAACCATGCCGCGAACCTGTAGGTCCACTTGTTGGGATATCGACTCGGAAATTTCACTGCGGGACATTAAATCTCTGCCAAGGAAGACCTCTTGACTACCACCCTCGAGGGCTACAGGGCCGAGATCACTCATGCCAAGCCGCGTGACCATATTGCGGGCCATCGAGGCGACAAGCTGGATGTCGCTACCGGCACCGGTGGTGATTTCCTGGGAACCAAATACCACGTCTTCGGCAGCACGACCTCCAAGAGCACCCATGATGCGCGCTTTGAGCTGGGCGCGGGTAACCAGTGTTTGCTCTTCGTCCGGAGAGAACCAGGTCAGGCCTTGGGCTTGGCCGCGGGGCACAAGGGTGACTTTTTGGACAGGGTCATGGGCTTTGACCAGCGTTCCGATAAGTGCATGCCCCACTTCGTGATAAGCGATCAGCCGCTTGCTGCGTCCATCGGTCAGAGGACGACCTTCCATACCGGCGATGATTCGATCGACAGCATCATCAATCTCACCCAAGCCGATCGCCTCTTTGCGGCGGCGTGCGGTGAGGATTGCCGCTTCGTTCATCAAGTTGGCTAAATCAGCGCCAGTGAAACCGGGAGTACGTCGAGCGATACTTTCAAGTGAAAGTTCACCATCGAGTTTCTTATTTTTAGAGTGGACAGCAAGAATGGCAAGGCGACCTTTGATATCTGGTGCATCAACAGTGACTTGACGATCAAATCGACCTGGACGCAATAACGCCGAATCAAGAACATCAGGACGGTTTGTTGCCGCGATAATAATAATTCCGTTATTTCCTTCGAAACCATCCATCTCTGTGAGGAGTTGGTTGAGAGTTTGTTCTCTCTCGTCGTTGCCACCGCCGACGCCAGCGCCGCGTTGACGACCAACGGCATCAATCTCGTCAATAAAGATCAAGCAAGGACTGTTTTCTTTTGCCTTTTTGAACAGATCGCGCACACGGCTGGCACCAACGCCAACAAACATTTCAACAAACTCAGAACCCGAAAGGGCAAAGAACGGAACTCCAGCTTCTCCGGCAATGGCTTTGGCTAACAACGTTTTGCCAGTACCTGGAGGTCCGACAAGGAGGAGTCCCCGAGGGATTTGAGCTCCGACGGATGTGAAGCGTTCAGGCTGCTTCAGGAACGTGACGACCTCTTCCAGCTCTTGCTTGGCTTCTGTGACACCCGCCACATCGTCAAACATCACACCAGTTTCGGCCTCCATCATGAATTTGGCCTTGCTCTTGCCGAACTGCATGGCCTGTCCAGGGCCACCGGGCATGTTGCTATTGCGCCGAGCCAAGAAGATCAGCGCTCCAATCAAGAGCAGAGGGAACAACAGGTTGCCCAAAAGGCCGAGGGCTGGAGGAGTGCTCCTTGGCGGATGCACATCGAAACTGATCCCTTCTTCCTTCAAGGTGTTGATCAGTTCAGGCGCCAAACCTGGCAGGTCAACGCGGAGGCGTTGAACGCGATTATCCAAATCGGGATCGACAGCTTCGACAACTGCATTGCGACCACCGTCGTAAATATCAACTGCTGTGATGCGTCCCGCTTCCACGTAATCCAGGAAGCGGCCGTAGCTCATCCGGGCAACGGCGGCGTTGCGGGGAGCCACCGTGGGGCTATTGCCACCACTGTTGCTTTGGCTCAGACCATTGATCCCGCCGTTGCTAACGACCTGCCAGCCGATCAGCAGCACAACGCCTATTGGCAACAGCCATAGGGCAAGGAGGCGCCAGCGCTGATTCATGAGCCTGATTATGAATGGCTAAGTGTAAAGGGAATCCTTAGATCCCCGAGGGTGTCTTTAGAGGCTTCTCAGCGCAACGATCGGATCGAGGCGAGCAGCCCGTCGTGCTGGAACAACGCCGAAGAACAAACCGATCGATCCCGATAGGCCAACTGTGATCAAAACCATTGCTGTGCCGATACTCGCGGGGAGCGGGGTGACAGCTGCTACTAAACCCACCGCACCAAGTCCAACGGCTGTACCGATCACTCCACCCAAACTTGAAAGCACCAACGACTCCACCAAAAATTGTTGGAGAACATCGCTACTCCGAGCTCCAAGTGCTTTGCGTAAGCCGATTTCCTCGGTGCGTTCGCTTACCGACACCAACATGATGTTCATGATTCCGATGCCGCCAACGAGCAGGGAAATCCCTCCAATTGAAGCGAGCATCAAGGTCAGACCACCCGTAATCGTTCCAACGATCGTTAAGGCATCTTTTTGAGAGCGAACAGCAAAGTCGTCGTCTCGAAGGATTCGATGACGTTGACGCAAGAGATTTGTGATCTGAAATTTGGCAGCCCCTGTGCTGTTGTCGTTTTTGGCCTCAACGCTGATGAAGCTGAGGCTGATGCCGTACGTCGGATCACGGCCGGTGAGACGGTTCACCATGGTGCTCAAGGGGATGTAGGCGTTTTCGTCTTGGTTGCTTCCGAACACAGCACCTTTGGGTGCCATCACTCCGATCACTTCAAACGCCTGGCTACCAATCCGCACTTGTTGGCCGATGGCGTCGCCCGTGGGAAAGAGTTTCGTCCTTAGGTCTGGACCCAGGGCCACCACGGCTCGAGCCGCTTGTTCATCTTGGTTGTTGACAAACCGACCGCTTGCGATTTCGAAACTACGAACAGGCACAAAATCAGCAGTGACCCCTGAGATCGAGCTGGTAGCACTGCGGGCTCCGGCCTGAACCACTTGACTGCTCGTGATTTGCGGAGCCACGCGTTTCACACTTGGCACCTGCTCTGCAATGGCTTTCGCGTCTTCGAGAACCAAGGTTTTTGGAAATGCAACCCCGCGTCGTCGCGTGTCGTTGTTCCCTGGAACGACGAATAAAACGTTGGCCCCAAGGTTGCTGAGCTGTTCTTCGGCGAGGCCTTGAGCACCTCGACCAACGCCAACCAAGGTGATCACGGAGGCGTTTCCGATCACGATGCCCACCATCGTGAGCAAACTGCGGAGGCGATTGCTCCGCAGCGTCTCTAACGCCATCCGAACGGTTTCAGTTGGCTTCATCCGACGGACCATGGCAGTTGGACTCTAAAAAAAGCTGCAGTCGTCCGCTGAGGTCACAATTCCAACCTTCACGAGATCCGTGGAGCCCGAGACCCCGGAATGGGTTCCGGCTGTTTGGACCACAAGATCGCCCTCTTTTAGAAGGCTGAGCTGTTTGGCCTTTCGCATGGCCGAAATAAACGTGGCCGTGGTGTCGTTTTCTTCATGGATTACCAGTGGTGTCACCCCCCAAACGAGTTGCAGTCTGCAAGCTACGGATCGATCAGGGGTGACGGCGAGAATCGGCGCCGCTGGCCTGAATTTGCTCACGTTGTGGGCCGTCGCTCCAGTTTTAGTGAGTGGAATGATGGCAGCGGCGTTGAGCTGGCTTGCAATGGTGCTAACGGCTCCGCTTAAGGCATTGGGGATCGTGCACGGGAGGTTGCTGTCAATCGACCGCTCTGGGTAATCCTTTTCGATTCTCCGCGCAATGGTGGCCATGGTCTGCACTGCTTCCACAGGGAAGTCGCCTACCGCGGTTTCGTTGGAGAGCATGACGGCATCGGTTCCATCCAGAATCGCGTTCGCAACATCGCTCACCTCCGCCCGTGTAGGTCGGGGACTTGATGCCATGGAATCAAGCATTTGAGTTGCTGTGATGATCGGAATCCCAAGACTGTTGGATTTTCGAATCAGTTCTTTTTGCAGAAGGGGAACTTCTTCTGCGGGCATCTCAACGCCGAGATCACCTCGGGCCACCATCACGCCATCACATAGGGGCAAAATTGCATCGATCTGATCGATGGCTTCAAATTTTTCAATCTTGGCAACGACCGGGGTTTCGTAGCCGTGTTGGCGAATGAGACCACGTATTTCCTCCATGTCGGATGGGTTCCGGACGAAACTCAGGGCTACCCAGTCCACCCCTTGGCTCAAGCCAAAGGCGAGATCTTCTTTGTCTTTATCCGTAAGAGCACGAACGGACAACTGAACATCCGGGAAATTGACTCCCTTGTTGTTGGAGAGAACTCCCCCCACCGTGACGCTGCAGTGCAGCGTTTGTTGCCCTTGATCGACGCGTTCGACTTTCATCTCAACCCGTCCGTCATCCAAAAGAATGCGGCTTCCGGCTGTGACTTCATCCGCCAACTTCTCGTAAGTCACTGTTGCGATGCTCTGCCCGCAACTCACAGGCCTTGAGGTCAGCGAAAAAGGATCACCATTCGCGAGGGTGATGGGCCCATCGGCAAATCGACCCAATCTGATCTTTGGACCCTGGAGATCCTGGAGGATCCCGATGGTTTGGCCTAGCTCTTCAGAGACTTGGCGAATAGTTTTAATTCGCTCGGCGTGATCGCTGTGATCGCCGTGGGAAAAGTTCAGACGAAACGTTGTGGCCCCAGCCCTGACAAGCTCTTTGATCTGCTCAGGGCTCTCTGTAGCAGGCCCGATCGTGGCAACGATTTTGGTCCGTCGGTTTAAGTCGAACTGACCCATATCGAGGCTGGAAATCCTTGCGGAAACTACCATCCGGGGCGATTCGACATCATCTTTATGGATCTGAACACATATCAAGCTGCTGCTCGTAAAACGGCTAGCTATCCCGATGTGGGCCGAAATCCCATCTACCCAACCCTTGGTCTGACTGGGGAAGCTGGAGAAGTGGCGGACAAAGTGAAGAAGGTCTTGAGAGACCGAAACGGAGTGTTTGACGAATCAGCCCGTGAGGCGATCAAACTCGAACTGGGTGACGTGCTTTGGTACATCGCGCAGCTTTCCATGGAACTGGGCTATGAGCTTGAGGATGTTGCTGCAGCGAATCTCGCCAAATTGTCCAGTCGAGCGGCCCGAGGCCGCATTTCTGGCAGTGGCGACCAACGCTGATCTGAATTTGATGCTGCGCCGATCGATCCGCTACTTGCTTGTTCTTGCTTGTGTTTTCACGTTGGCGATGCCAGCGATGGCGGCTGAACTTCAGCTCACCGGAGTTCGCCTCGACACGTGTAATGAAGAGGAGGGAGGCCAACCCGACTTCAAGCGTCCCATGGGTGCAACTTGCTACGTGCTGCGTGGAGAGGTGGAAAACCCAGGGCGTAAGCCAATTATTGATACAGACGTCTACGCACGCATCCTGGATGCCAGTGGTGAACCCGTTCTCCAAAACAGAACACGGGTTGGGTCCATTGGCGATGTGCAGCCTGGGATTCAGCCATTCGCTGTGAGACTCACTGTTCCCGCAGGAACCCCAGGCCCATTTGTTGTCAAAAATGCAAAAGCCCGAGGATTTTCAGCTCCTGTGAGAACCCGAGTCGCCGATGACGAAGATGATCTCCTCCCCCTTGAACGCCAAGTGGCGGTTAATTGAACCGAACCCCCACTACCAGCTGCTGCCCGACATAAAAAATGCGCTGATCGATTGGTTCACCAAGCTTTGAAGCAGATTTAGGGCGAGAAATGCCAACAGGGCTGAGAGATCAATCCCACCCAAAGGGGGAATCAGTCCTCGGAATGCATTGAGGTATGGATCGGTAATGGCGCTAACGCTGCTTAATACAGGGTTGCTCCAGTCCAAATTTGGGAACCAGCTCAGAAGAACCCTGACGATCAGTACGAGGGAATAAATCTGCAGGGTCTGCGCTAGCACCTGCAGCAACGAGACGGGGAGCGTTTCCATGACGTGACCTGATCTACAACAACTTTATGCAACCTCTGCCAGATCGGTTGCACCTAAGTCAGGAAGTACTGAGAAGGTGCGGTGAAATTTTTCAGTGAGCGTGATCCAATACGACCTTCCATCATTTTGTCGACGCCGTTCGATGAATTCTTGTGCGAGCAGCTCCTTGATGTGGTCGTAGGCCCCAGACCCTCTCAATTCCACAAGATCTGATTGAAGAATTCGCTTTTTTAACGCGATCGTGGCAAGAGTCCGAAGCGTTGCGGTTGAAAGATTGACAGGCAAAAGGTCCTTCACCAAATCGCCGAGTCCTGAACGCAACTGCAGACCAAAACGACCATTTTGGTTCACGATTTCAAGGGCCGACTCCCGTTGGGCGTACGAGGTTGTTAGAGCAATAAGCGCCTCTTCAACCTCTTTTCGATCAACCTCGGATAGCTCAGCCAATTCGCTCACACTGACGGGACGACCCTTGAGATAAAGAATCGCCTCCAAACGGATGGTTAGGGACGGGGACGACATTTCAAGCACTACCCCTTAGTTCGCTCAAGGTACCGCCTAGTTCCTCACAGGAACAGGCTGTAGGCAGGGTTCTTAGTTTCTTCCCAAAAGGCGTAACCCAACGCATTGAGAAAGCTGTTCCAACCTTCCATTTCAGTCTTAGGAATCAAAACGCCCACAACGATTCGGCCGACGTCCGCACCATGATTTCGATAGTGAAAAATGCTGATGCTCCAACTGGGATGCAGCGCAGTCACGAAATTCATCAGGGCACCTGGTCGTTCGGGAAACTCAAAGCGATAGAGCAATTCGCTGCAATCCCCCGCACAGGCCTCTCGAGCTGAGCTCGGCAGGCGTCCACCCACCATGTGCCTCAAATGAACTTTCGCAAATTCGTTGTCGCTCAGATCAAGGCAGGGAAAGCCGTTGTTGGACAGATGTCCGACGAGGGCTAATCGGTCTTGTTCATCGTTGACCTGGACCCCAATGAAAATTTGGGCACGATCTCCCTCCGTCATTCGGTAGCTGAATTCGGTGAGGCTGCGATCGTGCAAGCAACGACACAAATCACGAAGACTTCCTGTCTTTTCAGGGATTTCCACGGCGAACATCGCTTCGCGCTCCTCGCCGAGCTCAGCCCGCTCAGCGATGAAGCGCAATCGTTCGAAATTCATGTTCGCCCCGCAGGCCACCCCGACAAGACGTTTCCCCTCAAAGTTTTGATTGGCCACGTCCTGTTTCAAGCCGGCGATCGCTAAGGCTCCAGCTGGTTCAAGGATTGAACGTGTGTCCTCAAACACGTCTTTGATGGCGGCACAGATGGCATCGGTGTCCACCGTCACCATGCGATCCACATGACGACGAGCAATGTCAAAGGTGTGCTTGCCAACCTTTCGAACAGCGACGCCATCGGCAAACAAACCCACCTTGTCCAACTCGACGCGATGTCCGCATCGCAGTGATTGGGTCATCGCATCAGCATCGATGGGTTCGACTCCGATCACTTCTGTTTCCGGCCAAAGCGTCTTCACGTAGGCCGAAATCCCTGCGATCAATCCCCCTCCCCCAACGGCGACATAAATCGCATCCGGCGGCTCTTGGCTTTGCCGCATGATTTCCATCCCAATGGTGCCTTGACCAGCGATGACTTCCGGGTCGTCGAAGGGGTGGATGTAGGTCAAGCCCTCTGCCTCACAACGCTTTTGGGCTTCTGCCGAGCATTCGTCGTAGGTCTCGCCGTGTAAGACCACTTCGCCACCCAAGGCACGCACGGCGCGGACTTTGACGTCGGGTGTCGTACTGGGCATCACAATCACCGCCCTGCAACCCAAACGGCGCGCGCTTAGAGCCACTCCTTGGGCGTGGTTGCCAGCACTTGAGGCGATGACACCGCGTTGAAGTTCCTCAAGAGGGAGCTGCACCATCCGGTTGTAGGCGCCTCGAAGCTTGAACGAGAACACCGGCTGTAGGTCTTCTCGTTTCAACCAAATTTGATTGTTCAGCCTTTGGCTGAGGTTGGGAGCTGGATCGAGAGGGGTTTCTCGGGCGACGTCGTAGACGCGCGCTCGGAGGATCTTCTGCAGGTAATCGGTCATCTCTCCATTCTTTCAACCCCCGGGGGCCTCTTTCAAAGGGAAGGAAGCCGTAGATTGAACAACAAGGAGCGGGTTGTGCATGCATCTCGGAGATCTCAAGCATCCGAACGAGTTGCACGGCCTCAGTCTTGCTGAACTCGAAGACGTTGCCCGTCAGATCAGGGAACGCCATCTGGGCGTTGTTTCGACCAGTGGTGGACACCTTGGGCCAGGGCTCGGTGTCGTTGAACTCACCCTTGCTCTGTATCAAACGCTCGATCTGGATCGGGACAAAGTGTGTTGGGACGTTGGTCACCAGGCCTATCCCCACAAGTTGATCACTGGTCGCTTCAATTCGTTCGATTCGCTGCGTCAGCAACATGGTGTTGCTGGATATTTGAAGCGATCCGAAAGCCGATTCGATCACTTCGGTGCCGGTCATGCCAGCACGTCGATTTCAGCAGCCCTTGGAATGGCTTTGGGCCGCGATAATCGCGGAGAGGATTTCAAGTGTGTTGCAGTTATTGGAGATGGAGCCCTAACGGGGGGCATGGCCCTTGAAGCGATTAACCACGCTGGGCACCTGCCAAACACCCCTTTCCTGGTGGTGTTGAACGACAACGACATGTCGATTTCACCGCCGGTTGGTGCTCTTTCGAGCGTGCTTAACCGGGCTCGACTGAGCCCTCCGATGCAGTTCATTTCTGGAAGCGTCGAAGAAAGTGTTCGTCATCTGCCGTTTATGGGAGGTGAGCTTCCTGCCGAACTGAACCGTTTAAAAGGCAGCATGCGTCGTTTGGCGGTCCCCAAAGTGGGTGCCGTTTTTGAGGAGCTCGGCTTCACCTATATGGGGCCGATCGATGGTCACGACATCGCCGAGATGACCCGCACGTTCCAAGCGGCCCACCGTGATGGTGGACCTGTTTTGGTTCATGTCGTTACCAAGAAAGGCAAGGGTTATCCCTATGCCGAGGCTGATCAAGTTGGCTATCACGCCCAGTCGGCATTCAACTTGAGCACCGGTAAGGCCATTCCATCAACAAAACCAAAGCCTCCGAGTTACAGCAAGGTGTTTGGCCAAACCTTGGTCAAGCTTTGTGAACAAAACAGTCGCGTTGTTGGTATCACCGCAGCGATGGCAACCGGCACTGGACTCGACCTACTCCAAAAAGCTGTTCCGGGTCAGTATTTTGATGTCGGAATTGCTGAGCAGCATGCGGTAACGCTTGCCGCAGGCATGGCCTGTGAAGGTTTACGCCCCGTTGTGGCGATTTACAGCACCTTCCTTCAGCGGGCTTTCGACCAGCTCATTCATGACGTCGGAATTCAGAAGCTTCCTGTCACGTTCGTTCTCGATCGTGCTGGCATTGTTGGTGCTGATGGCCCAACGCATCAGGGTCAGTACGACATCAGCTACCTGCGGGCTGTTCCCAACTTCACCGTGATGGCGCCGAAGGATGAGGCTGAGTTGCAGCAGATGATGGTCACCTGTCTCCAACACGATGGACCAACCGCTCTGCGGATTCCCCGTGGGTCTGGAGAGGGGGTCCTTTTGATGGAAGAAGGTTGGGAAGCCCTTGCGATTGGCCGAGGGGAATTACTGCGGGACGGTAATGATTTGGTGATCGTTGCCTATGGCTCCATGGTGGCCCCAGCCATGGAAACGGCAGCGCTCTTAGAGGCCGCTGGTCTATCCGCCTCCGTGATCAATGCGCGTTTCGTAAGACCTCTTGATCAGGCCCTCATTCATCCTTTGGCCCGTCGGGTTTCTCGTGTCGTCACCATGGAAGAAGGCACATTGTCTGGTGGATTTGGTGCAGCCGTCTTGGAGTCCCTCAATGATCACGACATCAATGTTCCTGTTTTAAGGATCGGTATTGCTGATCAACTGGTGGACCATGCCACTCCGCAGCAAAGCAAAGAGGCTTTGGGTCTGACGCCTAAGCAGATGTGTATGAAAATTCAGCAGCGCTTTGGTTTGGGCTCTGGTGATCTGCCGACATCGTCCTCGTTCCAAGCTGTTCAAGCTTGATCGCTTTCCCGTTTTGGGATGACCTTTTTAGTTGCAGGAGCCGGCCCAGCCGGAGCGCGTCTGGCCACCGCTCTAGCTGAAGCAGGGCGTGAGGTGATCCTCGTCGAGCGCCTCACTGACTCGCATCGGAATTCTTTTTCGAGTGCCGCATTGTCTCGATGTGAGGCTTTACGGCTCAATATTCCCCAGTCCGCGTGGTCTGCGACCTGGTCAGGTTGGCAAGTACTGGATCCGAGCGGACATGAGCATCAGTGGTGGGATGCCAATCCTCTTGGGGTGGTGTTGGACTTTGGTCGATTGCGTTCGGCCATGTGGTCCCGTGCTCACGCTGCCGGGGCAGAAGTTGTAACGGGCTGCACTGTTCGGATCGAGTCGCTCCACAGTGATGGTGCCCATGTTCTTCTTCAACACGTCGATGGCCGTCGTCAACACAGACATGTGAAATGGGTCATTGACGCCACAGGCTCTTCACGATGTTTGTTGCGACAAGTCTCTGTTCCACAGCCATCGACGGCCGATCCTTTGCTGGAGGGCGTCGGTGTGGAGTGGCTCTTACAGGCGGACGATCGCGTTTCGGCCCGATGGCTCGACCGCATCAGTTTTTTCCTCGGGACTCGCTGGATTCCCCATGGATATGGATGGGTTTTTCCGATGGAGCACAATCGCCTCAAGGTGGGGGTTTGTTGTCTTCCGCCACAGCACGGCAATGGGTCGAAGAGCGATCTTTTGGCTCGACTTCAGGCGTTGCTTCGCAACTGCAAACTTGAAGGATGTGCCGTACTGGATCGCCATGGCGGCGTGGTGTCTAGCTCCATAGCCAGACAAGAGTCGCTTGGATCGGGCGCGTTATTGGCAGTCGGGGATGCTGCGAGTACGGCGAACCTCCTCGGAGGTGAGGGTATTCGTCATGCGATCGACAGTGCTGATCTGCTCGCTGAAACACTGCTGAATTCCGAGAGTGTTGATCAAGCCGATGCCATACGTCAAACCTATGAACAGGCGCTTCATCGTTGGTTTGGTTGGCGCTGGCGCGTTGCCGGAAAATTGGCACGACGCACCTGGTGGGGATTGGACTCGTCTTCGGCTGATCGAAGGGTTGAACGCATCATTCATGGACTGTCCCGAACCTCATCGGCTCGAGACTTATCCAATCTCTTGTTCCAATACCGCTTTGAACGGTATGGACTTCGACTCTTGCGCTATTTGATCTGAATCTCAAGAGAACGTAATGCCCCTCGATGAATCACCCAAAAGTGATCTTCAGAGCACGCCTCGAGCGGCTAAGCCCTGGATCGCACCAATACCAATGATGTGGCCAAGGCTTGTTGTGCCAAGAAGGGCTGCATGGCTCATGCCGCCAAAGAATGAGGCATTTGGTAGTTGGGCACCAACGTTGGGGTACTTAATCGTGGCTTTACCAATGCCGATGGCAATTACGTTGCACACGATCATCACCAGAGCAACTTTCGGAGACCAGGTGAGGGTGGCAGGGGTGATCGCGAAGAGGTGGGTCAGCAACATTCGGGCCAATGTTCGATATCCCATCATCTGAGCAGAACGACTCCAGACTCACGACTCTTAAGAGTTATTCACCCTTTTTTGACGGTCTAGGACGAGACCGAGTACTAAAACCGTGTTGGCGAGAGTGAGAAAGGCCTCCGCGCCGCCGTGCAACACATCGATATCCACCAGTTCTGCATCACAACAACGCAGCGCAATAATCGCGGCCACGATTGTGACTCCGACAAACAGCAGGGTGAGTTGAAATCCCCGTTGTGCCAAAACTGGCAGCGCTTCGCTTTTGCGGAGCCAATACAGAAAGCAGAGATAAGGGATCAGAGACAACGCGAACAGCGGAGCTGGATCGAACTCCATGGTTTAAGCCGTTTTGGTGGGTAAAAGTTTCCAGGCTGCAAAGGCCAGCGTGCAATTTCCGATCAACGTGAACCAAGCCTGCAAGGTGACCAGGCCCCTCAACGATTCAGCGTTATCGAATAAATGCCAGGTACAGGCAGCCATGGCACTCACGAGGGCTGGAAGCATGGCCAGTGCCATTCCGTTCAAGCCACGACGCTGCATCAAAACAATGGCTAGAGACCATTCGATCACTGAGGCGACGTGGATCCACCAGGTACCGAGAGACAAAGAGTGCATAGGCGCAGTGTAGAAATCCGAATCGACGGATAATGGACGAAACGTTCGGGAAGACGCCGATGCCCCGATCCGAACCGGCCTCGTTGTTGCTTTGTGGGTATTACGGTGAACACAACCTGGGAGATGACGCCCTACTTCAGGTTCTTCTGCAGGCTTTACCAGTTTCGAGCCCACTGATCATTACGGCCCATGATCAGGTGGAGGTGCAGGGAATGGCACCACACGCCCGCATCGTGAATCGTCGTTCGCTTCGCTTCAGTTTGATGGCTGTTTTGCAAGCGGATGTGCTGATCCTTGGGGGCGGCAGTCTTCTTCAAGACAGCACGAGTTTTCGTAGCCTGATTTATTACTTGCTTTTAATCACACTCGCGCGGTTGCGTCGTCGTCGTGTTGTGCTTTGGGGGCAAGGCCTCGGCCCATTACGCCGATCCACGAGTCGATGGCTTGTACGTTTGGCTCTGCCGTTTTGTACTGCTGCGAGTTGGAGGGATCAAGCCTCGCTTCGGCTGGCTCAATCCTGGGCGCCGAACTTACCGATGTGCATGGCTGCCGACCCGGTGTGGCAAATGCCAAGTCAGCCCTGGGCTGGAGGGGGGAGCATCGTTCTGAGTTGGCGACCAACGGATCTGTTGGATGTCCCTCGCTGGAAAATTCTTCTCCGAGCCTTGGATTCAGTGGCAACAAGCCTTGATGTATCTGTGTGTTGGATGGCCTTTCATCAACATCAAGATGGCCCCCTACTTAACACTCTTGTTGACCAAAAGCTATTGCCTAAAACCCTTTTAGCTCGGAGCACAACGGTCACACCACGCTCCTTGGATCATGTTTTTGACCTCGTCAGAACAGCTCGGTTGGTGTTGCCGATGCGTCTTCATGCGTTGATTTTGGCCAGACTTGCCGGGTGTCCGATGGCAGCGTTGAGTTACGACCCAAAAGTGGATGCTGCTGCTGCGATGGCCCAGGTGCCCTGTGTTCAGCTTGATCACTTACCCAGGTTCGAGGATCTGGCCGCTCAGTGGATGGCTCAAGCTGATCAGAAAGCTGATTGGGGGGTGATCGAACGGATTCAAGCCGACGCTTCAGCGCATGCTGAACTTCTCAAACGTTGGATTTAATCGAATCGAAATGATTGGTTATCAATACGTTTGCCGGTTTGACCATCGAAAAAATGCTCAGACGTTTTGAGCCAACTCACGTGCGGATTCTCCCCAATGTGTTGGTCGCCAGCACAAACCAAACGGAGTTGCCCGCGTTCGCAACGAAGCAAGACGAGTTGACTCGCTCCATGCCATTCACGGCTTTCGACTTGGCATGGGATGCCATTGGGATCAAGGCGTAGATCCTCTGGACGGATGCCCAACGTTCGTCCGTTGTCAGCGTTGAGCATGTTCATCTGTGGACGTCCGATGAATTGGGCCACAAAGCTGGTGGCGGGGTGGTGATACAACTCCCGCGGTGTGCCGATTTGTTCAATGCGTCCATGGCGCATCACGGCGATTCGGTCGGCAAGTGCCATGGCCTCTTGTTGGTCATGGGTCACGTACACCACCGGTTGTGACCCGCCAAGCATCAACCGTTTCAGTTCAGGCCGCAATTCTTCGCGCAACTGGGCATCGAGGTTGCTCATGGGCTCATCCAGCAAATACACCAAGGGATCACGGAGCAGGGCGCGTGCCAATGCGACACGTTGCCGCTGGCCTCCAGATAATTGCGATGGCCTTTGATGAGCCTGGTGGCTGAGTTGCAGCACTTCCAGAATCGTCTTGATGCGCTGATCACGGGCTGCTCCATGGCTGCCGCGCATGCGCAGCCCCAGCTCCAAATTTTCGCGAACACTGAGGTGGGGGAACAGGGCATAGCTCTGAAACACCATGCCGATCCTGCGGTCTTCCGCCGGGACGTCGACCATTTCAGCGCCATCGATGCTGATCGAGCCGCTATCCGGTTGATCGAGCCCCGCAATCAAGCGAAGAGCCGTGCTTTTGCCACAACCGCTAGGTCCTAACAATGCAACGCATTCACCATTGCCCACGCTCAGATCGAGGTTATGGAGGATCGTTCGGCTGCCGAATGTTTTGGTGATGGCGTTAAGGCTGAGTGTCATCCCTTAATCGCTCCATTGGTGAGTCCACTCACGATTTGGCGCTGGAACAACAACACAAGTAACAAGAGTGGAATCGCTCCAAGCACTGTGGCAGCTGCATAGGCCCCATAGGGAATGGAGTAAATCGATGATCCTGCAATCCGTGCCATCGCGACTGGAAGGGTTAGTAAATCGCTGCGGCTGAGCCAGGTCAGCGCGATGGGATATTCATTCCACGCGAACAGAAAAACGAGGATCGCTGTGCTGGCTGATGCAGGCGCGATCAGCGGCAGCATCACCCATCGCAGTCTTTGACGCAGAGTGAGTCCTTCAAGCCTGGCTGCATCATCGAGATCTTTGGGCAAACCCTCGAAGGCTGCCGTGAGCAGGAGAAGTGCGAGGGGCATTGCCAGGGCGCTGTATGGCAATGCGAGGGCGAAAAGTCTGTTGCCTAATTGAAAGTTCCGCGCCAATTCGAGCAGGGCCAAAAACAACAGCACGTAAGGAAAAAGTGCAGCCGCCATCACCGCACGTCTGATGCCTCGACGCCATCGCAGCGGGAGTTGAGCCAAGACATAAGCCGCAGGAACAGCCAAGACGAGGGTTAGAACTGTTGAAACACCAGCGACAACGGTGCTATTCAACAAATATCGCCAGAACGGTGGGTCGCTGGATAGGAGTTCGCGGTAATGAATCAATGTCCAGCGCTGCTCAAATGGAATCGCTCCGTTAACGAGGGCCTCGGAACTTGTGAAGGAGCTGATGAGTTGCCAAGCCATTGGGGCGAGAGACCAGATCAGCAGCAATGTGACCAAGACGGCATGTCGGCTGGCTAGCCAGGAACGGCTCATGCTCATGGCTGCATCGCCCGCAGGGCTCCTGTCATGCGGAGCAACAGAGCTCCGAGCAGAATCAACAGAGAGAGCAGTAGGAATCCACCGATCATCACGGTGGCGCTGTAGCCGAAATCAAGAAAGCGCATGCCGTTCAGATAGGCATAAAGAGCAAGGCTCTCCGTCGTCCCTGCTGGTCCTCCCCCAGTAAGCACTTGAATTAAATCGAACACACCAAAAGCTTGCGCCAGCCTGAATAGGAGGCTGAGCAGGATGTATGGCAGTAGCAGAGGGATGGTGACGCGTCTTAAGGCCTGGAATGCAGTGCCGCCCTCCAGGCGAAAGGCGGCGTAAAGATCCTCCGGAATCGTTTGGAGACCGGCCAAAAGAATGAGGGTGATGAAAGGAGTGGTCTTCCATACATCGG
>JADHRU010000093.1 GCA_016777265.1 Synechococcus sp. BS30m-G31
AAGCTCCCGTCGATGGCGCTGGCCGTAATCAAAGGAGAGGCCAATCACGCGGAAGCCTGACTTGATGGCGAGCGCAGCAGCCGTTGCGGAATCAAGCCCTCCCGAGAGCAGGGCAATCGCGGTGGAATCGGTCATGCTTGCATTCTGTTGCCGTAGGGGTATGACCATGGGTCTGGGATTCTTGAGGCTGGCGCTGCCGCTGTTGATGGTTGCTGCTTCAGCGCCCGCTGTTGCGATTCCTCGTCTTGACCTGAGTGGTTATCCAGCACCCAAGCAAGGCTTGAAACGTTGGGTGATTCAGCCCTCGGGCTTGCTGCCGAAGAGCGACGACGCGATGATTTCGGCCCATCCACTCGATTGGCGCGTCCAGTTGATCGTGGGGAAGGAAGTAGACATTGACTGCAATGTCAAACGCTTGTCGGGTCCGTCTTTATCGATGCAGCGACTGCCTAAAGCTTCTGGAAAGGCTCTGTTTGAAGTGAGTGGGCCCGTGCTTGTGCTGAGTACGCGCATGGCTTGTACTCAAGAACAACCCCAAGGCAGATCCTTTTTATCCCTCGGCAAGCAGCCCTATTTGATTCCCTACAACGCGTCTTGGCCGGTTGTGGTGGATCTGCCAGACGGGGTGGAGTTGCGCTGGAGAGTTTGGAAAGCGGAGACCAAGCAGCAAGAAGCTGTGCAGCTTTGATGGTTAGAGCTCTCTAAGGGAATCAGTTTTGTTCTGAAAGGTATTTAGGAGTAACTGCAAGTAACTCACGCTGCGTAATTTAATATTAGCGGTGAGAGACATCCCCACTTGTAATGGCAACCTTTTGCCGTCTTTGATTTTGAGTTGTTGGCTGTCTAGTTTGATGACGGCGGGGAATGAATATCCCTGACGCATTTGTTGTTGATCTGGTGGGAGAGCATCGGATCCAACCGATTGGACCGTCCCTTCTAAGACTCCAAAATCACTGGCGGGAAAGGAGTCAATGCTGATGTCGGCTGGTTGACCAATGCGCACAAAACCAATTTTGTTGCTTGGGATTTCCACATCGGCTTCCAAGGTGTTAAAGGGCACCACCTTTAACGCCGCTTGAGATGATTGGGCTTGCGTGATGTAACCGGGGTTGTTTAGTTTCAGGTCAAAAACAATGCCGCTGACAGGGGCTCGAAGGGTTTGATTCTTATTGGTGACCTTTACTTCTGTGAGGTTGGCATTGAGTTGAGCGCGTTCGCTGCGTAGCCCAGCCAGTTCAGCATTGAGTTGTTCAATCTGCTGGTTGATCTGA
Organism: Synechococcus sp. BS30m-G31; assembly: GCA_016777265.1. Lineage (GTDB taxonomy): Bacteria > Cyanobacteriota > Cyanobacteriia > PCC-6307 > Cyanobiaceae > Parasynechococcus. Next base: position 1,272 of record JADHRU010000093.1, read on the forward strand.
TTGATTTGGCGTTTGCCTTCAAGTTCCAACTTGATTAAATCTCCCTTGAGGCCTGCCACTTTGTTGCGTTGCTGCAGGTATTGGATATCAGGTATGCCACCTTCTTTGGCTAGTCCTTCCAGTCTGTTAAGGATTTGAGTTTCAAGTCTTAAATTCTCGCGGGTTGTTGCCAGCTGTTCACGATTCAGTTCGAATGTGCGTTCGCGCTCAAGGTTTTTAAGCGATAGCTGTGCTTGTTTTTGATTGATTTGAGATGTTTTTTCGATCACACCTTGTTCCAATGATTTGAGCTGTTCGGCCGTGCTCTCCTGATCCAGCAAAATCAAAGCCTGGCCTTCACTCACTCGCTCCCCGTTTTTGACCAGGATCTCCTCCACTACGGCCCCCCCTGGGACTCGAACCTCTTTGACGTTTCCCTCCGGCTCGAGTTTTCCTTTTGCAACCACCACCTCTTCTGTGCGGGCAATGCCGAGCCAAGCCACTCCAAAGACGGTGGTACCGATCAGGCCCCAGGTCACCGCTTTCACCCAAACCTGACTTTGCTGGAGGACAGCTTCATTGTGATCGCTTGTGCTGACAGTGCTTTCCAGCCTGTTTTGGGCTTGGCGCACCAGATTGCCGATCGGATTGGTGCCCGTGTTGCTGCTCTTGGAAGGCTGTTTCTTGTTTGGCGTGGTCATGCTCAGCTGGCCTCCTGTTGGCGATAAAGGGCGTAGTACCGGCCTCGTTTTTCCATCAAGGCATCGTGAGTCCCTTGTTCAACAACGGCTCCCTGATGCATCACAACAATCCGGTCTGCCCGGCGCACGGTGGATAGGCGATGGGTGATGAAAAACACGCTGCAGTCATGCAACGCCTGGATCAAGTTGTCGCAAACTTTGCGCTCGGTTTCGTAATCCAAAGCGCTGGTGGCTTCATCCATCACGAGAAGTTTTGGATTGGCGAGCAGGGTTCTGGCGATCGCGATCCGTTGCCGTTGTCCGCCGCTAAGAGACGCTCCCCGTTCACCAACCGGCGTTGAATAACCGCTGGGCAGCTCCATGATGAAGTCATGGGCGCAGGCGATCTTCGCTGCCGTCACGATCGCGTCGGCTCCCACGTCAGGCTGGGTGAGGGCAATGTTTTCACTCACGCTGCCTGAAAACAGAAGCGGGTCCTGGGGCACGATGCCAATTTGGCGCCTGAGGGAATAGAGCTCCACCTTGTCGATGTCGTAGCCATCGATCAGGATCCGGCCTTGATCCGGCGCGTAGAGCCTGGGGAGCAATTTCATCAAGGTGCTTTTTCCGCTACCGCTCTGTCCCACGATTCCCACGAAGGTTCCAGCCTTCACATGCAGGTCCACGTCTTTGAGAACGGTTGGTGAGCCTTTGCTGAAGGCAAAGCTGAGGTTTTCAAAGCTCACGTCTCCTTGGAGGGAGGGGAGAGGCACTTTGGCCTTATCGAGTTCGTTCGATTCCTGAGGTGTATCGATTACATCGGCGAGACGTTCGAAGCTCACCTTCAGCTCTTGGATGCTCTGCCAGATGGTGGAAAGCCGCAGCAATGGCTGGGTCACATACCCGGAAATGATCCGGAAGGCGATCAATTGCCCCAGGGTGAGGTCGCCAGAGAGAACCAAGGTGGCACCCACCCAAAGCACGAGCAGCTGAGAGATTTTCTGCAGCACCTGGGAGGTCTGACTCAGTGCCGTGCCGCTGATGGTTTTCTCAAAGGTGCTGCTGATGTATTCGGCATAGCGCTCTTGCCAGGTGTAACGGCTCACCATTTCCACGTTCTGACTCTTCACCGTTTGGATACCGGTAAGCACTTCCACTAAGTGGCTTTGCGTTTTGGCGTTGGCTTCCGCAGCTTTTCGGTATTGACGTCGGAACAGCGGTGCGCCAAGCAAAGTGAGTCCCACCTGAATGGGCAGCACAGCTAGGGCGATGAGGGTGAGCAACCAGCTGTAAAACAGCATCACCACGATGTAGATCACCGAGAAAGCGGCATCAAGCACTGTGGTTAGGGCTTGGCCAGTAAGGAAGTTGCGGATCTTCTCCAGCTCGCTGATCCTTGAGCCCAGTTCGCCAACGGGTCGCTTGTCGAAATAGCCAAGGGGCAAGCGCAGCAGGTGGTCGATCACTTCTGCACCCAGACGCTGGTCGATGCGATTGGTGGTTTCAGCGAAGAGGAACGTTTTGAGGCTTCCAAGGACTCCTTCGAGAATGGTGACTGCCACTAGGGCAATCCCCAGCACTTGAAGCGTGTCAAGGCTGCGCTGATTAATCACCTTGTCGATGATCACCTGAATCAGCAACGGATTCGCCAGTGTGAACAGCTGAATGACGAAGCTGGCTGCCAGAACCTGTATCAGAACGGTGCGGTAGCGCTTGAGCGCTGGCCAGAACCACCCCGGGCCGAACTTCTGTTCAGGCGTGGTGTTGGTGCGATCGAGCAGCAATAGCTCGATTCCCTCTGGGAAGACTTCTTCCAGTGTTGAAGAAGGCAGATCGACGAATCCCTGGCTTGGTGAGGCGAGCATGATTCCGCGTTCATCGCTGCGAGTCACCAGCGCGAAGCCGCCCTGCCAGGGGATCATGGTGGGCGTCTGAAGGCGGGTCCCGAAACGGGCAGCAACCTTGGCACCGGAAACATGCAAGCCAAGACCTGCTGCGATCTGGCCGCATAAACGCAGGGTTGGGGTTTGGCCGCGCCTCAATTGATCGCGCAGAACCTTCTCAATCGCGTCACGCCGGAATGGCAGCTTCATCAGCTTGGCCAGCATCTGGAAGCAGGCGAGGGTTTCCTGTAATGCCCCCTCTCCGCCTACGAAGAAGTTCTGATCGTCTTCTTGTTCGCTGTTGAAGCGACTAACGGGAGGTCGTAGTGGGGCCTTGGGGATCTCTGCTTCTTGTGCATCGTCTACGGAGGTGTTGCCAATGATTTCTGTTTTGACCACCTCCGCAGCGTCTGTTTGCCTGAGTGCATGGATGGCTGCATCAGGCAGCGCAATCACTCTCAAAGGACGTTGCTGTTGTTCAGGTGCTAATGCAGCGACCTGTTCTGCGCTTGTGAGCTCCTGGCCGAGTGCGGCATCACGTGTATTTGAGGGTTCTCCTGCGAGGAAGAGGCGTTGATTGGCTTCCAGTGCTTGTTGCACTGCAGCAGCGTTTGCGGCATCGAAAATCTGCGCTTGGGGCAGCAGGTCTTCAATCCAGCTGTTCAGCGATCGCGTTTGTTTGGGGGTTTGATCCAGGAGGATCTGCAGTAGCGATGCCAGTTCGGCTGTCCAAAGATGGCCGAGGCATTCAGCCCGAATGGTTGGGTCGTTTTGCGCTAGATCCAAAAAGTCGTTGTCGCTCAGCCTGCGCACGACAAGCTCAGATGCTGCTCGCACGTCTTCGCAGGGAGAGCCTCTTAAGAGAGAAGCCGCTCCAACCAGTTCTCCTGCATGCAGTTTGGACAGGGTGCTGAGACGGCCCTCTTGTTCACCCAGAAGGCGGGCTGTGCCGCGTTCGATCAACAGCACTTGTCCAGGAATGAAGCGTCCTTCGCTTAGCGGTTGGCCTAGCTCATAGCGAAGAGGCTCACCGCGTTCGAGGAAGATTTGCTTCAGGGCCTGCAGCCCATTGGATGAGGTTGAAGTCAGGAGAGGCAGGCTTGCTAAGGACCATTCTCGCGGCTGCAAACCGCTTTGACGAGATGGTTCGTTTCAGTTGTGATCCATTGCTCAAGAAGTTCGCTCGCCATCCGTTGTCGCATGGCGTCGTCAAAGCTGGCCTCCATGCGCTCTTCTAGGCGGGCCACCACCCACCACTGCTCAATGGCTAAGGGTTCGAGAACGACTCCGACGGGGGCGGTTCGTAGAAGTTGTTGAAGCTGGGGATGGGCGCGCGAGATCGGGGTGGGTCCCACCCTGCCGCCACTGCGTTGCTCAGGCCCTTCGCTGTAGTTCGTTGCCAGCTTCTCGAAGCTCGTTTCACCCGCCTCCAATTGGAGGTATAGCTCATGGGCGATACCTGAATCTTTCACCCTTAGTAGGCTGTAGGTGGTTTGATCTAGCCCTTCTTTGCGTTGCAGGAATCGAGCTTCAGATTTGGCGGCAAAAAGGGAACAGGGGTAGTTTCGATCTCAACATTCTCAGCGAATGTTGGCACTGTTTCTGTAGGTTTGGCTTCATCATAATTTGAATTACCCATATTTACGTTATTAACTAATGAGGTAATCTCTACAT
>JADHRU010000094.1 GCA_016777265.1 Synechococcus sp. BS30m-G31
AAAAAATATCGTCTTCGGGTTGCCAAATATCCGTACGACCACCCCCGAAGCCAAGCGTGGGGAAACCCATCGACTCGAGGGCCACATTGCCCGTAAGAATGATGAGGTCCGCCCAGGAAATGGCATTCCCATACTTGCGTTTGAGCGGCCAGAGCAGCCGACGCGCTTTATCGAGGTTGGTGTTGTCGGGCCAACTATTTAAAGGTGCAAAACGCTGGTTGCCATGACCCGCACCACCACGTCCATCAGCACTGCGATACGTCCCAGCGCTGTGCCAGGCCATTCGAATGAAGAGACCGCCGTAATGCCCCCAGTCGGCTGGCCACCAGTCCTGCGAATCCGTCATCAAGGCCCTCAAATCCGCCTTGAGACCCTCAAAATCCAGTGCAGCAAAGGCAGAGGGATAATCAAACCCCTCTGTTAAGGGATTAGAAGCGGGGTGGTGCTGATGCAGCAGTCCGAGCTTGATCTGATTGGGCCACCAGTGTTGATTGCTGGTACCCGCAGCAGGAGTGACCGCACCAACAACGCCGCTAAATGGGCACTTCAAATCACTCACACCACAAAACCGCCTTACGAGCGGAAGAATCACATTCCGACGTTATTCATGGCAGAAGAAACGCGCCAATTTGATCAAACCATCGCGCGTGCCTGTTCCAACTGTTCAGCGGTGTCGACCGATAAAGAGGTGCCTTGCACTTCAAAGGTGGCGATGGTGAGACCAGCCTCGATCAAACGGAGCTGCTCTAAACGTTCCAAATCTTCGAGGGGTGAGGCTGGGAGTCGATTCCAACCCGCCAACACATCCCCACGAAAGCCATACATCCCCACATGTCCCCAGTACGTGGTGTGGCGATGCCATTCCGATGGATCCACATCACGCACGTGGGGAATCGCGGACCGCGAGAAATACAAGGCGCGCCCATCGTGGGCCAACAACGTTTTCACCACATTGGGATTGTGAACCGTCTCTGGCTTCAAGCCATACACAGGAGTCACGACCGCTGGGACGGGGTCAAGGCGGCGAAACTCAGCCGCCATCGCGTCGATCACGTGGGGATCGATAAACGGCTGGTCCCCCTGAACATTGATCACAGCGGTTTGCTCTGCGACCGGGGTTGCATTGCCCCACGCGAGCTCCATCAGCGCACCGGCCACAGAAGCAATCCTGTCGCTACCGGAGCTGCAGGATTCAGCTGTCATCAAGACGGGAAATCCCCAAACGGCTGCCCGCTGCTGAAGCTCCTGGCTATCGGTGCAGAGAACAACGGTGTCGACCGCAGTGGATTCCTGACAACGCTCAAGAACCCTCTGAATCATCGGTTTACCACCGATATCGGCCAGCACCTTGTTGGGCAGCCGCGACGACTGCAAACGAGCTGGAACAGCAACGACACATTTCTGAATGGCCATTAATCCCAGAGCTTGATGGCTTCATCACGGGCAGCAAACCATTGAGCGGCCAACGGACCTCCCATCGTGCGCTGTTCGCGAAACCAAGGTCCACCCAAAGTCCAATGCAACATTGGCGCCGGCTCCTCCTGTTCTGGAGGGCGTTGCACATCCACCAAGTGGTTCCATCCCCCCTGAATGGCTCCGATCTCATGATCACCATCCAGCCAATGGAAACGATGCAGCTCCAAACCCGACGCCGTATTGACGTAATCCACGCTGAGATTCGTACAACGACTGCAGTTCAGCAACATCAATGAACTCCAATTCTTCTTCGGATAAGCGCTCTGCACTTCGCCGAGGAACTTCACCGTTTCTCCAGGAACATGCTCGTGCTGGACGCACATGGCGCCATAGCGATCATCGCGCTGATCCCACAACGCCTTGATGTCGGCTTGGCAGAGCATGTCGCAATCCATGAACAGCGCCCAGCCCTGATACCCCATCAAATACGGCACCAAGAACCGCGTGAACGAAAACGCGGTGCTCTGCTTGGGATCCCGTTCACGGTGGAACAATCCCTGGTTTTCCAACTGCGGCGTCACCAAGGGTGTAATCGCCAGCGGCACACTGCTGTGCTGATACAGGCTGTCGATCAAAACGTTGGTGGCAGCGCGCTCACGCGGGTCGTAGCCGATGAAAATCGGAATCGGCAGCTGGGCGGTCGACACGGGCCGTTGGTTGCTGGGGGGAGATTAAGCCGCTGGCCAGGTTGAGCCGAGCAAACCATGGCTGTAAACGAGACGACGATTCATCGCAGCCACCGCCGGGAGCAACGGGGCCACCCGTATGGACAGGGCTGTGGAGGAGAGCCAGGCGGCGTCGTAACGAATGGCGTGACTCTGACCAGGCTCAAACCGCAAGCGATTGCCGGACACGATATGGCTACCGGAATGCAGTCCGGGTTGAAGCATCGCCGGCTCAAACGGCAGCTCGAGCCAGTCGCATAGACGCCGCAATGCTGCTTCTGGTGCCAAGGCCAATTCCTCATAGCCGAGCTGAAACACCGAACAATCAGACCGACGCAGGCGCTGCTCTAGCCGACGGTTCACTCTCCACCAGCGCACGAACGATCTCCAACCAACGGATCGGCCGCGGCCATGCCGCTCAACGCCGCGTCGAGCCTCCGAATGCACCCATGAACGGACATCCCGCACCAGATGAATCACCCGCACGGGCCGGCCGAGAGCCCTCGCATCAAGCAACTGTTCGTCCGCTTGAAAGGATTCAACCAACCAACGTGCAGAGCCGGACGTGAATGGTGTGATCAGACGATCAACCTTCTCTAAAAGAGGACGGTCATCGTGCTGGGGCAACCAGGTGAGCACCGGTCCCCAAACAGGACACCGTCCGGCAAGGGCCCCACACGTGCAGCGCCGCTCGAAGCGCAACGCACCCCGCAGCTGCTGAGGACCCTTATGGGATTCACCCACCCGCGGCTGCTCCAACACCCGTACGGCTTCCCCCAAACCAACAATGCTGGGGTGGGCTCCGAGGGCCAAATCCAAAATGGTGCTTCCGCTGTGGCCAAGGCCTCGAATCAGCAGCAATCCAGGCTGAGTAGAGGACCTAGCCATCGCTATTGGTGATCGGTTCAATCGGCGCTAGGCGTGGATCCAAAATTTTTGGCCCCATCCCGACAAATTTGACCGCAATCGATATTTTTTCCCCACTGCCAAAGGTGTGGGTGATCTCTCCAACCCCAAAGCTTGAATGGGTGACCTTGTCCCCCACAGTCCAGCTACGGCCAGGAACTGGTCCGGCCTGACGACGACGCACAGCATTAGCAGGGGCCGATGAGGGTTGATCACGATCGACCCGGGTCAGCCGATCCAAGCGACGCTCGCGCCGTAGAGCTGCTCCGCCACTTTGCGGCAGATCACCCTGCACCAGTGCCTCTGGCAATTCCGAAAGAAACACGGACGGGACGGCCGCCTCGCGCATGCCACCCCAAAGACGACGTTCGCTGGCATGGGACAGGAAAAGGCGCTCCTTGGCGCGGGTGATTCCCACATAACAAAGCCGCCGTTCCTCCTCCAGGGACGCAGGGTCGTCCAAAGAGCGATAGCTCGGGAAGAGCCCCTGCTCCAACCCCACCAGACAGACCACAGGAAATTCCAAACCTTTGCTGCTGTGCAGGGTCATCAAGGTGACACGGTCGGCTGCCGTGTCTTTGTTATCGGCATCGCTCGACAACGCAGCAGACGCCAAAAATCCCTCCAAGTTGCCCTCGTCGTTTTCCTCCTGGTATTGCAAGGCCGCGTTCACCAGTTCCTGAAGATTGCGACGGCGTTCCTCGGCTTCATCGGTTCCCTCCGTGATCAACTCCCTCACATACCCACTTTTTTCCATCACCTGCTGAAGCAGCTCCGATGGCGCAGCCGTTTGCACCTGAGTTTTCAGATCATTCACGAGCTCGCAAAATTGCAGCAATCCCTTGGCAGAACGGCCACCAAGCGAACGCACCGCTTCCGCATCACTCACCACATCCCAGAGGGGAATACCGAGCTGATTGGCCGCATCGGTGAGGCGCTGAATGGTGGTTTTACCAATTCCACGCTTGGGCACATTGATCACCCGAAGCAGGCTGACGGTGTCGGCAGGATTCACCAAAAGGCGAAGGTAAGCCAACAAATCCTTGATCTCTCGGCGGTCGTAAAAGCGAAGCCCGCCCACCACGACGTAAGGAATACCCCAGCGCACTAACGATTCCTCCATCGCCCGCGACTGGGCATTCGTGCGGTAGAGCACCGCCATATCACCCCAGCTGAGGTCTGGGTTCGCGGCTTCCATCATGCGCAAGCGATGAACCACCGCTTCCGCCTCAGCAATTTCGTCGTCACAGCGCGTGAGCGTGATCAGCTCCCCTTCGCCACGGGTGGGGCGGAGAACCTTATCGATCCGCTCAGTGTTGTTCGAAATCAGAGCATTCGCCGCCGCCAGAATCGTGGCCGTCGAGCGGTAGTTCTCCTCAAGCTTCACCATCGTGCGCGTGGTGTCGTCCGTCACCTGGTCGCCAAAATCATCCTGAAAGCCCATCAGGATCGTGAAGTCAGCGGCACGGAAGCTGTAGATGCTCTGATCGGCATCCCCCACTACAAAGACCGAACGGCCAGACCAATCGTCGTAATCCTGCGGCTCCTTCCCATCCGTCACCAGCAACTTGATCAGGTCGTACTGGGTGCGATTGGTGTCTTGATACTCATCCACAAGCACGTGGCAAAAACGCCGGTGCCAGTACCGACGCACCTGTTCGTTTTGCTGGAGCAATTGAACCGGTAAAAGCAAAAGGTCGTCAAAGTCCAAGGCGTTGTTCGCCGCCAAAGCTTTGCGGTAGCGGCGATACACGTCCGCCGTGAGCTTGCCGCGCTGACCTTCCGCATTGGCTTCGAGCTGATCCGGCAACCAACCCTGATTTTTGGCATTGCTGATCGCCCAGCGCACCTTCTTGGGCTCGAACCGCTTCGGATCCATCTGCAATTCCTGGGTGACGATCTCCTTCACCAGGCTTTGGGCGTCAGCTTCGTCGTAGATCGAAAACTGCTTGGTCCAGGTGAGTCCGTCTGGATCCCGAAATTTGTCGATGTCGAAGCGAAGCATCCGAGCAAACAACGCATGAAATGTCCCGATCCAAAGCTCCTTCGTGATCTCCCTGTAAATGCGGGATCGCAACTGCCGCTGTTCAACGGGCGGCAACGTGCTCCAAGGCTGTCCGAATTGACTTTGGGCCAGGCGTTGAGCCAATAACAGCTCGAGCCGCTCCTTCATCTCCCGGGCAGCCTTATTGGTGAAGGTGACTGCCAAGATTTGGCCTGGATCCGCTCCGTGCTCACCAATGAGATGGGCGATCCGATGGGTGAGAGCACGCGTTTTTCCACTCCCAGCACCAGCCACCACAAGCAAAGGTCCTTGGTGGTGATCCACCGCCCGGCGCTGGGCGTCGTTGAGGCCTGCCAAAAAGCTCATGAGCAGAACGTTA
>JADHRU010000095.1 GCA_016777265.1 Synechococcus sp. BS30m-G31
ATGCCCTGTTTATTAACCGTGTGGTGCCAGGGGCATGCATTCCCGATCACTTAATCGAGCGTCTTGAAGGCGCATCGAATCCCGCGATGGAAGGCGTTGCCATTGCCGCTGAGCAGGTGCGGCAATACCTCGGCATTGTTCAGGGTGTGCATCTCATGGCGATTAAGGCAGAGGAGCGAATCCCCTTAATCCTTGATCAAGCGAACATCAGTTCACTGACGACATGAGATCTGTGCCAAGCAGCTCGGCCATCGCTTTTTGTTGAGGTGATGGTTCCACAAGGTCTTGGCGTCGTGCATCGGTGATCAACCAATCCAGGGAGGCTTCTTGAAGATCGAAGTGGTCGCCATCTTTGCCAACGCAATAACGACCGAACACAAGTTTTTCAACAAGTTGAACGCCCGCTCCAATACGGGAGTAGTCAAAAATAATCGAATTATCAATCGTGGCTCCTTCGCAAATATGACAACTAGGCCCAATCATTGTGGGACCAATAATCGTTGCACCGTCTTCGATTTTCGTCATCCCTCCGACGTATACGGGCCCAGTCACATTGATTTTGTCCCAATTAGCGGCCACGTTCAGGCCGGTGTAGACGCCTGGACGGATCTCTTTGCCAGGAATACCCACTTGGCGAACATCACCAGATAGAACGCTACGAATGGCCTGCCAATAGTCGGGAACTTTGCCAATATCCACCCACTCAAAATCCATTGGAATGGCATAGAAGGGAGCTCCAGAGGCCGCTAGCTTCGGAAACAAATCTGAGCCGATATCGAAGGACACTCCTGAAGGGATGTGCTCAAAAATTTCAGGTTCAAAAATGTAGATACCAGTATTAATCGTGTCGCTCAGGGCCTCATCGATACTGGGCTTTTCTTGAAACGAGGAAATCCGACCTTCGTCATCCGTCACCACAACGCCGTAGCTGCTCACCTGATCTTTGGGAACGCGCTTGGTGACCAAGCTGGCGATGGCCCCTTTCTCTCGGTGCCGCTTCAGCGCTTCGGTGAGATCGAGGTCGATCAGCGCATCACCGCAGAGCACAACAAAGGTGTCGTCAAAAAAATGTTGAAAATCCTGGATTTTTTTCAGGCCACCGGCAGAACCCATCGCACTGCCAATGAGTTCTCCATCTTCAATGCGTCCTTCGAAGCTGTAGGCCAGTTCAACGCCAAAACGTTGACCATCTCGGAAATAGTTTTCAATTTCTTCGGCCAGGTGCGACACGTTCACCATCACTTCGGTGAAACCGTGCTCCTTCAATAGTTCCAGCAGGAATTCCATCACTGGCTTTTGCAGGATTGGAATCATCGGCTTTGGGATCACATGTGTGATCGGCTGCACCCTTGTCCCCTTGCCAGCCGCCAGAATCATCGCCTTCATTGGCGTTTCGGGCTCCTGAATTGGCAGCACATTAGACCAAATTTAGGCAGCAACGGCTGTTGGCGCTGGTATTGGGGTCGCAACCTGGAGGCTGCTGATCGGTAATTGCGTTGGGATGCCAGCTGCTGGGATCCGTTTGAGCCGTAGTGGTCCGTGCAGCCATTGCGATTGTTCGAGCTCCACACTGCCTTGTGAGGACAGAAAGAGAAGGGCCCAGAACACGCCCACCCTGTCTTGATCAAGATCAGCTGCGGCCACCTGGCCCCAGCGTTGGACGAGGCCTTCAAAATCCACCCAATCCAGGGCGTCTTCCCAGCCGTTTAGAAACACGCCGAGGGCTGCCGTGGTTTCCGGTAACTTTTCGCGGTGCGCCAAGTTGGCAACTTGGTTGATGGCGTCACGGGTACTGAACCGTTTGCGGCGTTGACGGCGGCGCATCTCCAGTTCGTCGGACTCGAGCTGCCCGGCAATGCTCTCGAGCTGTTCAATGAGTTCTCCGAGCGTTACCGGCCGACGGAGTGGTGGAGGTGCCACTGGACGCCGCAGCAGATGACGTTCAGGTCGTCGGGGTAAATCGAAGCTGGGATCCAGCCATCCCTGATCATCAAAGTCGGTGTCGAAATACTCCTCCACTTCTGGGGGCGGTGGAAGCATGCTGGCTTCGAGAACTTCTGCTTTCAGACCCACAAGCACTGAAGCGGCCAAAAAGGCTTCACTGCTCTCTGCAAGATCCCGTTCATAGCTGCCACCGCGTCCTGCCAAAGCCGCTGCGATTTGACGCGGAACTTCGATGCGTTGCCTGAGTTGATCAAGAAAACCGTCTACGACGGCAATCACATCCACGTCCCAAGGATCGAGATCGCCCCGCTCGGCAGCATCTTGCAGAAGTCGGATCGCAAGGCGGGCACCGGCATCAGCACCTTCGTTGGGGACCGCCTGATGCAATGGACTCCCTTCTCTAGTCAAAAGGTATCGACCCCATCGCTGGTCGGCTAGCCCCGCATCACGATCGTCTTCAGGTGCTGCTTATGGGTGAGTCGACTTCGCTGGTGCTCACGGTGGTGGCAGGGAGAAGGCCAAGCTGCGTTTCGACCGTGGAACGATATCGATTGAGATCGGTTTCCAGCTCTTGAATGCGAACCTGTTGAGCCTCAAATTCAGTCGCTTTGCTCAGTTGATCCACGTTGTTCAGCATCCCCGTCCAGGTGGCGAAAAACCAAGCGGATGCCGCACCGATCCCGGCGACCATCAGCAACAGACCGGCCAAAGGCAGGGTGTATTGCATCCCTGGTAAGACATGAACAGTGGTGGGAGCTGTGTTTTCAAGGGTGAAAAACACGGTAATCAGCCCGAAAACGAAGATCAGTCCGAAATTGATCTGGCGCATGAATGTGGCGTCTCGGCCGAACGAACTTAAGAAGTTCTGGCGCTAGGGCCACCGCATCGATACGTCACTTAGGAGTTGGCGCGCTGAGGTTCGGAGCGCGCAGGATGGCTGGAACCGTTGATTGACCTCGAATTAAAGGGGCGGTGGGTTTCGTGAGTTGCTCCATAGCGGTCACATCACGGCTCACCAAAGCCTCGATGGAGCTGCTGAAGCTATCGGTCATCAGGCGTGGATACAAACCGATGCCGATGATCGGAACCAGTAAGCAGCCAATGATGTAAACCTCGCGAGGCTCGGCATCCACCAGGTTGGTGTGGGAAGCCAGCTCAGCTTTCTCTTTGCCAAAGAAGATTTCTCGCAGCATTGAGAGCAGGTAAACGGGTGTGAGCACAACGCCCACGGCGGCCAGACCGCAAATCACCACGCGGAAAGGAAGGGTATAGGCCTCGTCAGTGGCGAACCCTGCAAAAATCATCAGTTCGCTCACAAAACCGCTCATCCCTGGCAGGGCAAGGGAGGCAAGGGCGCAAACGGTCCAAAGGGCGAACATGATTCTCATTTTTTGGCCAATGCCGCCCATCTCATCCAGTAGCAACGTGTGGGTGCGGTCGTAGGTGGCTCCGACGAGGAAGAACAGGCTGGCACCGATCAATCCATGGCTGATCATCTGCAACATCGCGCCGCTGCTGCCAAGAACACTGAAGCTGCCGATGCCAATCAGCACAAAGCCCATATGGCTGATGGAGCTGTAGGCAATTTTCCGTTTGAGATTGCGTTGGGCGAAGGATGTGAGGGCGGCATAAATGATATTGACCACTCCTAAAACGATCAGCAGTGGTGCGAACTGGGCATGGGCAGCTGGCAGTAGCTCACAGTTGAATCGCAGTAGGGCGTAGCCACCCATCTTCAGAAGGATGCCAGCCAGCAGCATGTGCACGGGCGCTGTGGCTTCTCCATGGGCATCCGGTAGCCAGGTGTGCAGCGGCACAATCGGCAGCTTGACCCCGAAGGCGATGAGTAGTCCCGCGTAACACAGCAACTGGAAGCCACTGCCAAAGTCTTTCGCAGCCAGTGCTGTGTATTCGAAGCTTGGCGTTCCTCCTCCGAAAAACCCCATGGCAAGAGCAGCCAAGAGGATGAACAGGGAGCTCCCTGCGGTGTAAAGAATGAATTTGGTGGCAGCGTATTGGCGTTTTTTGCCGCCCCAGATGGCAAGTAGCAGGTAAACCGGGAGAAGTTCGAGCTCCCATGCCAAGAAGAACAGCAGCATGTCTTGCACGGCAAAAACGGCGATTTGGCCGCCATCCATTGCCAGAAGCAGGAAGAAGAACAAACGCGGTTTGAACGTCACCGGCCAGGCCGCTAAGCAGGCAAGGCTTGTGATGAAGCTCGTTAGCAGGATGAGGGGCATTGATAGCCCGTCGGCTCCGACGGTCCAGGTCAGACCGATCTCTGGCAGCCAACTAACGCGTTCAAAGAGCTGCAGACCGCTCAGGCTGGGGTCATAACCCGTCAGATACCCCGCAACCGTGATCAGAAAGGTGATCAGGGTGACGATCAGGGCATACCAGCGAATTTGCTTGCCTTCCCCCTGGTCGGGGATGAAAGGGATGAGCAGCGCTCCGCCGATGGGCACCAAAATCGACAGGCTCAACCATGGAACTGTCGCTTGCACGGGGTCGCTCAGCCCGGCGACTGCAAACTCGATCACGGACTACCCAGCTCTCCACTGGCTGGATCGTAGAAATCACTGGGCCTGTGTCATCACCTCGATAGGCGATGACACACATGCCGATCTTGATCAGCTGATCGGTCCGCCGATCACACCGAATAAAACAACCATCGCAATGACGCCGCCAAACACGATCAAGGCATAGAACTGCGCACGGCCAGTCTCCAGGTATTTCAAGCCTTCTCCGCTACCGAGGGTGAGCAATCCGGTGAGGTTCACCACCCCATCCACCACCTTCGCGTCCACCTCAAGTACCTCTCTCGCGAGCTTCCGACTACCGCGAACAAATAATTTTTCGTTGATCGAATCGAGGTACCACTTGTTCGCCAGGAAGGCGTTGATCGTGGGGAAGCGACCAGCAACCAGCTGACCCAAATCAATCCGTCGCAGGGCATAAGCGAGAACTGCCAGGGTGATGCCCACCAGTGAAATGGCAACTGAGGCTCCTGCCAGAGGTAGGAACTCCGCCCAGCTGAAATGTTCGGCCATTTCCGCTGCTTCTTCAGGGTTCAACAAGCCCGCAAAGCGACTGTTCCAAGGCGTTCCTAGCAAACCAATCAGCACAGATGGAACAGCCAAAACAGCGAGGGGGACTGTCATGGGCCAGGCCGACTCATGAACGCTGGTGGCGTGGTCGCCATGCTCCTTGTTCTCTTTTCCGACGGCGGCAAGCAGCGATGTTCGCATCGCCTTGTCGTTGCCACGGAACTCCCCTTCGAAGGTGAGGAAGTAAAGCCGGAACATGTAGAAGGCCGTCATGCCGGCGGTGAGGAACCCGACAAGCCACAGCACTGGAAAGGCATTGAAGGCTTGTCCCAGGATTTCATCTTTGCTCCAGAAGCCTGCCAAAGGAGGGATTCCGCTGATCGCGATGCAACCGATAAAAAAGGTG